>NZ_KB905928.1:0-1281 GCF_000381105.1 Thioalkalivibrio sp. ALE12 | reverse complement strand
CGCCCCCAAAGGGGCCGTCGCCCTTTTGGGGAATGGAATGCCGTTGGCTAGTCGATCGCGCGAAGAATCTCGCCGGACTCGTCATGGTCCAGCGCGTAATCCCTCAACCAGTGGTACAGGTTGACGTGCCGATCTTCGCGAAAGCGCCAGGCCATCGCGTTGAAGGCGAACAGGCAGGCAATGATGCCCGCCGCATCCGGACTCAATTCGCCCTCGTAGCCGTTACCGGGCACCACGATCCGCAGGTTCCGTTCCTGTTCGGGTGCCATGTAGAAACCGCCGTTGGAAAGTTCGTAGAACTCCCAAAAGCCGCCCTTGTAGGCTTCCGCCAGGGTTCCCAGCGAATCGAAGACGCTATTTTCAAATGCCAGGGCATGTGCCCCGAGATACCTCGGCAGGATCTGGATCCGTTCGAGTTCGGGGACGCGGTGGCGGTGAATCGCAAGATCCGTCTCAGTGCAAAACGTCATGGTCTATCTCCTGCCTGGAGGGGACAGACCGCCCCCACGGGGAGCGGTGTCCCCGTAGTGGGTGAAGTGAATGGATCGACCGGCGGAGCCGGCGCACCCCTGCCCGATCCGGGGGTGCTTTCAGAGGCCTGATACGCTCAGGCGTGCGTTCTAGGGATGGGCCCGCTGTGTCCAGGCACCCGTATTCAGAGCCTCCGTGGTTGCCTCCTCCGTGGCGAAATACTCCAGGGATTCGCGCGACAACGGAGTCCCGTCCAGGGGGTCCGCCGTACCGACATACCAGCCCTTGGCGGATGCCATGGGCTGGAGTTCGACATGGTGGCCGAAGTATTCAAAAGCGATCTTCCCGTACATCCTCGCCTCCTGTTATCCGTACCGGATCCGGTGGAACACCTGGAGTTCTTCCTCCACGGAAAACCCCTTGAGGTGGTAACTCCGGATCTCCTGATCCCCGGTCTCGAAATCGATCTCGGGTTCAGTGGAGAACCACAGGTCGATGCCGGTTGGGGGATCACTGGAGGGGTGAACAGCTCCCTTGCGATTGAGGAACGCCACGGCCGCTTCGACCGCCGACCGGTCCTCGGGATCTTCGGGGTCCATTCGGACGCCCTCGGAATCGATCCATCCCCGCTGGGAGGGTTCGCCAAGTTCCAGATCGACGGGCTTCCATCGCTCGAACGTGATCTTGATACGCGCAGTCATGGTCTGTCTCCGAATGGAGGGGACAGACCGCCCCCACGGGGAGCGGTGTCCCCGTGGTGGGTGAAGTGAATGGATCGACCGGCGAGCCGGCGCACCCCTGCCCGATCCG
>NZ_KB905927.1:0-5137 GCF_000381105.1 Thioalkalivibrio sp. ALE12 | reverse complement strand
CCAAGAAACACGCCCGACTGCCGCGACCCCGGCCCGCTGTGCGGGCCGGGGTTTCCCTCGCTCCGAGGCTTTTCGCGGGCGGCGCTGAACTCGCTGCGCCTTCGGCTCCGCTCAGACATCCAGCGCCTCTGATCCCGCGAAAACCCTCTCCACTCGGCGCGACGACAACGGGGGGCTCAAGGTCAAGACAACGGCTGTCCCGACGGTCTTGCCAGTGGATGAAGGCTAGGTCTTCGTACATCTTGGGCACGCTCGGCCTTCGGCCATAGCGTGCCGCGCCCGCGTGGCGGGCGCCGGGGACTTTCAGGCGGCAATGCCGATTGTGGTGTCGCGGGGTCGGAATACCTTCTGTCTTGAACTTCGCCTCCCGTATGGAGCCCCTTGCGGAAGGGTTCTCGGGCCGGGAGAAGGCGCTGGATGTCTGAGCGAAGCGCAGCGTAGCGAGTTCAGCGCCGCCGGCCCGAGGGCCCTGGAGCAAGGTTCCCGGGCGAAATCCGGGTGCCCTTCTTTGGGTCCTTTCTTGGGCAAGCAAGAAAGGACCTCGGGGCGCGCTGGCGAGTCAGCGCCAGGCAGTATGCGGACCGAAGGCACGTAAACACCGGATGTCGAACCAGGACCAGCCACCACAAGGCAGGGGCCGGACCGAAGGCACGTAAACACCGGAGGACGAACCAGGACCAGCCACCACGAGGCAGGCGGCCGGACGAAGGGACCGTAAACGGCGAGGGATGGGGCCGGGGCGACCGGCGCGAGCCGGAACGGGGACGGCGGGCGGGGTGCAGCGGCGTTAGTTGTGCTTCAAAATCCGCGCCCGCTCGCGTTCCCAGTCCTTGTCCTTCTTGGCGGCGCGCTTGTCGAATTCCTTCTTGCCCTTGGCCAGCCCGATCTCGAGCTTGGCGCGGCCACGCTTCCAGTACAGGGCCATCGGTACCAGGGTGTAGCCCTTGCGTTCCACCGCGCCGACCAGGCGGTTGATCTCGGAGCGGTGGAGCAGCAGCTTGCGCGTGCGGCTGGGGTCCGGGTTGATATGGGTGGAGGCAGTGGGCAGCGGGGTGACGTGGGCCCCGAACAGGAAGGCCTCGCCGTTGCGCAGCAGCACGTAGGCCTCGCTGAGCTGCGCGCGCCCGGCGCGCATGGACTTGACCTCCCAGCCCTCCAGCTCCAGCCCCGCCTCCAGGCGGTCCTCGATAAAGAAATCGTGGCGCGCCTTGCGGTTGAGCGCGATGGTGCTGGAGTTGTCGCCGCCTTGTTTCTTCTTCTTTCCCATAACCCGCGCAGTGTACTGCAGGCGGCGCGGCGAAGCAGTCGGCATGGGCCTGCATCCGTGGTGAAAGTTGAGCCTGAGGACCCGCTGCCCCACAATTCCGGCGGACTCGGCGACGCGCTGTGCGCCCGGGCCCGGGCGCTGCCCGGGCGCGATGGCCGCGCACACGCCTTCCGTCTCCGCTCACAAAGGAGCCACTGATGCCTGCCACGACCTCGATCCACGGGCAATGGACGACCCGCCTGGCCTTCATCCTGGCGGCCACCGGTTCGGCCGTCGGCCTCGGCAATATCTGGCGCTTCCCCTATATCGCCGGCGAGAACGGCGGCGGGGCCTTCGTGCTGGTGTATCTGGGCTGCATCCTGCTGATCGGCCTGCCGGTGATGATGGCGGAGATCCTGCTGGGGCGGCGCGGGCGCCAGAGCCCGATCAACACGATGTCCGCCCTGGCGCGCGAGGAGGGGCTCACGCGCGCCTGGGGGATGATCGGCTGGATCGGGGTGCTCGCCGGGTTCCTGATCCTGTCCTTCTACAGCGTGGTGGCCGGCTGGTCGCTGTCGTACGTCTTCAAATCGGGCACGGGCGGCTTCCTCGGGCTGGACGCGGACGGTTCCGAATCGATGTTCGGCAACATGCTGGCGGACCCGGAGGCGCTGCTGGCCTGGCACACCATCTTCATGGTGATGACGGCGATGGTGGTCGCGCGCGGGGTGCAGTCGGGCCTGGAGAAGGCGGTGACGATCCTGATGCCACTGCTGTTCGTGATGCTGGTGGTGATGGTCGGCTATGCAATGGTCGAGGGGCAGTTCTTCGCCGGCCTGCAGTTCCTGCTGTATCCCGATTTCTCCGCGCTGTCGGCGAACGCGGTGCTGCTGGCGATGGGCCAGGCCTTCTTCACGCTCAGTCTCGGGATGGGCGCGATCATGATCTACGGCAGCTACCTGCAGAGCGAGGCGTCCATTGCGCGCACCTCGGCGGCGGTGGTCGGGGCGGATACCCTGGTGGCGATCATGGCCGGGCTGGCGATCTTCCCCATCGTGCTCGGGGCCGGGCTGTCGGCCGAGCAGGGGCCGGGGCTGATCTTCGTGACCCTGCCGCTGGCGTTCGCCGATATGCCGGGCGGACTGTACTTCGGCACCATGTTCTTCGTGCTGCTGGTGTTCGCGGCCTGGACCTCGGCGATCTCCATCATCGAGCCGGCGGTCGCCTTCCTGGTCGAGAACATGGGTCTGACCCGGGTGATGGCGACCGCGATGATCGCCATCGGGGCCTGGTTCCTGGGGATTGGCGCGCTGCTGTCGCTGAACGTCTGGTCCGACTACACCCTGTTCGACATGGGCATCCTGGACCTGCTGGACTACGTGACGGCCAACATCCTGCTGCCGCTGGGCGGCTTCCTGATCGCGATCTTCGTGGGCTGGCGGATGACCGAGCGCTCGGTGCAGTCCGAGCTGCGCATGAAGCACCCGGCTCTGTATCAGGTCTGGTACTTCCTGGTGCGCTTCGTTGCTCCGGTCGCGATCCTGTTTGTCTTCCTGCGTGCGGTGGAGTTGATTTGATGGCCTCGAAGATTCGCCGCTACGCGGATGTGCCCTACACCCAGGAGCAGATGTTCAATCTCGTGAACGACGTCGATGCCTATCCGGAATTCCTGCCGGGTTGTCGCAGTGCGTCGGCGCGCCCGCGCGGCGAGCACGAGGTGGAAGGCACGATCGAACTGGCCAAGGGCGCGTTGCACAAGTCGTTTACTACCCGCAATACCCTGAAACGCCCGGAGAGCATCGACATGCGCCTGGTCTCCGGACCATTCCGGCGACTGCACGGGACCTGGACCTTCAGCCAGGTGGAGGGCGGCAAGACCCGTATCGCCCTGGAGCTGGAATTCGAGTTCGCCAACCGCATCATGGCCTTCGCGATCGGGCCGGTGTTCAACCAGATTGCCAATTCGCTGGTCGATGCCTTTGTCCAGCGCGCGCGCGAGGTCCACGGTGCCGGATAGTCCCGTGGCCCCGGCCGCCGCGGACGGCATGATCCGCGTGGAGGTGGCCTATGCGCGGCCCGACCGCCAGGTGGTCCTGCCGCTGGTGGTGCCCGAGGGCACCACTGTGGATACCGCGCTGCGTCAGTCCGAGATCGAGCTGCAGTTTCCGGAGATTGATCTGGAGAATGTGAAGGTCGGGATCTTCGGCAAGATCACCCGGCGCGACACTGTGCTGCGGCCGCGTGACCGTATCGAGATCTACCGTCCGCTGATCGCGGACCCGAAGGAGGTGCGCCGCCAGCGCGCCGGAAAGGGGCGCAAGAAGAAGCCGGGCAAGGGCGATGCGGAATCCGGGGGCGAATCGAAGAAGGACGCAGGGCCGGAGAACGCGGAGGAATAGCGAGAGCCCTGTGAGCCCGCGGCACTTCGGGGATGCAGGCGAGCGTCAGTCGTTGTCCATGTCCACCGGGTGCTCGTCCAGCGCGACCGGCTGCGGGATGTCGGCATCCACGTGGCTGACCACGCCGTTTTCGAAGTGCACCGTGACCCGCTGGCGCTCGGTCGCCCCGAAGCCCGGGCGGCGGTAGTAGACGTAGTCCCAGCGCTCATCGGCGCGGAAGGCGGGCTCCAGCTGGGGCGACCCCATCAGGAAACGGACCTGCTGCGGCGTCATGCCGGGCTGGATCTGCGCCACCTGGACGGGGTCAATCACATTGCCCTGTTGTACATCCAGACGGAACTGGTTGAGGCCGCCGCAGGCGCTCAGCAGGCTTGCGGCCACGGCGATAGAAATGAGAATCTTGATCATCTGAGCGGGCGGTCCTCGGCGTCTGGTGGGCCGTGAACGCGCATGGTACACCAAAGCGTCCCGCCGCTCTCAAGCGGATCGGACCGGGAAAACAGGCAATGGAAACCAGTAATCTCAAGAAGGCGGGACTCAAGGTCACGCTGCCGCGGATGAAGATCCTCGAGATCCTCGAGACTTCGGAGACCCGGCATCTGACGGCCGAGGCGATCTATCGCGAGCTGCTCGAATCCGGCGAGGAGATCGGCCTGGCCACGGTGTATCGCGTGCTGACCCAGTTCGAGGCGGCCGGGCTGGTCTGTCGTCTGCACCTGGAGGGCAATCAGGCGGTGTTCGAGCTGGAGCGTGGTGGCCACCATGACCATATCGTGTGCAACCAGTGCGGGCGGGTCGAGGAGTTTTTCGACGAGACGATCGAGCGGCGCCAGCGCGAGGTGGCCCAGCACCACGGTTTTTCCATCAAGGATCATGCCCTGGTCCTGTACGGCGACTGTAACGACCACGCCTGTCCCCACCGCCCGGCCTGACCGCTATCGGGGTTTTACTCACCGCGGACCGGCTGGCACCGGTTCGGCCTCGGGTGTTCAGTCGCTTCCGATTCGGCTGTTTTGCTTGTTGTGGCTGGCCCTGGTTCGGCCTCCGGAGTTTAAGGTGCCTTCGTCCGGCCGCCTGCCCTTTGGTGGCTGGTCCTGGTTCTGCATCCGGTGTTTACGTGCCTTCGGCTCACCGCCTGCCCTGTTGTGGCTAGGCCTGGTTCGTCCTCCGGTGTTTACGTGCCTTCGGTCCACATACTGCCGTGCGCTGAGGTTGTGTGCGTCAAGTTGTGCAGAAGTGAGTCAGCCATGTTCGGTTGGTCGGTATGGCTCAGGCGGCCTCGGCCTGCCTCAGCAGGATTTTCTTGTGCTCTTTGAGCAGATCCATGTTCAGGTAGCGGTTGTCCTCCAGCCAGCCTTCGTGGATTTCGACGGCCAGGGCCCGTACCAGGCGTAGACAGCTGTGGGTGTTGGGGAAGATCCGGACCACCCGGGTCCGGCGGCGGATCTCCTCGTTCAGCCGCTCGAGCATGTTGGTGCTCTTCATGTGCTTG
>NZ_KB905926.1:0-7056 GCF_000381105.1 Thioalkalivibrio sp. ALE12 | reverse complement strand
CCCGCCGTGGGGAGACCCTGGTCTCCGTGATTCAAATCACTGGCCGCCCACCGCCAGATGCAGCGTGGGTCCCTTTGTGCGGTACTGCCGCGCCATTCGAGATAGATCCATCCCCCCAAAACCATGGATCGCCGGAATACGACTCGCTACTTGCAGGAGGGTGAGATCGCTCCGCCCCGGGGACGACTCCTACTCGACCGGGCCATCGCACAATCGACGCGCCCGGTCCTGAAGCACCTCAATCGAAGTCAACTCGCGGATCAGCCACCCCCGACCCAACCGGGGTGGCTGGTTACGTTTTGCCCACGCCTGGCAAGTCCTTGTTCCCTCGCTTTCTTCCCTCTCTTTCCCATTCAGTTATCCCCAGTTTTTGTGGATAACTCAAAAACCCTTCGCGCTCGCTTCAGGATTTTTCGTAGTCGCCACACGCGGGACCCGGAGAATTGGCGACGTCCGCTGCCTTGGCGGCGGGCAGCCCATACCCCTTAGGGCTGGTGCCCGCGCCTTCGTTGGCGCGGGTCTTTATTCCAAGCAGGCGAGGCAAGACATGCGAACACGGTTACCCGCACTCCTTGTGGCGCTGGCGTTCACCTCCTGGGGAACCGCTGCGGCCAGTGACATTCAGGTGGGTCGATACCTCACCGCTACCGATGCGCCCGCGCCCGAGCAGGTGCAGCCCCTGCAGGTCACGGTCCAGATGGATTTCCCGTCGGACGTCCGGCACGTCGGCTCCGCGCTCACCTACCTCCTGACACACAGCGGGTATCGACTGGAGGACCCGGCCAAGGCGGACCCGGCCATGCGGGTGCTCCTGACCCGACCGCTTCCCGAGGTGCATCGAGAGCTGGGGCCCCTGAGCCTTGAGAATGCGCTGACCACCCTCGCCGGCCCCACCTGGCGCCTGGTCGTCGATCCCGCCATGCGGGAAATCTCCTACGAGCCGCGTGCGCCTTATGCCGAGTCCGCACGGGCGCGAGGTCACGCGATCAAAGCCGACACCGTGCGCGACGTGCTCGCGCCACAGCCCCCAACAGCCCGCCTGTATGGTCCGGTTCAGCGCGGCGAGACCCTCGGTTCCATCGCCGAGGCGATTTCGCCGGAGCAGCCGACGCGCATGGCCGCCGCGCTGTTCGAGGCCAACCCGCACGCGTTCTTCCCGGCCAATGCGCCGAACCCGAATCAGCTCCGCACCGGCGCCGAACTGGAGATCCCCAGCGACGAGGTGGCCGCCCGGTATGCCCCGTCCCGCGCCCGGTCGATTCTGCGAGGTGATCAATGAGCACGAACGAGAACTCGGACAATCGTCCAGCGCCTCAGCCCATCCCGCGCTGGCTCAAGATCGCGGGGCCGGTCGTCGGCCTCGCCGTCGTAACGGGGTTGCTCCTGATGTTCATCGGCGGCGGAGGGGCCGAAACCGAGGAACCCGAGCCCGTGCCGGCCGAACCGGTCGCGGAGGCAGATGGAGCGGACTTCAACGAACAGGAAATGCTGCTCGCCTCCCTGGAGGCGCGGGTCGCCAGTCAGGACGAGGAGCTGCGTGAGCTGCGCTCCGAGCAACGCGACTTCCGCGACAAGCTCGACGGGCTGGAGTCTGCGATCGACAACCAGGGCCCCGATCAGGCCGTGACCGACCGACTGGAAGCTCTGCAGGGTGAACTGATGGATCTCCGTGCCGAGGTGGAGTCCTCGGAGACCCTGGAGCCCATCGAGGCGCTGAGGGGCGATCTGAGCGCCACGCAGCGGCGCGTCGCCCGTCTGGAGGAAGCACCCGAACCCCCCGAACCGAACGCCACCCTGACGGGTATCGAACACTGGGGGACTCGCCACTTCGCCATCCTGGAAGGCGCGAATGGCCGCGAACGGATCCGCGTGGGTGGACGCTACGGGCAATGGACGCTGGAAAGCCTCGATCCGGATGCCGGCGTCGCGGTCCTTCGGCACCCACGCGGGTTCATGCACGCCCTCGCCATCCACGACGAGTAGGAGCAGGAGATCATCATGGGTGGAGCTGTCGTTTTGCTGTTGATTGGGGTCGGCGTCATCGCGGCCACGCACGATCCGGAACCCGAGGTGGCACCCGAGCCGCCCCCCGTCGAGCCCGTCGCGATTCCCGAGCCACCGCCGACCTGCCTTGACCAGGTCGCCGAGCGGACCCGGGTCGAAGCCGATCTTTCGTCCAAATGGGAACAGCGGGTCTATTTCATTGATGGGCGCCCCTGCATGCGGGGGTACCCATGACCCGGCCTCGCTACTCCGTGATCGCGTTGCTGGTCACGGCCGGACTGTCCGGTGCCGTGCAGGCCAGTTCGGTCGAGTCCGACGCGACCCGCGCCGAGGCCCGGGCGTCCGAAGGCGTCGAAACGGCGCCGGCCCGGACACAGCATTGGGATCTCTCCGACGCCGAGTGGGAACGCTACGACGCCATCATGGAGGGTCCACGGGGGCTCTGGTCGCCGGATCTGGACCCGATATGGGTCCTGGGGATTCATGCAGAGACCGAGCGCGAACGTCGGTACTACGCCGAGCTGGCCGTGGAGCAGGAGCGGGATCGCGTCACCGGAGAACTGGCCTTCCAGCATGCCTACGATGCCGCGTGGGATCGCCTCTACCCGGACAGGGTGCTGATCGAGCCGCGTGACCGGTCCGGCTCCGCGACGGGTGCCACGCCCCGCATGAGTGAGCCGAGTACGCCCACCCTGGATGACCTCCGTGCGGATGATCGCGTGGTCCTGGTCGCCGCCCGCGACTGCAACCGCTGCGGGGACATCCTGGAACGCGCCGTGGAGCGCTTGCAGGACGGGGCCCAATGGCGGCTGGACGTCTTTCTGACGGATACCGATGCGGATCAGGAGGTGCGCCGATGGGCGGCGGAGAACGCGGTCCCGATCGATCTGGTGCGAGCCGGTCGTATCACCCTCAATCACGACGACGGCACGCTGGCCGATCACGACACGCCCTCGCTGTTGCGGCAATCCGGGCAGCGCTGGCAGCCGGTCTTGCCCTAACGCTCGCGACCCAGGCGGCAGCGGGCGTTCCTGAAGGCTATCACCGTGTCGCTCAGGCCGAGGGTGTTCCGGCCGATGTCCTGTACGCCCTCGCCGCCGCCGAGTCCGGCGCACGGCTGTCCACGGGTGCGGCGCGGCCGTGGCCCTGGACCCTCAACGTAGGTGGGCGGCCGGAGCGATACCGAACGTACCAGGAGGCGCTGGACGCGCTGGAAAGCCACCTCGCGGCCGGGAAGCGGAACATCGATATAGGGCTCATGCAGGTCAACTGGCACTGGCACGAGGAGCGCCTTCAGGACCCGGCGCGGGCCCTCGACCCCTATCGCAACCTCCGCATCGGTGCCGCCATCCTGCGCGAGCAGTACGAACGCAGTGGCCACTGGCTGGAAGCCAGCGGCCTCTATCACGCGCCCTCGAACACCACCAACGCCGCCCGCCACCGAGCCCGCGTCCAACACCATCTGGAGGCTCTGCCGTGATTCCGAAACCCCTTATGGCCGCCCTGCTGCCCCTTCTCTTCGTCTCTGCCTCTGCGCAGGCCCTGGAGGTGATCCTCGATACCGGCGAAGGCCAACCGGCAGGCCCGTACCTGGAGCGGCTGGAGGGCGCCGAGGAGCCGACACCTCGCAATACGGCCGCGCTCCCCCCGTTGAACGACGCGGCCGAGCGCATGCTGCCCATCGAGCCGTCCCGCTTGCGCGTGGCACCGCTGCAGGGGCAGCCGCCGGCGCATGTGCGCGAGACACTCCGAAATATGCCGCGCCCGCTCTGCCTGGTGGGATCGGACTCGCAATCGCTCGCCTGGCTGGAACACCACCGGGTCGCGCTCATGCAGGCGGGGGCCGTGTGCATGCTCGTTCAGGCGGACACCCCCGAGGACCTCGAACGGGTGCGCGACACCGCGCACGGGATCCCGGTCCAACTCTCGCACGGCGATGATCTCGCCGAGCGGTTGCAGCTCGACGTCTACCCGGTCCTGATCTCGCGCGAGGGAATCGAACAGTGAGCCAGCTGCCCGTCGAGGCCCTGCTACGGCCGCCGGTCGAGTTCTACTCCGCCTTTGTGGCCGGCGCCGCCGCCGTCATCGCGGTCGCCGCGCCCTGGGCCCTGATGATGACCCCCTCGATCGCCTGGGTCGCGGCGGCAATGCTCGGGGCCCTGGCCGTACACCGAGCGCGGCAGGGGTGGCGAATCGTCCGGTATCACCGCCACCTCCGACAGCTGCCCGAGTTCTCCATGAGCGCGAAACAGATCCCCGTCTCGCGCCGGAAGCTCTACCTCGGACGGGGGTTTCGCTGGACGCAGAAGCACACGCAGCGCCTGCGGGACACGATCCGGCCGGAGGTCCAGCATTACGTGGATCCCGGCCCCCTGTACCGCTGGGCCCGCCGCAAGGAGGTCCAGTGGGAGTCCACGCCCGGGCTGCGCGGCATTGCGCGCGCACTCGGGAAGCGATCCTGGTGGAACCCCCTGGCCCCTCTGCCTCCCGTGGGTGGGAAACCCGCGCTGCACGCCGTTGAGCCGGACGAGGAAGATGCCTGGACGGATCTCGGTGAGCGCGTGGGGCACACCCTCGTCCTGGGTACGACCCGAGTGGGCAAGACGCGGCTGGCCGAAGTCCTGATCACTCAGGACATCCGACGCGGCGACGTCACCATCGTCATTGACCCCAAGGGGGATGCCGAGCTGCTCAAGCGCATGTATGCCGAGGCCCGCCGCGCGGGGCGCGAAGACCAGTTCTATATGTTTCACCTCGGTTACCCGGACCACTCCGCTCGCTACAACGCCGTCGGGTCGTTCAGTCGGATCACCGAGGTCGCCACCCGTGTCTCGAACCAGCTCCCGAGCGAAGGCAACAGCGCCGCCTTCAAGGAGTTCGCGTGGCGGTTCGTGAACATCGTTTCTCAGGCGATCGTGGCGCTGGGCCGACGTCCGGATTACCAACAGATCCTCCGGCACATCACCTACATCGAGCCGCTGCTGATCGAGTACTACGAGCACTGGCTCCCCGGCGTGGCCCCCGAAGGCTGGAAAGAGGAAGTGGAGCGGCGCGAGGCCAACACCAATGAACGCCACCTACCGCGCAACCTGCAGGGCCGGGACCGGCGAGCCGTTGCCCTGATGCTCTACGCCAAGGAGCAGGGACTGTTCGACCCGGTGGCCGATGGCCTGCGCAGCGCGTTCGAGTACGACAAGACCTACTTCGACAAGATCGTGGCCTCGCTGCTCCCCCTGATGGAAAAGCTGACCACCGGCAAGACGGCGGAGCTGATCGCCCCCGACTACCTCGACACCGACGATCCGCGCCCGATCTTCTCCTGGCGGGAGATCATCCGCACCGGCGGCATCGTCTACGTGGGCCTCGACGCGCTCTCGGATGCGGACGTGGCGGCGGCCGTGGGCAACTCGATGTTCGCGGATCTCTGCTCCGTCGCGGGTCAGCTGTACAAGCATGGGCAGGACGACGGGTTACCGGATGGTGGTCGGTCGGGGCTACCGACCGTCAACGTGCATGCCGACGAGTTCAACGAGCTGATCGGCGACGAGTTCATCCCCCTGCTGAACAAGGCCGGTGGAGCGGGGTTCCAGGTCACGGCCTATACGCAGACCTGGTCCGACGTCGAGGCCCGGATCGGATCCAAGCCCAAGGCCGGCCAGGTGGCCGGTAACTTCAACACGCTGGTCATGCTGCGGGTGAAGGAGTACGAGACGGCCGAAATGCTCACCGAGCAACTTCCGCAGGTCGAGATCAACACGCTCATGCAGGTGTCCGGCACCAACGATTCGGCTGATCCCGAATCGGATCAGCACTTCTCCAGCCGCAACGAAGACCGCATCACGGTAACCGAGGCCCCGCTGCTCACGCCGTCCGACATCGTCACCCTGCCCAAGGGTCAGGCGTTCGCCCTGATCGAGGGGGGGCAGCTCTGGAAGATCCGTATGCCGCTCCCGGACAGTAAAGCGGATCCGGTGATGCCCGGATCGCTCGCCGACATCGCCGAGCGCATGCAGCGCGATTACACCACCGCCGAGCACTGGTGGCAGGACACCGCCATGCCGATCACCCCACAGGAATCCGCCTGATGGCGAGCGCGCGCCGACAGACATCGAGTCACCCCGCTCAGCAGCGCGAGCCGGGGCTGATCGGACGAACGCTGAACCTCGCGGGCCAGCTCGTCCTGTGGCTGCTCGCGGCGTTGCTGTTCTCCCTGGTAGCGGAATGGGTCGGCATGACCTGGATCTGGCCGGACGAAGGCATCCAGCACAGCCAGCAGATGCTCGAACGCGAGATCGGCTACCTCAACGAGGACTTTCGTCAGTCCATGCTGACCGCGGATCCAGGGAGCTACGCGCGCAGCTTCGCGGAGGTGTCCTATCGCTTCCTGTTTGAGTACACGGGGATCCACTCGCTCGTGGAGTGGCTGTCGATTCCCGCGCACCCCGAGGATGGCCGGATGGTGCACTCCCTGCGCAACGGCTATCAGTCCATCGAGCCCTATGTCCTGGCCGGCATGGCGATCACGCAGGTCTTCGCCCTCCGCCTGGGGGTGCTGACCCTCGCCATGCCGGTGTTCGTCCTGTTCGCCATGGTGGCCATGGTCGATGGGCTCGTGCAGCGCGATCTGCGCCGCTGGGGGGGCGGCCGCGAATCGTCGTTCGTCTATCACCACGCGAAACGCCTGATGGCGCCCTCGATCGCCATGGCCTGGGTGGTCTACCTCGCGCTGCCGTTTTCGGTCCACCCGAACTGGGTCATTCTCCCGTTTGCCCTACTCAATGCGATCACCATCGCCATTACCGCTTCGAGCTTCAAGAAGTACCTCTGAGAACCCCACCCGCCGCTGCGAGTGTCACGAGCGCACCGCGTTTCTCCACCCCCGGACGGCCGGACGCCAAACCCCTTACCACCGACGTTCGACGCCGCACTCCCGCTCGGGCTTGCGATGGGATCCGCTCGAGTAGTGTGCTGAGTTATGTGCAGAAGCTGGCAGGAGGTGAGCGGCCATGGTATTCGGGTTGGTTAGCGACCACCGGAACCCCTCAAGGAGGG
>NZ_KB905925.1:0-13550 GCF_000381105.1 Thioalkalivibrio sp. ALE12 | reverse complement strand
GTCACCGCGCCTTGTTCGCACGCAAAAGCGACTCGAGCGCGGACGTGCGATTCAATCAGCGTCTCCCTTGGCACGCGCGGCCAGCTTGTGGCGTTCCGGCCCGAACCGATCCACGGTGGCCTCGATGCCCGAGTTCAGTACCTCGATGATCAGGATCAGGAACAGGCTGCCGAGCAGCAACGCGCGTTCCACTCCGGTATTGCCAACCACCAGCGACAGTGGCGCCAGGATGACCACCAGGATCAGTTCCTGACGAAAGGCCTCCTCGTGGCGAAAGGTGGCGCGCAGGCCTTTCCAGGAGTACCCAAAGGCCCGCAGGATGCGGGTGATGCCGGTAGCGCCGCCGTTGGCCATGGTCGCTTGGTCCGCTGGAGTGGGAAGGGCCGTCAGCGAGGACGGTCGGCCGCGGCATGCGGGGTGCCGAGCGCGTCGGCCGGGCTCAGCAAAAACTTATACACGCTCAGCAATTGTTCGGCCATACGCCGCTCGCTCCATTCCCGCGCCCATGCGGCGTGGGCTGCGCGCATGGCGCGCTGGCGTTCGGGATCATCGAGGACGCGGGCGACCCGTTCGGCAAACACCGCGGGCTCCTCGGGAGCAACTTCGGCACCGGATGCGTCGGTGAGGATGTCGAGCGTGCCCAGGCGTGCCGTGGAGACCACGGGCAGCCCGCAGGCCATGGCCTCCAGCAGGACCAGACCCTGCGTCTCGGTGGCGGAGGCAAACACGAATGCATGCCCGGCGCGGTAGCAGTCGACGAGCGAGGTTGCGCGGTCCAGGTACCCGCACCAGTGCAGGTTGTCCTCCAGGCCCATCTGCGCGGCCTGGCGCTGAAGGGCCGTTCGGGCCGGTCCCTCGCCCGCGATCAGCAGCAGCACGCCGGGGCGGCGCTCGCGCAGGTGCTGGAGCATCTGCAGCAGAAAGCCGATGTTTTTTTCGAAGGCGATCCGTGACACATGCACCAGCATTTCGCGGCCGGGTGCGATGCCCCGCTCCGCCCGGAACAGGTGTCCGTCGCCTCCGGACCAGGCCTGTGGGTCGATCCCGGTGGGCAGGCGCACGATGGGTGTCTTGATCCCGTACCCCAGCAGGGCCTGATGCAGGGCGGTCGACGGGGCAATCACCCGGTCGACCGCGTTGCACTGTGCACGCGAGATGCGCCGTGCGAGACCCCGCAGCCATCTGGCGGGCAGCCATGGCAGGTAATGCTGCAGATACTCTTCGAAGAAGGTGTGGTAGGTCTCGATGACCGGGACCTGCCAGTCGCGTGCCAGCTTGAGCCCGGCGTAGTGCGCCACGAAGGGGGTGTGGACATGGATCAGGTCGGCCCGCTCGATCCCGGCTTCCCGCAGGGAGCGGCGGATGAGGCGGGGCTTCAGGATGCGATCCTCCGGATCCACCACCAGGTAGCGCGACGGGATGCGGATCAGGTCCGGATCATGCGGGTCGGGGCCGGGATGCGCACCCAGTCCGGGATAGGCCGGTACCACCAGCGTGACGCGATGGCCCAGTTGTTGGAGCTGTGCGCGGAAACTGGCCAGCGAGGTGGAGACCCCGTTGATGCGGGGGAAGTACACGTCGCTCAGCATCAGAATGTGCACGGCTGCACCTTGGGACGAGACTCAAGTCCCGGAGTGTGGACCGGGGGTGTGACCAGGTGATGACGACATTGCGACAGAATTGTTGCGCGCGCAGACCGCCGGTTCGGGTTTCGGGCCGTACCGCGTACCCCCGCCCGATGCGCCTTATTCGGTCGTAGAGGGCTCGGACGATCGCCCCTGTTGCAGCTCGCGCAGGCGTTCGGTGATGCCGGGGTGGTCGAATTCACGCGCGCCGATGGCGCGATAGGCGATGCGGCCCTCGGGGTCGATCACGAAGGTGGTGGGGATGCCGCGCACCGGCCAGGTATCGATCGCGCTGGCCGCGCGGTCCAGCAGCAGGGGAAAATCCACCGGGTAGTCGGCGGTGAAGAAAAAGATGCGATCGGCGTCCTCGCCGACGTTTACCCCGAGTACCACCAGCCCGTCGGGGCCCAGTCCCTCCCATAGTCGCTGCAGGGAGGGCAGTTCGTCCCGGCACGGCGGGCACCAGGTCGCCCAGAAGTTCACGACCACGACGCGGCCGCGGTAGTCGCGCAGGTCGTGTTCATGACCGTCGAGGTCCTCCAGTGTCAGGGGAGGAGCGTCCGGGCGTGGCTCGATCGCGGTGAGGGACTCGGTCGCGGCCGGGGCGGTCATGGCGGCCAGAATCAACAGGATCAGGAGGGTCGCGAGCTTTGGCATGGCGATCATCCTCCCGCCTCGCCGGCGCAGCGCAGGTCGGGCAGCCGCGCCTCGTGGAGCTCCCCGGCCGCGCGCCAGCGCAGGGTCAGATCAAAGGGCGTGCCCGGCGGATGGTCGAACAGGATCATGCCCATCAGCCAGTCGCCGGGTTCGAAACGGTGTTCGCCGGGGAACAGGGCCCAGCGAAAGGCGATGCGGGCGGCTTCGGGGGCCTGCCGTCGGGCCCAGGTTGCCTCCCAGTCCCGGTTCGGGCGCGGGCGGATGAGCCCCTCCGGCCCCTGGCTGCTCCAGTCGTGGAGATTGACCTCGATGGGGGTGTGTGGGCGGTTGTTGCGCAGGATCGCCTGGAAGACGCAGTGCGCCGCAATGAGATCGGCATGTTCGGTCTCGAAGCCGCGTCCCAGGAAGAACGCGCGGGTCTGATCGGGCAGCAGCTGCGCAAGCTCCAGCGAGACGCCATCGCCCTGCCACGTCCAGGTGATCAGGCCGCTGGAGGCGTCCGTGCGAGCCTGCACAGTTTCCGTGGCGCTGGCCGGCGCCATGGGCGTGGCCAGCGCCAGAAGGGCCAGGACGCGGATCAAGGTCTCGCGGGCAACCGATCCATTGGGACCGGGCCGCCTACGGTCCGCCGAGGACATGATCCAGCAGCGCCTCGAAGGCCGGTTCGGCGTTTTTCGCCGCGCGTTCCAGGCTCGGGTGCGGCTGCAGGGTGGTCATGAACTTCGGGTGCAACATCGACAGCCTGGTGTTGCCGTCCTCCTCGTACAGGCCGATGTGGCCGCAGGGCATCATCGCGCCGACGTGCAGGCCGGCATCAAGGATGTCCGGCCCCAGGGGCAGGTAGCAGACCTTCAGGGCGGTGATGTCGCCACCGGCCAGGCCGAACTCGGCCAGGAAGATCCAGTCCTCCTCGTTCTCCGCATACTCGCGAATGGCCCGGGCCAGGTCCTCGCGGGACTGTTCGCAGTCGCGGATGATGAAGTGATCGTCGGGCTCGGACGCCACCAACGGGGCGGCCAGACCCAGCGCAAGGGCGGCGGTGATGGCCAGTGCCAGGGTCGTGATCGGGTGTTGTGCGCTCATGGCAATGCCTCCTTGGGTTGTTATCGGGTGGCCACGTACCAGTTGTTCTGCAGGTCGTGGGCCAGCTGGTGTACGCGGATGTCGCGGAAACCGGCGCGCTGCAGGTAGTCGTGGGCTAGCGGTTCGCCCCACATCGCACCGAGCCCGGGGCCGCCCCGGGCGAGCGAGACCGGCATGCAGTGCATGCAGGAGACCGTGTAGAGAAAGGGTGCGAGCGGGTGATCGAGATCGCCCTGGATCTGTCCGGAGCCGCGGATGTCCTGCATCAGGTAGATCCCTTCGGGCACCAGGGCGCGATGGATGCCGCGCAGGACCCCCTGAGGGTCGGCCTGGTCGTGGATGGCGTCGAAGGTGGTGATTAGTTCGAAGCCCCGGGCCTCGAGTCGGTGCTCCATCTCGGCGGCGTCGGCCTCGATGAACACGACGTTGTCTAGCCCCTCCGCCTTTGCCTCGGCACGCCCGCGCGCGATGGCCTGTGGCGAGAGATCCAGTCCGGTGAATTCGCTGCGAGGGTAGCGCCCCGCCAGGTGGTTGATAATGCGCCCGCTGCCGCAGCCGACATCCAGCACCCGGATCCCGCGCTCGAGATGATCGGTCAGGCCCGGCACCAGGGGGAGGACATGGCTCTCCAGCGAGGAGAGAACGGACTGGCCGCTGTCCTCGGCCATGACCTCGTGGAAACGCGTGTAGCGTTCGTAGGGCACGCCGTCACCGGTCTGGAACGCGGTGGCAATCGCATCCTCCACGGCGCCCAGCACTGCGATGTACTGGGCGAACACCGCCAGGTTGTCGGCCGCGTCGGCGCGCGTGAGGCATGCGGCATGCGCCGGCGGCAGGGCAAAACGTGGCCCGGCGGGTTCCACCGTCACGATCCCCGCCGTGGCCATCGCGCCGAGCCATTCGCGGACATAGCGTTCGTTCAGGCCGGCGGCCGCGGCGATCGCCTCGGAGGTCGACGGGGGGCGCCCGCGCAGGGCATCGAACAGTCCGGTCCGGTGCCCGATCGAGAGCATCAGGCACAGCGCACCGTGGTTGAGGACATCAACCAGGTGACTGGTGAAGGCCTCCACGGCCTGCGGTGACCCATGGTATTCCGGGGCAGACGGCATGCGGGTGACCTCCGCGATGGCGCCGGGGGGCGGCTTTACCGGGAGCCTAGGCCGTGCGGTTATCCCCTGCGGTCACGGGCTTGCGGTGCGGGGGCGAATCTTGCGGTTGTGCGTCAGGGTGTGTCGGGGTCGTCCGCGCGGGTGATTGGCGGCTCCCCGTACTGATCACGGTAGGCGCCGGGTGCCATGCCGAAGGCCTGCCGGAAGTGGCGGGCCAGTTGTTGCGGGGTGTAGCCGGTGGCCGTCGCGATCTCGCCGATGCTCGCGTGCGACTCGGTCAGCAAGGCGCGCGCCCGCTCCAGACGCAGCTGGGTCAGGTAGCGGTGGGGCGGCTGGCCGTGGGTCTCGCGGAAGGCGCGGGCGAAGTGCCAGGGGGAGAGGTCGCACAGCGCGGCGAGTTCGGCGAGACGGATCGGCTGGTCGAGGTGAGTCTGCATGTAGTCGATGACCTGTGCCGAGCGGTGCGGTGCGAGGCCGCCCCGGCAGCGGTCGGCCGGGGCGGCCTGGCTGGTCAGGCGGGCCAGGCGCACCACCAGTGCGGCCATCATGCTGTCCACGAACACGTGTGCGGCGGGGTCCTCGCGACCCATTTCCTGCCACAGACACTCCAGGCCCTGGGCGATCAGCGGGTCGCTGTGGTGGCGGTTGTGAACGGGGCCGAAATCCAGCGGGTCGTCGGCGGGCCGGTCCAGGCAACGGCGGGCCAGGTCGGCGGGGATGGCAATAAACCGTACCCTCGCCGCGTCCGTGACCCGGCACCAGGGCGTGGCCCCCGGGGCCACGGCCACGAAATCGCGGGTGCGGGTGTGTCCCGAGAAGCGCCCGGCGCCGAGATCGCAGACGTAGCGGAATGGGGCCCCGGACGACTGGCTCAGGACCAGGTCATCGGAGGCCGGGGTGTGGAACAGGCCCGGTGGCTGAAGGGTCTCCAGCATGGCGACCGCTGGCGAGGCGGCCGCGCGGGTCTCGCGCAGGTGCGGACCCCCGTTCCCACGGGTGTAGTGCTCCAGCATGTTCGGCCATGGTTGCGGCATTTTCTCACCCCGCATGTCCTGTATAGGCCATGCGGGTGCCGCCTGCCAGATTCAGCGGTAGACGCGAACCTCCTGGGTCCAGCCGTCCACGCCGCGGTTGGCACAGAACGCCTGTACGTGGCCGTCGGCGTAGCGGATCTCGACGTTGAAACCGGCCCCGGGCGGGTGGTTCAGGGCCACCCGCCGGTGCTCGCCGGGCGCGATCTCGCCCTCGCGAATGCTGGATTCGGACAGGTCGTGCCCGAAATCGAAGTGCACCGCGCGGATGGTCGTGTCGCTTTCATTGTGCAGCGTGACCATTAGCGCGCCCTCGGTCGGGGGGCGCTCCACGCCCCAGTGCATCAGCCCCGCGCCCATCGCGAGTCCGAGCACGAACAGCCCGGTGGCAGGGGCGCGCAGGGCGTCTACCAGGATTTCGTCCCAGCTGCGGCGTTGTGTGTCCGGTTCCATGCGGCGCCCGATGTCTTGTGTAGAAGAAAAACCCAATTTAATAGGACCGGCAGGGCAAGGTCATCCGCGCCTTGCGTGGGGGCCGTCTCCTGATCCGCGTTGCGGGGTTTTCGGGTGCCGGCCGGCGGTGCATGTGACCCCGCAGGCGCATTCGGGTATGTTCGCCGGGTTTGACTGGAGCAGGACAGCACGCCCGTGGGAACCGACGAACGCAATCTGCAGGGACTGGTCGCGCAGCTGGCGGAGCGCCTGGCGGGGACGGGCCTGCACGGGCGCATTGGCCTGGAGAAGGAGACCCTGCGCGTCGGTCCGCAGGGGTCGCCGGCCCTGACCCCGCACCCGGCGGCACTGGGATCGGCGCTGACCCATCCGAATATCACGACGGACTACTCCGAGGCCCTGCTGGAGCTGGTCACACCGCCGTTCGATGATGTGCGCGAGACGCTGGGGTTCCTGCACGACCTGCAGGCCTTCGCCGCGGCCAATGTCGGCGACGAGACCCTGTGGTCGACGTCCATGCCCTGCGTGACTGCCGACGATAATGCGATCCCGGTCGCGCAGTACGGCACGTCCAACGCCGGACGCATGAAGACCGTCTATCGCGTCGGGCTGGGGCACCGCTACGGACGCAAGATGCAGGTGATCGCCGGGGTGCACTTCAACTATTCCCCGCGCCCCGAGTTCTGGCCGGCGCTGGCGGAGGTGCTGGGCGAGCAGGATGACCGCGCGTTCCGCGACGAGCGCATGATGGGCATGATCCGCAACCTGCTGCGCTTCGGGTGGCTGGTGCCATATCTGTTCGGGGCCTCGCCGGCCGTGTGCAATTCCTTCCTCGAGGGCCACGGCGCGGTGCTGGAGGACTTTGACGACGACACCTCTTACCTCCCGCATGCCACCAGCCTGCGCATGGGTGACATCGGCTACACCAACCGCAAGGAGGCGGACACCGGCATCAAGGCGGACTACAACTCGCTGGGCGGCTACGTCGACTCGCTGCGCTGCGCGATCAATACGCTCAGCCCCGAGTGGGAGCGCATCGGCGTGAAGGTCGACGGCGAATACCGCCAGCTGAACGCCAACATCCTGCAGATCGAGAACGAGTACTACTCCACCGTGCGCCCGAAGCAGCCGCTGGAGCGCTTCGAGAAGCCCACCGATGCGCTGGAGGCACGCGGGATCGAGTACGTCGAGCTGCGCTCGGTGGACATCAACGCGCAGCACCCGCTGGGGGTGGACGAGACCCAGCTGCGCTTTCTCGAGGTGTTTGCCCTGACCTGCCTGCTGCAGCCCAGTCCTTTGCTGGCGGACGGCGAACTCGACGCGATCGACCGCAACCTGCTCGATGTGGCGCATTACGGCCGCCGCCCCGGCCTCGAGTTGCGCCGGCAGGACGAGTCTGTACGGCTGCAGGACTGGGCGCGCGAACTGCTGGCCCTGATGCGCCCGGTCGCCGCGATCCTCGACCAGGAACTGCCGGGCGACCCCTACCGTAGAGCGCTAAGCGAGCAGTGGGGCAAGGTCGAGCAGGCCGACCTCACGCCCTCGGCGCGCATGCTGGAGGACATGATGGCGCGCGAGGAGGGCTTCTACCGCTACGCCAGCCGCCTGTCCGCGCAGCACCGCGAGGCGTTTCGCTTCAACGGCCCGCTGCCGCGCGCCGAGACGCTGGAGGCCCTGGCGCGCCAGAGCCTGGCGGAGCAGGCCGCGATCGAGGCGGCCGATACCCTGGACTTCGATACCTTCCTTGCCCGCTACTTCGACGGCACGCTGCGCGCCTCCTGAGCGGCCTACCCCTCAGTCGGTTCGGTATTTTCGAACTATCGGGCGGAAATAACGCGATTTATTTTCGATTTTATCGACAGGATAATCGACCCTATCATCCGTAACCGTGGCGGCTGGACCGCTGCAGAGGGAACCCCATGAGTCTCCTGATCAACGGCGAACTGCGCGAAGGCTGGCTGGAAGAGGAGTCCGACGAGAACGGCGAGTTCGTGCGCCAGGACCAGCAGTACCGCAACTACGTGACCGCCGACGGCTCCGCGGGTCCCCTGGGCGAGGGCGGCTACCCGGCCGAGTCCGGGCGCTATCACCTGTACGTCTCCTATGCCTGCCCCTGGGCGCATCGCGCGCTGATCCTGCGCAAGCTCAAGGGCCTGGAGTCGCACATCGGGTTGTCGGTCGTGCACCACTACATGGGCGATGCCGGCTGGTCCTTCGATGACTGCGACGGCTGCACCGGTGACCGGGTGCACGGCTCACGCTACATGCACGAGCTCTACACCCGCACCGATCCGAGATACACGGGTATCGTGACCGTGCCGGTGCTGTTCGACACCCGGACCGACCGGATCGTGAACAACGAGTCGGAAGACCTGGTGCGCATGTTCAACAGCGCCTTCGACGGCATCACCGGCAATACGCTGGATTTCTACCCGGAGGACCTGCGCGAGGAGATCCACTCGGTCAACGAGCGCGTCTACGAGAACGTGAACAACGGGGTCTACCGCTCCGGGTTCGCGACCAGCCAGAAGGCCTACGATGCCGCCTGGGACCGTCTCTTCGAGACCCTCGACTGGCTGGAGGAGCGCCTGGCACGCCAGCCGTTCCTGGTGGGCGACCGGATCACCGAGGCCGACTGGCGGCTGTTTACCACGCTGGTGCGCTTCGATCCGGTCTACTACAGCCATTTCAAGTGCAATAGACAGCGCATCATCGACTTCCCGGCGCTGTCGGCCTACCTGCGCATGCTCTACCAGCGCCCCGGCGTGGCCGAGACCGTGCGCATGGATCACATCAAGGCGCACTACTACGGCAGCCACCCGATGCTGAACCCCAGCGGCATCGTGCCGAAGGGCCCGGTGATCGACTACACCCGGCCGCACGATCGTCCCCTGGGCGATCTGCCGGCCGCGCTGCGGAACGCCGGTGAAACGTGACGGTCGTTACACTAGGGAAACACTGATTTATCAGCGATTCCGTGCAGTCGCTGAAAAAGCCAGGACGGCTGTATTCAGCGCGTCTAACGGAACGTACAACCCTGGCCCGGTCAGGGGGCACCGCACTGTCCCCTGACCGGGCCGCATTCATGTAGGGGCATCGACAAGTGAAGGCGATTGGCGGGTTTCTGGGACTGGTCCTGGTGGTGGCGGTCGCCGCTGCTGCCTGGTACGCGGTTGGCCCGGAAGCGGGGGATGACGCGGCCAGCGACGCGCCTGCCGCCGAACGCGACGACCGCACGCCGGTGCGCGTTAGCGAGGTCGTCCCGCGCACCTTCGAGACCGTTGTCGAATCCCTGGGCACGGTGCAGGCCAACGAGTCCGTGGTGGTCACCGCCAGCGTCACCGAGCGCGTGGTCGAGGTCCTGTTCGACGACGGCGACACGGTGGAGGCCGGGGATGTCCTGGTCCGTCTTGATGCCGACGAGGAGCGTGCGGCCCTGCGCGAGATCCGTGTGCAAGTGGACGAGGCGCGGCGGGAGCTGGAGCGCGTGCGCGACCGCGTGGCCGATGGCGTGGTCACGCAGCAGCAGGTGGACCAGCAGCGTTCGCGGCTGAACGAGGCGGAAGCCCGCCTGGCGGCCGCGGAGGCGCGTGTGGCCAACCGCGTCATCCGGGCCCCGTTCTCCGGCCGTCTGGGCCTGCGTCAGGTCAGCCCCGGTTCCCTGGTCAGTCCGGGAACCGCAATCGTTGAACTCGATGACGTCTCGGTGGTGAAGGTCGACTTCGCGGTACCCGAGCGCCACACCTCGGCGATCCACCTGGGCCTCGATGTCCAGGGGCGCAGTGCGAACGGCGAGTTCGCGGGGCAGGTCGCGGCCGTCAGCAACCGTCTGGACGTGGCGACCCGCACCCTCACCGTGCGTGCCCTGATCGAGAATCCCGACCTGTTTCTGCGCCCCGGCATGCTGGTGAACATCCGCCTGCCGCTGGACCCGGTCGAGCGCCTGGCCGTCCCGGAGGGCGCGATCCGCCAGGTCGCCGACCAGCACTTCGTGTTCCGGCTGCGTGACGACGACACGGTCGAGCGGGTGCGCATCCGCATCGGGCGACGCGATCCGGGGCATGCCGAAGTGCTGGAGGGCCTGGAGCCGGGGGATACCGTCGTCTCCGAGGGCGTGTCGCGGGTGCGCGACGGCCGCGAGGTACGCGTGCTGCCGCCGCGTGCGCCGGATAATGGCGAGGCCGGGGACGGGGCATGATCATCTCCGATGTCGCCAATCGCCGGCCGGTGCTGGCGATTGTCTTCAATCTGCTGCTGATCACCTTCGGTCTGATCGCCTACGACAGCCTGCCACTGCGCGAATACCCGGACGTGGACCCGCCGGTGGTCACGGTGGACACCATCTACCCCGGGGCCAGCGGAGAGATCATCGAGCGCGAGGTCACCCAGCGGATCGAGGACCGCATCGCCGGGATCGAGGGGATCCGGTTTATCCAGTCCTCCAGCGAGGACGGTCGCTCGCGTATCACCATCGAATTCAACCTCAGTCGCGACATCGACGCCGCCGCGAACGACGTGCGCGAGGCGGTCAGTCGCGTGCTGGGCGACCTGCCCGACGAGGTCGACCCGCCCGAGGTAACCAAGGCGGACGCCGACGCCAACCCGATCTTGTGGCTGAACCTCTCCAGCACCACGATGGATGCGCTGGAGCTGGCGGACTACGCCGAGCGCAACCTGATTGATCGCCTGTCGGTGGTGGACGGCGTCGGGCTGGTGCGCCGGGGCGGCGCGCGCAGCTACGCGATGCGGATCTGGGTCGACCGCGAGGCCCTGGCCGCGCGCGAGCTCACCGTCACCGACATCGCCGACGCCCTGCAGCAGGAGAACGTGGAACTGCCGGCGGGGCGTCTCGACTCGCTGGAGCGCGAGTTCACCGTGCGCGTGGAGCGCCAGTACCGCACCCCCGAAGACTTCGCCGGGCTGGTGCTCAAGCGCGGGGAGGGCGGGCAGCTGGTGCGCCTGGGCGACGTGGCCGAGGTGAATATCGGGGCGGATACCGAGCGCAGCGAGTTCCGCGGCAACGGCGAGGACATGATCGGGCTCGGCATCATCCGCCAGTCCAACGCCAATGTGCTGGAGGTCGCCAATGGCGTGAAGGCCATGGCGGACCGCCTGCAGGACTCCCTGCCGGAGGGCACCTCGCTGGTCACCACCTACGACGAGTCGGTCTTCATCGAGGGGGCGATCCGCGAGGTCTACATCACCCTGGCGGTCGCGACTGCCGCGGTGGTGTTCGTGATCTACCTGTTTCTGGGCAGCTGGCGGGCGACCCTGATCCCGGCGGTGACCGTGCCGGTCGCGATTACCGCCGCGTTCATCGGTATCAGCCTGTTCGGGTTTTCGGTCAACCTGCTGACGCTGCTGGCGCTGGTGCTGGCGGTCGGACTGGTGGTGGACGACGCGATCGTAATGCTGGAGAACATCCACCGGCGCATCGAACGGGGCGAGCCGGGGCTGCTGGCGGCCTACCGCGGTGCGGGCCAGGTCGGGTTCGCGATCGTGGCGACCACCTCGGTACTGATCGCGGTGTTCGTGCCCCTGGCCTTCCTCGACGGCACGGTGGGCCAGCTGTTCACCGAGTTCGCGATCGCCATGGCCATCGCGGTCTTCTTCTCCAGCATTGTGGCGCTGACCCTGGCGCCGGTGCTCTCCGGGCGCCTGATGCACAAGGGCGATGACCAGACCGGTGCCGCCCACTACATCGGCCGCGGCTTCGCGGCGCTGGAGGCCGGTTACGGCCGCGTGCTGGCGAGCGGGCTCAAGGGGTCATGGCTGGTGGTGCCGCTACTGGCCGCGGTGCTGGCCGGGGCCTGGTATCTGTTCGACGAATTGCCCGAGGAGTTCGCGCCGCAGGAGGATCGCGGGTCCTTCTTCGTCCTGGTCGACGGACCCGAGGGGGCGAACTTCGAGTACATGAGCCGCCAGATGGCCGAGGTCGAGGCCCGGATCCAGCCGCTGATCGAGGACGGCCCGATCCGCCGCGCCCTGGTGCGTACGCCACGCGGCTTCGGCGGCTCCGAGCTCATGAACAACGGGTTTGTGATCGCGATCCTGGAGCACTGGGACGACCGCGACGTGTCCGGTCAGGAGGTGATCGACGAGATCCGCGGCATCATCAACGAGATGCCCGGGGTAGAGGCGCGCGTGGTCATGCGCCAGGGCCTTTCTCGCGGTCGCGTCGGGCCGCCGGTCCAGTTCGTGATCTCCGGGCCGGATTACGACCAGCTCGAGGAGTGGGGCGAAATCATGCGCGAGGCCGCCGAAGGCATCGAGGGCCTGACCCGGGTGGATCTCGATTACGAGCCTACCCAGCCACAGCTGAACGTGCGTCTGGATCGCGACCGGGCGGGCGACCTTGGTGTCTCCATGCGCGATGTCGGCCGTACGCTGGACATCGTGCTCGGCGGGCGCGACGTGACCACCTTCGTCGATCGCGGCGAGGAGTACGACGTGATCATCGAGGGCCTGGCCGATCAGCGCCGCACGCCGGGCGATATCGACAACCTCTACGTACGCTCCAGTTCCGGCGCCATGGTGCCGCTGTCCAGCCTGGTCACCTACGAGGAACAGGCCGGTCCGTCCTCGCTGGAACGCTACAACCGCTCGCGGGCGGTCACCCTGACCGCCGGGCTGCGCGACGGCATGACCCTGGGCGAGGCGCTGGACACGCTGGATGCCAAGGCCGCCGAGCTCCTGCCGGCCGAGGCGGGCATCGACTACAAGGGCGAATCGCTGGATCTGCGCACCGGCTCGGAGGCGATCCTGTTTGTCTTCGCGCTGGCCCTGCTGGTGGTCTTCCTGGTGCTGGCGGCGCAGTTCGAGAGCTTCGTGCACCCGTTCGTGATCATGCTGACCGTCCCGCTGGCGGTGGTGGGTGCCCTGATCGGCCTGACCGTTACCGGCCAGACGCTGAATATCTACAGTCAGATCGGCATGGTCATGCTGATCGGCCTGGCGGCGAAGAACGGCATCCTGATCGTCGAATTCGCCAACCAGTTGCGCGACCGCGGGCGTGATTTCGACGCCGCGATCATCGAGGCCGCGCGCATGCGGCTGCGGCCGGTGCTGATGACGGCGCTGACCACGGTTGCGGGCTCCATTCCGCTGATCCTGGCCTCCGGGCCGGGCGAGGAGACGCGCTTCGTGATCGGGGTGGCGGTGTTCTCCGGTGTGCTGTTCGCGACGCTGTTTACGCTGTTCGTGATTCCGGCGGCCTACAGCCTGGTCGCGCGCGGCACCACCTCGCCGCTGGCGACCACGCGCCGCCTGCACGAGCTGGACGACGAGATCGACGATGTCGACGGCGAGCGCCGCGGGGTCCGCGCCGCCACAGCCCCGCGCGCCGAGCCCTGACCGTCGAGTGCCAGCCGCCAGCCCTGTTGTGGCTGGCCCTGGTTCGTCACTGGTGTTTACGGTGCCTTCGGCCCGCCCCCTGCCTTGTCGTGGCTGGCCATAGTTCATCGTTCGGTGTTTACGGTGGCTCCGGTCCGCATACTGCCTGGCGCTGACTCGCCAGCGCGCCGCGAGGTACTTCTTTGCTCGTGCAAAGAAGTACCCAAGAAACACGCCCGACTGCCGCGACCCCGGCCCGC
>NZ_KB905924.1:0-15554 GCF_000381105.1 Thioalkalivibrio sp. ALE12 | reverse complement strand
CGCCCCCTTGATCCGACGATGACAGCAAGATTGGTGCCGGCGAGAGGAGTCGAACCTCCGACCTATCGATTACGAATCGGTGCCGGTGACCAAACAATAGAGGGCGTTACGTCAGGTGACCCGTGAGGACTGGTAAACACACCAGTACCAAGGGGAACCATTATGACAGTCCGAATCACGACCACATCAACCAAGGGCGGTGTCGGCAAGACCACCGTCACGGCCAACCTCGGCGCCTACCTCGCGGACCTCGGCTACAAGGTCCTGCTGATCGACGCCGACATCCAGCCCACCCTGTCCAGCTACTTCCCGGTGGACCCGGCCCTGATCGCCGCCGGGGGGCTCACGGAACTCATTACCAACGGGGACACCGACGGCACCGTCACTCCGATTGACATCCCGCTCGACGGCGAGCACGACGGGGCCCTCGACATTGTGCTGTCCAACGATCCCCAGGGTCGGCTGCAGCAATGGATCCTGCACACGCCGGACGGCCGCGTGCGACTCAAACACATCCTCGCGGATTACGACGACCTCTATGACGTCGTCCTGCTGGATACCCAGGGGGCTGTCGGCCCCCTGCAGGATGCCGCCGTCCTGGCGGCAGACTTCCTGCTCTCCCCTATCCCCCCGGAAATCCTCTCCGCCCGCGAGTTCGCGCGCGGGACCGTGTCGATGCTTGATCGGCTGCGACCGATGGCGGCCATGGGCGCACCGGTCGGTCCGCTGCGCGGCCTCCTCTATCGGGTAGACCGAACCGGAGACGGCCGCGCGATCGCGGACGAACTCCGGCGCGAGGCCACCGGTGAAAGTCGCGGCCAGATCACCATCCTCGATACGTTCATCCCCTCCGCCGTGGCCTACCGCGAGGCGGCCACCCAGCAGGTGCCCGTCCATCGGTGGGAGCCCCACCGACAAGGGCCCACCCTGTCCGGTGCCGAGACCATGCGCCGCCTCACCGAGGAGCTGCTGCCTCACCTGATCCGGGGAGGGGCGCAACATGGCTAAGAAACAGCTGAGTTCCGAGGAGCTGCGCAGCCGCCTGACCGTCGGCCATTTTGGCGATGCGGCGGCGCAGGAGCTGCCGCCCGGCGATCCCCTGACCGTCACGCAGATGGTGTTGGAGATCGACCGGATCCGGCCGTATGACGGAAACCCCCGGCGGCAGCGCAACCCGCAGTACGACGAGATCAAGGCCTCCATCCGGGCGCAGAAGCGTCTGAACAACGCCATTGAAGTCACCCGGCGGCCGGACGACGACCTCTACATGGTACGCGCCGGCGGGAACACGCGGCTTCAGATCCTGCAGGAGCTGTACGAAGAGACCGGCGACGAGGCGTACCGCAAGGTCCATGTGCTGTTCCATCCCTGGACCTCGGACCAGGATGTGTTGGGTGCGCACCTGATCGAGAACGAAATGCGCGGGACGATGACCCTGATCGATCGCGCCCTCGCGGTCGATCGGCTGCGAGAAATGTTCGAGGCGTCGGCCGGCGAGAGCCTGAGCCGTAAGGAGTTGCAACGGCGGCTACAGGAGGTCGGTTATACAGCCTCTCTGCCACTACTTCGTCGATTTGAGTACGCCGCGAAGACTCTACTGCCGTGCATCCCGCAGGCGCTCTATGGCGGTCTTGGTGGCCAGGCGATCGAGAAGCTCCGTGATCTCCACCGGTCGGCCCATGCCGTCGGCGAGTCCCATGGGCACACCCAGGATGCGGTGGACATGGTCTTCGAGGACTCCCTCGCCGCCACCGATGCCCCGGATTGGGACCCCGGTGCCGCGCGCCAGGAACTGGAGCGGCGTCTGGCCGAGGAGCTGTCCCTCGATCTGCGCACCGTGCGGATGGAACTCGATACGCCGCCGACGCAGGACCCCGAGGGGACGACGGACCCAGCCAATATGCCCCCGGACGGAACCCCCGGCGCAATGGGCCAACCGGCACCGCCCGTCCAGGATGCCCCACCTGCCGGAACGCCCGGAGCGTCCCCCGGACGTTCCGGGGCCGCAACCGATCCAGTGATCGGTGATGGGGCCGGTGAGGGTGACCCGCCCCCTGCCGCCCCACCGGTCACGGCACCGACTGAGCCCGCGCCCACGCCCGGACCCGCGCCAACCGTGGCCGAGCTTCGGGATCGGATCTACACGTTGGCCCGGCAGATCGCCACCCGCTACCACTACGCCGATCAGATCCAGCCCGTAGACATCGGCTATGGCTACTTCATCGACCTGCCGAGCGAGACGGTCGAGGAGGCGGCGGCCAGGATGAACGGGGTGGAGAACGACTACCGCCTCTGGACCTGGTGGCTGCTGTTCAGCTGGTCGCAGATCGCCCTGCACCCGGACCGCGTCCTGCAGACCGCCCCCACCCATCGCCTGGCCTCAGCGATTCACCGAGGCGACGAGGAGGAGGTCATCGCGCGGCACATCCCCGAGCCACCCTGGCGCGCGCTGGGCGGGATGGTCAGTTCGTGCCTTCGCGACCCCGATTTCGGCGACTTCGTCGCCCTCATCCAGGCCTGCCGCGACCTGCAGCACCAGGCCGACGCGGACGATCTCGATCCGTGGGAGGGCTGAGCCATGAGCAGCACAGCGGATCTCACCCTCCATGTCCTGCGCTTCGCCATGGACCGGTTGCAGGAAGCCGACGTGAACGCCCTCAGCGTATTGGGGCTCACACCCGACCAAGCCTCGACCCTCGCCGACATGACATTTGACGAGCTGGTCGAGATTTCGCGGCTCGGGCATCTGTTCATTGATCTGCAGATCGACGCCGATCGGTTCGATCAGCTGCTCGAACGAGCACGGGGCGAGGTCCAGTCCCGCCAGGTCCAGGACGAGCTGCTGCGGCACCAGGCAGACGCCCGGATGATGGAGGCGCTATTTGGCATGACCACGACGGATGTGGCCCGACGTCGGCGGGTGCTCGGGCTGCCCTCGCAGCCCGGTCGGCCGCGCTCCCCCTCGCCCGAACAGGCTCAGGCGATGTGGGACGCATGGCGGGCCGCGCCGGAGGACCTTCCGGATCCGGATCGCTATCTCCACGTCGCGCGAAGCACGGGCGCCTCGGCCTCTGCGGTCTACCGGCTCGTCGCGGAGTGTCAGCACACGCTGGCCCCAACATATCCGCCGGCGAAGGCGACGCAGCCCGTGGTGGACCTGGTGCATCACCAGTTCGGCACCCACCTCTATTCCGCCGGGGGCACGTCGTGAGTGCAGCGGAGATCGCCCCCCGCATCCGAGGACTCAAGGCGTACCTGGAGGACGCCGCGCGACAGCTACGGGATCGACCGCCGGACCCCGCCGGCGAGGAGGAAGGCGCAGTCCTGTATTTCGGGAACTGGCATGACTCCCACCCCCGGGCGCTGCTATTCGCGGACGAGCTGGGGCCGACGGACAAGCTCGCCTGGATGGTGATTCAGGCGAACTCGGATCCCCGGGCCCCCGCCGGATTCCCGTCGTATGACGAGTTCGGCCGCGCCGGCCTCGGGTCCCGGCCCACCATCGCCGCCGCCATCGCCATGCTGCGCATCACTCGATGGATCTCGCTGTGCGATCGCGTCCGCGACGGTCAGGGCCGATACCGGGGGAGCGTCTACGCGATCCACGACGAGGCGGTATCCGTCACCGAGGCGATGTACCTCGATCCGGAGTACATCACCTATCTGGAGAGCCTGACCGATCACGGCCATCGACGGGTGCGCGAGACTGCGCAGCAGGTGCTGTCCACGATCCAGCATCGCCTCGATGCCGACCACGACCTCACCGATCCCGTGGACACCGGCGGTCGCTTTGAGCGCCGCCTCGCCACCCTGAGCGCCGACCCGGCCGTGCGAGCCGCCGCGAGCCCCTCGGGACGGGCCTGCGGTGCCCAAGTTAAGGAGGCTAACTCGGGTGAGAGCCAAGTAAAGAATCTTAACTCGGTGGACCCGCCCGACGAAAATCCTTCAAAAACAGCCACTTCGTACCGAGTTAAGAATCTTAACTCGGCTCGCGCGCGCGGGGGTAGTAGTAGTTTATATAAACCTACTACTACAAAACCTACCTCTGAGGTATTGGAACCACCGGGCGCGCGCGACAGCGAGGAGGCCGCCGCTGAGCTGCACTATCCCGAGAGCTTCGGCGCCGATCACCGCAAGCTCGCGGACCGATGTCTGCAGGGGTTACCCGCCGACCAGGCCCAGCAGGTCCTGGACGAGGTCGCCGGTGCCATCCGGGATCGCGCTCAGACGGATCCGATCCGCAACCCCTTGCGCTACCTGAGTGCCGTCGCCAAGCGGGCACGCAGCGGCGATTTCCTGCCGAGCTACGCCGTGGACGCGGCCGAACGACGGCGACGCAAGGCCGAGCAGGCGGAGCGCGAACGCCGGATCGATCAGGCAAGCGTCCAGCAGGCCGAGGCGCAGGTGGTCACGGTCGAGCCCGACGCGAACAACGAACTGGTGCAGCGGCTGGAGAAGGCCCGCAGCCGCAGTACCCACCGATCCAAGGAGCCAGGGGCATGATCCTCGACGAACATGACATGCCGTTCAGCCACGGCCGCGCTCGGGTAGTCCGGGATGCGCTGAATCGCGAGACCGACCAGCGGTACGAGCTGGTCGAAGTGTATTGGGGCGACCATCACGCGGGGTATGGCGTGGAACAGGTCGATCCCGATTCACCACCCGAGCCCCCGCCTCGCCCACCGGACGACGAGGAACCAAGCGAGTCACTGCGACAGGCCGCACGGGAGTACCGCCCGGCGTCGGCCGGGGAGCCACCCCGGGACCACCCCGCCGACGCGGACGCCGAGGTGCCGACCTACACCCTGCGCCCGGCGCTGCGCAGCGTATGGCCCACGGTGCTCAAGTTTGCCTTGCTCCTCGCCGTACTGGCCTGGACGCCGGAGATCGTGGCCTGGCTGGGGCAGTTGCCCGATCCAGTAGGCGCGAGCATTGCCGAGTGGCGCATGACCATCCCGGGCATCGGCGAGCTGCCCATCGTGCAGGCAGCACTGTCGATGGTCCTCGGGATCTGGATGGTGCTCACCGCGTTCCGGATCGTGTTCGCGATCTACTACTACCGATTCACTCTCGACCCCGACCGTGTGACGGTGCAGACGGGGATCATCGCGCGCCACCGGCGCACGATGCGCTATGCCAATGCGCGGATCCCGACTCTGGAACAGGGGGTCATCGATCGCCTGATCGGAATCGGCGAGGTCCGGGTGTCCTCGGCGGGCGGCGGCGAGACCGGCGAGATCCGGCTGCACGGGATCCGACGCCCCCTGGAGGTGAAGGAGGAGATCCAGCGGCGCGTGGACGCGGTTTGGGATCGCTGAGCCAGACCAGAGGGGGGGGGAACAGTGTTCCCCCCTGAACCAGACCAGAGGGGAATGCCCGTGCCGAGGATTGCCACTGTAGACGCAGATCAGGCCCTGGATCGACTGCTGGACGTGGCGCTGAACCGCAGCGGGCAGGCGCGCTCCGTCCGTCGCGTGCTGTTGGCCTGTTACAACGCGCCGGAATGGCCGCTCGACCTGTCCGACCTACGCGGACTCGATCCGGATCTCCAGGCGTCCTCGCTCACGGCCATCAGGCTCTTTATGGAAGGTTCCGATCTTTATCATCACCGCCCGGAAGCCCCCTGGCAGACCATTTGGGATTTGGCCTGCCGGGAATCCGAGGGCGGTGATAGAACACGCTGACCGGGATCTGCCGGTACTCACGAAACTAGGAGGCGACTATGGCCGACACGAAACCCATGCCGAACGAGGCCGACCCGATCGTGGATTGGCGTACCGCCAGTTCGTCCCCCGGAGGTCTGCGCGGGTCCGCCGCGATGGAGATCCAGACGCGCCAGGCGCAGCGACTCGTGCATGGACGAGGCGCAAGCGAGAAGAAGGCGCCCATCATCGGGCTCGTTCGTTTCGCCACGACGATGCGGCGGATCTGGCGAGCGGCGGCCCTGGACGACCCGTGGGCCGACTGGAAACTGCTCCAGACCTATGAATCCCTCACGGAGAACCGCGAGGGCATCAATGCCCTTCGGGAACAGACCGAGCGCCTTCTGGACTCGATGCCCGGTATCGAGATCGATGTGGCTCAGAGCCAGAGCCCCTGCACCGTCCCACTGGAGTTCTCGAACCCCTACGGCTTTATGGGCGCCTACCTGATCGCCGACTTCGACCGGACCGCACGCGCCATCCTGACCGCGCGCCACGTCGGGCTCATGGGCCGGGACGAGAGCGAGCGGATGCTGTATCAGGGTGGCCGACTGGTCCGCAGTGCGTTCAACGCTCCGCAGGGATTCCAGTATCAGGGCGTGACCCGAGACGACGTGGCGGCTGGCACAGCGAAAGCCCGGCAGGCGATCGAGACCCTCGGCCTGCCGCCGAAGGACGTCCTGGAGGGGAAACTGCGGGCGCCGGTGGCACCCGACATTCGGGACCCGAAAGCGCGTAGCGAGCCGCCCCCGGGGCTCTATGACGACGAGGAGGACGATGAAGCCGACGCCCCTGCAGGCGAACGGGCCGAGTCCTACGGCTCGGCCGTGGCTCAGGAAACCGGAACGTGATGGACCTTGTTCGGTCGCCTGGCTCAGATGCACGGGGAGTAGTTATAGCCGAAGGCCTGCCATGTAGTTACGCCCTAAAGGGCCCTTTAAGGGTAAGGGGGGCGCGGGGCCACTGGAGAGGGATACATGAAACTCGCTGACGCGCGTAAGCGAATGCAGGTTCTCGAAACCGAGCTACGGCAGATCGATGATCAGATGGACCAGCTGGTGCAGGAGTTCAAGGACACCTATCGTCGGCCGTGGGTCGCGCATCCTGCGATCCATCGCTCCCGACGCGAAGGTGGGTCCGTGTTCCGGTGGCGTCTACGTGGATTCGACGGCATCGGCCAGTCCTGGCTGATGTTTACGTCGGACATGCTGCAGGAGGCACTTTCCCGCGAGGGTGTGCCCCTGCGGACGCGTCTGGCGTGGCTGAAGATCGAGCGTCGAGGGCGGATCCTCACGTTCGAGCACCGGCGGCGGAACTACGAGCGGCTACGCCTCAAGGATCTGGTGGCACAGATTGAGGCACTCAACGCGTTGGAAGACCAGTGGCGCCGCAAGACCCGGAAGTCCTGAGCCAGACCAGAGGGGGGGAACAGTGTTCCCCCCTGAGCCAGACCAGAGGGGCGGGGCATGACACATCCATTTCGCCACTGGTGCCACGAGCACAATCTCGATCCAGAGGATTTCGACAGCCGCTGGAGCTACATGGACGAGCTCAATCGACTGACATCGGCGATCACCCGGGACGCATTGCGGGGCGTGGACCAGGAAGACCCTGGCGTTCAGCAGGCGTGCTCCGCAATGGAATCGCTCGCGACCACCATTCGGGATGAACGTGGCCGTTGCAGCAACCATTCCGAGCTCGAAGCCCTGTGGATCCACTGCAGCGGTCATTGGTTCGAGCCGATCCAGCGGGTCCAGCGGGCACTAGCCGAGGCAAATCTCCACACCCACTTCAGTGAGCAGGCTTCATCACCGGAATCGATCCACGCCCTGGTCCGGGCGCACGAACGTGCGGCCGGACAGTACTTCGATCTGATGAACACCGTCGATCACGGCGCCACCCCTTACCGCACGGTGAAACTCACGTCCGGACGATAACGGATTACCGTGGATCGCACCGCCCACCGAATGCAGGCTGGCATCGAACCCATGTCTGGTGCAGATCCATGTCCAACAGCTTTTCCGGTCGCGGCAATTTGGGCGCGGCGCCCACGCTTCGTCATGCCGAACGCGGCGGCGAATCGACCCCCGTCACCAACCTCCGGATCTTCTTTGATCGTCCGAAGCCCGATGGCAACGGCGGCTTTGAGGACAAAGGCGGGTTCTGGCTGGACGTGGCCCTGTGGGGCCCCCGTGCCGAACAGGCCGCGCGCCTGTTGCCGAAGGGCGCTCGGGTCCACGTCGAGGGTGAACTGTTCGAGTCCACATGGAGTGACCGTGAGACCGGCGAGGAGCGATCCCGCCTCGAAGTCCGCGCGTCCGCCGTCGATCTGGACCTTGCGCGCGTCGAGGACGTGACGTTCCGGCAACGTGACGAGCGCGCGGGAGGGACGGATGCCTGAGACCCCATTCGCCCGTGCGCGCTGCGATGCCTGCATCTACTGGCACCGTCTGGGCACCAATGAGGGCTCCTGCCGGCGCCACCCTCCGGGACTGCTGCAGCCCATAGGCGAGAGCGACGGACCGTTCCCCCTTACGAAGGCGATCCACTGGTGCGGCGAGTGGACGCACCCGGACGAGGTTCGCTGAGCCATGCCCTTGTATCAAGCCCAACTGGTGGAACTCGGTCGCGTGGTCGCCACGACCCGCTTTGAGGCGCACAGCGACCAGGCGGCCGGGAAGGAGGCCGACGAAAGCGCCGACTGGCGCAGAGGGCAATGGGCCGCGGTCACCCGCGTACCCACGAAGCCAGAACCCACGATCGCATCGCGCGTAGCCGCCGATGACCCAACCAAGGAAGAAGGAGACACTCCATGACGAACGGAACGATCACCCGCACCCTCCTCGCCGGTGCCGCTATCGCGGCCCTGTCCGGCTGCATTGTGATTGAGGAGACGCGACCGACGACGTCCAGCAGCTCCACGGCCGGATCCAGCAGCCAGGCCTCCGGACAGCAGCAGTACGCGAACGAGATCCTCAACTTCGAGGTCACCACCGCCACCGACGTCGATACGGCCTTCAACCGCATCCGCCGCCAGTTCGGGTATCTGCCCCTGGAACAGCGCACCAATCCCGCCGGACAGCCGTGGCTGGAAGCCTCGGACGCCTACCATTTCCATGAAAACCCCGGATCCTTCTACTCCGTGCGGGACTACCGCGAAATCCTCGGTCACGCCGGCGTGGTCCAGATGGATATTTCCCGGGAGGGCAGCGGCAGTCACATCGCCGTGGAGTATTACGAGGGCACGGACAGCGTAGACGGCTTCCCGGCCACGGACGCGTTCATGGACCGCTTCCGCGCGAAAGTGCGCGAAACCGTGGAGTAACCCCGTACACGAGGACCCCATGATGCCCACCGGAATGTTCTCTAGCCGTATCGACACACTGGCGCGCGATCAGCTGGGACTCGATGACCCCCAGTTCACGATCTACGCCGCTGCCGTGCGCCAACTGGACGAGTGGCGCGAAGACGAAGGCGACTCTCCGTCCGTGGTGACCGTCGAACTTCCGCCGGGGTTCATGCGGGTCTCACTCGCCCCAACCACGGCCACGGACGCGAGCGGTCGGGCCACCGATTGGGACGTTACCCAATCTCGACACGGCATCGTCTACGTTGAGCTGGACGAGCCAGAACCTCCCCAACAGGGACCGAACGCCTCGTCCAACTCCTTGCCGACATGAAACTCTTTCTTGCGGAAAAACCCTCCCAAGCCCGCGATATTGCGCGGGTTATAGGCGCTTCGCGCAAGGAAAATGCGTGTATTCGTGGGGAAGGGGTGACGGTAACCTGGTGCTTCGGGCACCTGCTGGAAATGGCCCCGCCTCAAGACTACGACCCTTCGCTCAAGCAGTGGCGCGTGGAGACGCTTCCCATCCTGCCGGACCAGTGGCGGATGAACGTGCGACCCAAGGTGAAGGGGCACTTTTCCAGCATCCGGTCCCTGCTGAAACAGGCCTCCGAAGTCGTCGTCGCGACGGACGCCGACCGGGAAGGCGAGACGATCGCGCGCGAGGTGCTGGATCTGTGCGGCTACCGGGGGCCGATCCAGCGCCTCTGGCTCGCCGCGCTGGACGAAGCCAGTGTGCGCAAGGCCCTCGCCAACCTGCTACCGGGGGATCAAACCTTCCCCTTGTACCGCGCCGGCGTGGCACGCGCCCGCGCCGACTGGCTTGTGGGCATGAACCTCACGCGGGCCTACACCCTCGCGGCGCAGGCACGCGGGTATGACGGCGTGCTCTCGGTCGGGCGTGTCCAGACGCCCACCCTCAAGCTCGTGGTCGATCGGGACCGCGCGATCGAACAGTTCAAGCCGGTCCCCTACTACGAGGTATCGGTCCGCTGCGGCCATACGAACGGCTCCTGGGAGGCCCGATGGGTGCCACCCGAGGGGGTGAGTGACGCCGAAGGCCGCTGTACCAGTCAACAGGCGGCCGCCTCTGTGGCGCAGCGTGTACAGGGGGTGCAAGGCACCGTGACCCTGGCGCAGACCGAGCGCAAGCGCGAGAACGCGCCGCTGCCCTACGATCTCTCGACGCTGCAACAGGAGGCATCGAAACGGCTGGGGATGGGGGCGCAGGAGGTCCTCGATACCGCACAGTCGTTGTACGAGAAGCACAAAGCCACCTCCTATCCCCGGACCGACTGCCGCTACCTGCCCGTCAGCCAGCACGGCGAGGCACGCGACGTCCTGCAGGCGCTGATGCAGAGCGACTCGACCATCGAACACCTGGTTGAAGGCGCGGATGCTTCCGTGCAGGGGCGCTGCTGGAACGATGCGAAGATCACGGCGCACCACGCCATCATCCCCACCACCGCCGCTGCGGATGTCCATGCCATGTCGTCGCGGGAACAGGCGGTCTACGACCTGATCCGGCGCCGCTTCATCGCGCAGTTCTATCCGGCCTACGAGTACGACCAGACGCGGCTGGAAGTCGCGGCCGAAGGCGAGACGTTCCGTGCGCAGGGGCGGGTGAACCGCCAAAGCGGCTGGCGCGTGCTGATCCAGACGGACACCTCGGTCGAGGAGCGCAACGAAAGCACCCAGGCGCTTCCCAGCGTGCAGAAGGGCGACCCTGTCTCCCTGGCCGGCGCGCAGATCCGCGACAAGGAAACCACCCCGCCGGAACGCTTTACCCAGGGCACGCTGCTCGCCGCCATGAAGAACATCGCCCGCGAGATCGCGGACGAGCGGCTGCGGCGCGTCCTGAAAGAGAACACGGGCATCGGCACGGAGGCGACGCGCGCCGGGATCATCCAGACCCTCATGGATCGCGGTTACCTGGATGAGCGCAAGAAGAAGCTCACGTCCACGGCCGCCGCCCGGTCGCTGATCGATGCGCTGCCGGATCCGGTGAAGGACCCGTCCACCACGGCCCTGTGGGAACAGGCACTGGACCAGATCGCCAACGGAGAAGGCGAGATCGATGGGTTCCTGCAGCGGCAGGCCGAATGGGTCAAGCGGCTGGTGCAGCACGTTCAACAGCAGGGGGCCGATGCGGTTCAGGTCGAGGCGCAGGCCCAGCACGCCTGTCCGACCTGCTCGGCCCCCATGCGGCGGCGCAAGGGCGGGTCCGGGGCGTTTTGGGGCTGTAGCCGCTACCCGGACTGCACAACCACGCTGCCCGACCAGGGCGGGAAACCCGGCAAGGCCCCGAAACAGGGGCCGGTCGGGCAGTGCGGCTGCGCCCAGCAGGGCAACATCAAGGAGTCACCCAAGGCCTGGCAGTGCGAGGCGTGCAACGCCATCGTCTGGAAGCAGGTCAGTGGCAAGAAGCTGACCGAGGCCCAGGCGCTCACGCTGTTCGCGGGGGATCGGGTACAGCTCAAGGGTCTCAAGAGCAAGCGGACTGGCAAAACCTTTGATGCCGGTGCGAAACTATCGGAAGGCAAGGTGCAGCTGCAGTTCGACTGACTGCGCCAGACAACAGGAGATCCCATGGCGATCATCCGCTTCCCCATCGAGCGCCGCGATCACTGCGCTTCCGGCGCCACGGTGGAACACCCGGAACACGGGATCTGCGAAGTCCTGGATATTCCGGACGACGCCCCGATGCAGCGCCTGCTCTACCGGGAGCGGGACCACGCATGGGTGGAGGCCGATGTGCGGGAACTGCGCCAGATCGAGCGGCCACTCGACCCGCATGAATTGACAGACGATTATTGGGAAGGCTAAAACTAGAGCCATCACACGGCTTTACCGCCCGCCACGAGCGCATCGTGGTCCCTGAAAGCACCGCCCGGACCGGGTAGCGGTGCGCTGGCCCAGCCAGTCGGTCCTGCTGTATTCCATTCACCCACGCCGGGGAGAGCCTCCCCCCGGTTGGGCGCGTCTCTTTCGGCTATTCTCGAAGGAGGCGCCTTTGTGAAAAGACCCTTTGTCAATCTCAAGACCGTCAAGGAAGATTCGCGCAAGATGGGCGTCGGCATGATCGTCGCGAGCGTTATTGCGCTGTTCCTGGAGGCGGTGCCGTTGATCAGCGTGCTCTACGTGATCACGCTCGGGGTGTCACTCCTGGTCATCGGAAACATCCACAACGAGGAGGAGTCGTGATGGAGCCGTTCGCGCTGATCGCCACTCTTATTTTTGTCGTCTTCGTCGTCTTGAACGTCATTGGCGTGCGTCAGGAACGTCGCAGCAAGAAAAAGTAGCGCCTCGCGTTACCTTCACCCTCCCGGGGAAACCAATCCCCGGACGGGCATGGTTTCTCCGGATTCATCACTGATAGGAGAAACACCATGTCTGAGAGCAAATACTTCGATCTGCACATCACCGGCCTTGGCTACCTGAATCGGGTGCGCGAGGTGAGCCCCAAGAAGGGCGCGTCGTTCTATGCGTGCGACATCGTCGCGCTGCATGGGTCCGCCGACGCCCCGGACAAGACCCGGTTTGATTGCCGCGTAAGCGGCCAGGAAGCCGAGCGTCTGATCAAGGCGGCCAAGTCTTACGTCGATGAAGATCGCAAGGTCCTCATCGGATTCAAGCTGGGTGATCTGTACCCGGATCTGTTCGAGTATCAGAAAGGCGAGAAGGCCGGCCAGACCGGCGTTTCGTTGAAGGCTCGGCTGCTCCGGATCGCCTGGGTCAAGGTGGACGGCGAAACCGTCTACACCGCATCGGCGGACTCGACTCAGGAACCGGAAAGCTCCGCCGCCTGAATCCGGCAGACCGTTCGCCAGGGGGATCCTCTCACCCCCTGGCAACGGGGTGTCTCCGTTGTGGGGCACCACCGATCCCTCTTGCCGCGGCAGGAGGGATCGGGGTGTCCCACAACTGACGGAGAAGCCCCATGAAAGCTCGCACCATCACCAAGCTCTTTCGTTCGCTCGACTCGGTTTCCGAGGCCCTCAAGTGCGGTTTCCAGGTACTGGATACCCGCACCCTGGAGCCGATTACGGATTCCGATCTGGAACAGCTGTCCACGTCCGATCTGGACCATCTGCAAATGCGGATCGGTTGATCGAGCCGGCGCCCCCTCGGGGGCGTCATTCCCGAGGGTCGCGCGCGGCCCTGGGGAATGACGGCTTTACCGCCCGCCTGAGCGTATCAGGCCCCTTAAAACCCTTCCGGATCGGGAAGAAGGGTGCCGGCACTGCCGGTCGATCCATTTCCTTCACCCACCACGGGGACACCGTCCCCCGTGGGGGCGGTCTGTCCCCAACACTCGGAGACAGACTCATGCGAGGACTTCACATCAGCCGGAAACACGAAGGCATGGCATTCAAGCGCGCGGGCGAACGCGTGGACCTTCGGTTCACTCAGCCCGACATCAACAAACGCCGCCCACCTCGGGTGGTGACTCCACCTCCGCGTCACTGGTGCCTTGAAGCACCCTGCTGACCGCTGTAGCGCGTCGAACCCCGGGACATTGCCCTGGGGTTCGGCTGTCTTTCGGGGCGTCATTCCCGAGGGTCGCGCGCGGCCCTGGGGAATGACGGCTTTACCGCCCGCCTGAGCGCATCAGGCCCCTGAAGCACCCCCGGATCGGGCAGGGGTGCGCCGGCTCGCCGGTCGATCCATTTCCTTCACCCACCACGGGGAGAGCACTCCCCGGTGGGGCGCTCTCCGTTCACAGACAGGAGAGCATCGATGGACAAGGAAACCATCAAGGCGTTTATCGCCTGGCTGGAAGCGGCGACCGAACAGGAAATCCTGGAGCGGCGTCAGCAAGCATTGAACGCTCAGGTGAGCACTCGGGAGGGCCGTGCCGACATCAATCTTGCGCTTCGTCTGATCGACGAGGAGCTGCTGGCACGTCTCGATCTGAAGTCGCAATCGTACTGAGCTTCACCGCGCGCGGTTTGAGTTGATCGTTGATCTGCTCGAACCGCTCGGTTTCGCCCCTGAACAAGGCGCGTGTCAGCGCCTGTTCCAGGGTGGAACGTTGACCATCAATGACCTTCATCACCGGCGCCTCGCTGCTCGGGTACGAACGGTCAACATACCATTTCAACCCCCGTGGGGCAGTCGGATCCCACGGGGATCGGTCTGTCCCCAATTTTCATGCACAGGAGACAGATCATGTCCAAGAAAGAAGCCTCCAAGGACCTGTACCAGGAAGTGACCGATCAGATCATCACGGCCCTGGAAAGCGGAGTCGTGCCCTGGGTCAAACCCTGGGATCGCGACAAGGCGGCACTGGCGAGCGGAATGCCGGTCAATGCCGCGACCAATCGCCCCTATCACGGGGTCAACGTCATGCTCCTGTGGATGCAGGAGGTGGCCCACGGGTATTCCACCAGTCGGTGGATGACCTTCAAGCAGGCGTCGAACGTCGGCGGCACGGTGCGCAAGGGCGAGAAAAGCACGCTGGCCGTGTTCTTCAAGCCGATCCAGCGGCCGAAGACCGACCGGGATGGCAAGCCGGTGACGGACGAGAAGGGCGAGCCGGTGATGAAAACCGTGCCGATCCTTCGGGCCTTCAAGCTCTTCAACGTGGACCAGATCGATGATCTGGAGGACCGGTATCGCGTGGGTCCCACCGGGGACGCCCCGGAACCGAGCTTCACGCCCATCGAGGCCGCGGAATCGGTGCTGGAGTCCTCCGGGGCTCTGATCCGACACGGGGGCGACCGGGCGTTCTATTCGCCCGAGCTGGATTACATCCAGTTGCCCCCGAAAGCGTCGTTTCGGGAAGAGGCCGGTTATTACGCCACGGCACTCCACGAACTCACGCACTGGACGGGGCACGAGTCCCGCCTCGCGCGCGAGGGGATCGTGGAGTTTGATCACTTCGGGTCCGAACGCTATGCGTTCGAGGAGCTGGTCGCCGAGTTGGGCGCTGCCTTCCTTTGTGCCGAGATCGGTATCCAGGGGGATCTTCGCCACGAGGGCTATATCGGCTCCTGGGTCCGGAAGCTCAAGGAGGACAAGCGGGCCATTTTCCGGGCCGCAAGCCAAGCCCGGAAAGCCGCTGAACACCTGCGGCCGGAGGCCGAGGTGCAGTCCGAGGAGGCGGGATGAATCCCGCCACCCTGGAAGCCCTGAACCAGCTCGCCGACGCGGCGGAGTCACCGACGGGACAGGGACGGCACGTCCGTCTCTTTCTGCTCGGTCTCTTCAACGGCCAGGAATTTCCGTTCGACCTTACCCGACTCCGGGTAATCGATCCGGACCTTCAGGTCGCTGCGCTGCGCATACTGGCGTTCGACATGCGTTCCGGAACGGAGATCGACCACTGGATCTCCGGCGGAGCCGAGCGTCTCGCCCGTTGGGTGAGGCTTGAAATCCACTCTCAACCCTGACGGCCTTCGGGCCGTCATTTCCGAGGGTCGCGCGCGGCCCTGGGGAATGACGGCTTTACCGCCCGCCTGAGCGCATCAGGCCCCTGAAAGCACCCCCGGATCGGGCAGGGG
>NZ_KB905923.1:0-16086 GCF_000381105.1 Thioalkalivibrio sp. ALE12 | reverse complement strand
GTCGGCGAAGAAATCGAGATCGTCGGGATTCGCGACACCCAGAAGACCACCGTCACCGGTGTCGAGATGTTCCGCAAGCTGCTGGACCAGGGCGAAGCGGGCGACAACGTCGGCATCCTGCTGCGTGGCACCAAGCGTGACGACGTGCAGCGTGGTCAGGTGCTGTGCAAGCCGGGTTCGATCACCCCGCACACGCATTTCGAGGCCGAGGTGTACATCCTGGGCAAGGACGAGGGCGGTCGTCATACGCCGTTCTTCAACGGGTATCGTCCGCAGTTCTACTTCCGCACGACCGACGTGACGGGTTCGGTGGAGCTGCCGGAGGGCACCGAGATGGTGATGCCGGGCGACAACGTCAAGATGACGGTGTCCCTGATCAACCCGATCGCGATGGAAGACGGGCTGCGCTTTGCGATCCGCGAAGGCGGCCGCACCGTCGGCGCCGGCGTCGTCTCCAAGATCATCGAGTGATACAGTAGACAAGTTGACAGATCGACCGCGAGAGGCGGCGCCGGGTGCGTCGTCTCTCGCGTTTGTTTCTTGTCGATTCGATTTATAGGCCAGTAGCTCAATTGGCAGAGCAGCGGTCTCCAAAACCGCAGGTTGGGGGTTCGAGTCCCTCCTGGCCTGCCATCTTCCGGATGGCGGCAGCACCGGGTGATACGTATTCATGAGTGAACAATCGGAACAGACCGGCGTGCTTGATACCGTCAAGCTCGCGGTGGCCGTGGCGCTGCTGATTGCCGGCGTCATGGGCTTCTATTGGTTCCAGGACGAATCCACTCTGATTCGCGTCCTCGGGCTGCTCGCCGTTGTGGGGGTCGCCATCGGCATCGGGATGACGACCGCCAAGGGCAGCCAGCTCGCCGGCTTCATGGGCAACGCGCGCACCGAGGTGCGCAAGATGGTGTGGCCCACCCGCGTCGAGACGACCCAGACCACGCTGATCGTCATTGCTGTCGTGATCCTGGTTGGGATCTTCCTCTGGCTCCTGGACATGTTCCTGGGCTGGGGCATCAGTCGGTTCATCGGATAAGCATCAGGATTCTCGACCATGGCACTACGCTGGTACGTCGTACAGGCATTCTCGGGTTTCGAGGCGCAGGTGAAGCGGTCCCTGGAGGAGCGCATCGAGCGCTTCGGCATGCAGGACCACTTTGGCGAGATCCTCGTGCCCACCGAGGAGGTCGTCGAGATGAAGGACGGCCAGAAGCGCAAGAGCGAGCGCAAGTTCTTCCCCGGCTACGTGCTGGTGCAGATGGATCTGAACGACGAGGCCTGGCACCTGGTGAAGGCCGTGCCGCGCGTGCTCGGCTTTATCGGCGGTACCGCCGACCGCCCCGCGCCGATTAGCGACAAGGAAGCCGACGCCATCCTGCAGCGCATGCAGGAAGGCGCCGAGAAGCCGCGCCCGAAGGTCCTGTTCGAGGTGGGCGAGATGGTTCGCGTGATCGATGGGCCGTTCAACGACTTCAACGGCGTGGTCGAAGAGGTCAACTACGACAAGAGCCGCCTGCTGGTGGCCGTCCAGATTTTCGGCCGCTCGACGCCCGTGGAACTGGAGTTCCACCAAGTCGAGAAAACCTGACCGACGCGCAAGCGTCGTTACCTGCTGATCGGGGAGCCGCGAGGCGTTCGCACCCGAGGGAGTTCTCATGGCAAAGAAAATCGAAGCGTATATCAAGCTTCAGGTCCCGGCCGGCAAGGCCAACCCGAGCCCGCCCGTGGGCCCCGCGCTGGGTCAGCGCGGTGTGAACATCATGGAGTTCTGCAAGGCGTTCAACGCGCAGACCCAGGAAATGGAGCCCGGTCTGCCGATCCCGGTGGTCATCACCGTGTACGCCGATCGCAGCTTCACGTTCATCACCAAGACGCCGCCGGCGGCGATCCTGCTGAAGAAGGCCGCGGGCATCCAGTCCGGGTCCGGTCAGCCGAATACCAACAAGGTGGGTACGGTCACCCGTGCCCAGCTGGAAGAGATCGCGAAGACCAAGGAACCCGACCTGACGGCGGCGGATCTGGATGCCGCGGTCCGTACCATTGCCGGTAGTGCCCGCAGTATGGGCCTCGAAGTGGAGGGTCTCTGACATGGCAAAGCTTTCCAAGCGTATGCAGGCCATCCGCGAGAAGGTCGAACCGACTCGTCTGTATCCGGTGACCGAGGCCTTTGATCTCCTGCGGGACCTGCCCAAGGCCAAGTTCCGCGAGTCGGTCGATGTCGCCGTGAACCTGGGCGTTGATCCGCGCAAGTCCGATCAGGTGGTGCGTGGTTCCACCGTGCTGCCGCACGGCAACGGCAAGACCGTTCGCGTGGCCGTGTTCACCCAGGGTGCCAACGCCGATGCGGCGAAGGAAGCTGGCGCCGACGTGGTCGGCATGGACGACCTCGCCGAACAGGTGAAGGCCGGTCAGATGGACTTCGACGTGGTGATCGCCTCCCCGGACGCGATGCGCGTGGTGGGTCAGTTGGGCCAGATCCTCGGGCCGCGCGGCCTGATGCCGAACCCGAAGGTCGGCACCGTGACCCCCGATGTGGCCACCGCGGTGACCAACGCCAAGGGCGGTCAGGTGCGCTATCGCACCGACAAGGGCGGCATCGTGCACTGCACGATCGGCGCGGCGGATTTCGAATCCAGCGCGCTTGCCGAGAACCTGAACGCCCTGCTGGCCGATCTGGTCAAGATGAAGCCGGCGACCTCCAAGGGTCAGTACGTCAAGGGCGTGGTGGTCTCGACCACCATGGGTCCGGGCGTCAAGGTCGATCAGGGCTCGCTGAGCCTCTGAGCAACAACATTCGGTTTTTGGTCGGCTGTCGCGCAAGCGGCACGCCATCCAAGACCGCAGGCGCGGGGCCTTCGGGCCCGGCTTAATACCCCAGCCTGCGCAGATGGTGTCACCCGATTCAGGAAGTACCTGCGACGGGAGCACCGCAGTACCGGGTTCGCCCGGTTTCACGACCGCCTTCGGGTGGTCTTATTAGAGGAGAGTCAACGTGGCTTTGAATCTCGATGACAAGAAGGTGATTGTCTCGGAACTGGCTACGGTTGCTGCCTCGGCACATTCCGCGGTCGCCGCGGAATATCGGGGTCTCTCGGTAGCGCAGATGACCGACCTGCGTCGGCAGGCACGGTCCTCCGGTGTCTATCTGCGAGTGGTGAAGAACAACCTCGCCAAGCGTGCCATTGAGGGGACGGATTTCGAGTGCATGCAGCCCGAGCTGCATGGCCCGCTGATCCTGGCCTTCAGTGAAGAGGAGCCCAGCTCCGCCGCGCGCCTGGTGAAGGACTTCGCCAAGGAAAACGATCAGCTGAAGGTCCGGCTGGTGTCCTTTGGTGGGCAGCTCATGGGGGCGAATGATCTCGATCGCCTCGCGAGCCTGCCGACGCGTGAAGAGGCCCTTGCGCAGCTTCTCGCCACCATGAAGGCGCCGCTCGACAAGTTCGCCCGTACGGTGAACGAAGTCCCCGGCAAGCTGGTGCGTACCGTTGCAGCAATCCGTGACCAGAAACAGGCAGCCTGAACCCTTACCGCCTTTTTCTGCAGCAAGTACTGAATGAATTCGGGTACGACCCGTTAGGAGAGTTAGAAATGGCCGTTTCGAAAGAAGATATCCTGGAAGCCATCGGCAACATGACGGTCCTCGAGATCGTGGACCTGATCAGCGAGATGGAAGAGAAGTTCGGCGTGTCCGCCGCTGCCGCCGTCGCGGCCGCCCCGGCCGCTGCCGGTGGTGGTGAAGCCGCCGCCGCCGAAGCCAAGGACGAGTTCGACGTCGTGATGTCCAGCTTCGGCGACAACAAGGTCGGCGTGATCAAGGTCGTGCGCGGCCTGACCGGGCTGGGTCTGAAGGAAGCCAAGGAAATGGTCGAAGGCGTGCCGGCGACCGTGAAGGAAGGCGCGCCGAAGGAAGAGGCCGAGAAGATGAAGACGGAACTGGAAGAAGCGGGCGCCACCGTCGAACTGAAGTAAGAAGGCGCTTGCGCCTGTTGTTTTCGTGTACATCACGAAGCCCTGAGGCTGGCGGCCGTTTGGTCGTCAGCCTCAGCCCGTGGTGGCGCGGGTTTTGTTCCGCGTTGTTCAGCTAGCCTCCGAGGTAAGCCATGGCCCTCAGTTATACCGAAAAGAAACGTATCCGCAAGGACTTCGGGAAGCGTCCCCAGATCCTCGACGTCCCGTACCTGCTCGAGACCCAGTTGACGTCCTATCGGGATTTCCTGCAGGCGGACCAAGCGCCGGACGGGCGTGATCCCCTGGGCCTGCACGCGGCGTTTCAGTCGGTATTCCCCATCGTCAGCTATTCCGGTCATGTCCAGCTCGAGTACGTGAGCTACCGCCTGGGCGAGCCGATGTTCGACGTGAAGGAATGCCAGATCCGTGGCGTGACCTATGCGGCCCCGCTGCGTGTGCTGCTGCGCCTCGTGATCCACGACAAGGAAGCCCCGGCGGGCTCCACCGTGGTCAAGGAGGTCAAGGAGCAGGAGGTCTACATGGGCGAGATGCCGCTCATGACGGAGAACGGCACCTTCGTCATCAATGGCACCGAACGCGTGATCGTGTCGCAGCTGCACCGCTCCCCCGGTGTGTTCTTCGACAGCGACAAGGGCAAGACGCAGGGCAGCGCGCAGAAGCTGCTCTATAACGCCCGCATCATTCCGTACCGCGGTTCCTGGCTGGACTTCGAGTTCGACGCCAAGGACGGGGTATACGTGCGCATCGACCGTCGCCGCAAGCTGCCGGCGTCGATCCTGCTGCGCGCACTGGGCATGGATACCGAAGAGATCCTGGCCACCTTTTTCGAATTCAACCAGCTCACCCTCGACGAGGATGGTGGCGAGCTGGACCTGATCCCCGAGCGCATGCGCGGCGAGACCGCCGTGGTGGATATCACCGACGGTGACAAGGTCATCGTCGAGGCGGGTCGCCGCATCACCCCCCGTCACATCCGGGAGATCGAGAAGGCCGGCATCAGCACCCTGCGGGTGCCGGACGAATACCTGCTGGGTCGTGTGCTGGCCAAGGGCGTGGTGGACGAGTCCACCGGCGAACTGATCGCCGGCGCCAACGACGCCCTGACCCAGGAACTGCTGGACAAGCTGCGCGCCGAGGGTGTGAAGACCCTGCAGACGATCTACACCAACGACTACGACCATGGTCCGTACATGTCGGACACCCTGCGTCTGGACCCGACCAAGACGCAGCTGGAGGCGCAGGTCGAGATCTACCGCGTGATGCGCCCGGGCGAGCCGCCGACCAAGGACGCCGCGGAGAACCTGTTCTCCAACCTGTTCTTCTCCGAGGATCGCTACGACCTCTCCGCCGTGGGCCGCATGAAGTTCAACCGTCGCGTGGGTCGCGAGACCGACGAGGGCGAGGGCGTGCTGTCGCCGGAGGACATCCTGGATGTGCTGAAGGTCCTGATCGACCTGCGCAACGGCAACGGCCGCACCGACGACATCGACCACCTGGGCAACCGCCGCATCCGCAGCGTGGGCGAGATGGCCGAGAACCAGTTCCGTCTGGGCCTGGTGCGGGTCGAGCGCGCGGTCAAGGAACGTCTGACCGTCGCCGAGAGCGAGGGCCTGATGCCGCAGGAGCTGATCAACGCCAAGCCGGTGGCGGCCGCGGTCAAGGAGTTCTTCGGGTCCAGCCAGCTGTCGCAGTTCATGGACCAGAACAACCCGCTGTCCGAGGTCACCCACAAGCGCCGCATCTCCGCGCTGGGCCCGGGCGGCCTGACCCGCGAACGTGCCGGCTTCGAGGTGCGCGACGTGCATCCGACGCACTACGGTCGCGTCTGCCCGATCGAGACCCCGGAAGGTCCGAACATCGGCCTGATCAATTCTCTGGCGGTGTACGCCCGCACCAACCGCTACGGCTTCCTGGAGACGCCGTACCGCAAGGTCGAGGACGGCAAGGTCACCGAGGAGATCGTCTACCTCTCCGCGATCGAGGAGAGCCAGTACGTGATCGCCCAGGCGAACGCGGCCATGGACGACGAAGGCCGTCTGAGCGACGACCTCGTCTCCTGCCGTCACCAGGAAGAGTTCACGATCTCGACCCCGGACAAGATCCAGTACATGGATATCTCGCCGAAGCAGATCGTGTCGGTGGCGGCCGCGCTGCTGCCGTTCCTGGAGCACGATGACGCGAACCGCGCCCTGATGGGTGCGAACATGCAGCGTCAGGCCGTGCCGTGCCTGCGTGCCGACAAGCCGCTGGTGGGCACCGGCATCGAGCGCGCCGTCGCCATCGACTCCGGCTCCGCGATCGTCGCCAAGCGCGGCGGGACTGTGGACTCGGTCGATGCCGGTCGCGTGGTGGTCCGGGTCAACGACGACGAGACCGTGGCCGGCGAGCCGGGCGTGGACATCTACAACCTGACCAAGTACTCGCGTTCCAACCAGAACACCTCCATCAACCAGCGGCCGCTGGTCGCGGTGGGCGACGAGATCGCCCGCGGCGACGCGATCGCGGACGGCTCCTCCACCGACATGGGTGAGCTGGCGCTGGGCCAGAACATGATGGTCGCGTTCATGCCGTGGAACGGCTACAACTTCGAGGACTCGATCCTGATCTCGGAGCGGGTGGTGCAGGAGGACCGCTACACCACCATCCATATCGAGGAGCTCAACTGTGTCGCCCGCGACACCAAGCTGGGCCAGGAAGAGATCACCGCGGATATCCCGAACGTCTCCGAGTCCCTGCTGAACAAGCTGGACGAGTCCGGCGTCGTGTATGTCGGCGCCGAGGTGAATCCGGGCGATATCCTGGTGGGCAAGGTGACGCCGAAGGGCGAGACCCAGCTGACGCCGGAAGAGAAACTCCTGAGGGCGATCTTCGGCGAGAAGGCCTCCGACGTGAAGGACACCTCCCTGCGCGTCCCGTCCGGCATCGAGGGCACGGTGATCGACGTGCGCGTGTTCACCCGCGACGGTGTGGAGAAGGACGCCCGCGCCAAGTCGATCGAGGCCGACGATCTCGCCGCCGTGCAGAAGGACCTGAAGGACCAGCTGCGCATCTACGAGGACGATATCTACGCCCGCGTGGAGAAGCTGCTGGTCAACAAGACCGCCGCCGGCGGGCCGGACGGCCTGGGTGACGGCTCCAAGGTCACCAAGAAGTACCTGCAGGGCCTGTCCCGCGACAAGTGGTTCGAGGTGCGGCTGAAGGACGACGCGGTCAACTCCCAGCTGGAGGACCTTGGTCGTCAGATCCAGGACCAGCACGAGGCGTTCGAGAAGAAGTTCGAGCACCAGAAGGCCAAGCTGGCCGCGGGCGACGACCTGCCGCCGGGCGTGCAGAAGATGGTCAAGGTGTACGTGGCCGTGAAGCGTCGCCTGCAGCCGGGCGACAAGATGGCCGGTCGCCACGGCAACAAGGGCGTGATCTCGATGATCGTGCCGGAAGAGGACATGCCGTTCCTCGAGGACGGGACCCCGGTCGACGTGGTGCTGAACCCGCTGGGCGTGCCCTCGCGCATGAACGTCGGGCAGGTGCTGGAGGTTCACCTCGGGTGGGCCGCCAAGGGCCTGGGCGACAAGATCAACCGCATGCTCGAGGCCCAGGCCGAGATCGCGAAGCTGCGCGAGTTCCTCGACAAGATCTACAACCACCGCGAGCGCAAGGTGGACCTCGACTCCATGTCGGATGCCGAGATCATCACCCTGTGCAGGAACCTGCGCGGTGGCGTGCCGATGGCGACGCCGGTATTCGACGGTGCCGAAGAGGCCGAGATCAAGGAGATGCTGCGCCTGGCGGACCTGCCCGAGACCGGGCAGGCCCAGCTCTACGATGGCCGCACCGGCGACGAATTCGATCGCCCGGTCACCGTGGGCTACATGCACATGCTGAAGCTGAACCACCTGGTGGACGACAAGATGCATGCGCGTTCCACCGGCCCGTACTCGCTGGTTACCCAGCAGCCGCTGGGCGGCAAGGCACAGTTCGGCGGTCAGCGCTTCGGCGAAATGGAGGTCTGGGCACTGGAGGCCTACGGCGCCGCCTACACCCTGCAGGAGATGCTGACGGTGAAGGCGGACGACGTGCAGGGCCGTAACAAGATGTACAAGAACATCGTTGACGGTGAGCACCACATGGAGGCCAACGTCCCCGAGTCGTTCAACGTGCTCATGAAGGAGATCAAGGCGCTCGGCATCAATATCGAGCTCGAGCAGGACTGATCTTCTCCGATCCGATTGTGATCCGACGGGGCGTGCGCGCCCCTCGAAACCAAGTTTGTGAGGCAAGCGAATGAAAGACCTCCTGAATCTGTTCAAGCAGCAGACCCAGCCGGAAGAGTTCGATGCGATCCGCATCGGCCTGGCGTCCTCGGACCAGATCCGTTCCTGGTCCTTTGGCGAGGTGAAGAAGCCGGAGACCATCAACTACCGGACCTTCAAGCCGGAGCGTGACGGCCTGTTCTGCGCGAAGATCTTCGGGCCGGTGAAGGACTATGAGTGCCTGTGCGGCAAGTACAAGCGCCTGAAGCATCGCGGCGTGGTCTGCGAGAAGTGCGGCGTCGAGGTTACCCAGACCAAGGTGCGCCGCGAGCGCATGGGGCATATCGACCTGGCCTCGCCGGTCGCCCACATCTGGTACCTGAAGAGCTTGCCGTCCCGCATCGGCCTCCTGCTGGACATGACCCTGAAGGACATCGAGAAGGTGCTCTACTTCGAGTCCTTCATCGTGACCGATCCGGGCTTCACCACGCTCGAGAAGCGCCAGCTCCTGACCGACGAGGAATACCTCGAGGCGATGGAAGAGCACGGCGATGACTTCACTGCGCTGATGGGCGCCGAGGCCGTACTGAGCCTGCTGAAGGAGATGGATCTGCCGGCCGAGGCCGCGAAGTTGCGCCAGGATCTGGCCGAGACCGGCTCCGAGACCAAGATCAAACGCCTGGGCAAGCGGCTCAAGCTGGTCGAGTCCTTCCTCGAGTCCGGCAACAAGCCGGAGTGGATGATCATGAAGGTCCTGCCGGTGCTGCCGCCGGACCTGCGCCCGCTGGTGCCGCTGGACGGTGGCCGCTTCGCGACCTCTGACCTTAACGACCTGTACCGCCGGGTGATCAACCGCAACAACCGCCTGCGCCGCCTGCTGGAGCTGAACGCCCCGGACATCATCGTGCGCAACGAAAAGCGCATGCTGCAGGAGTCGGTGGATGCGCTGCTGGACAACGGCCGTCGCGGCCGTGCGATCACCGGCACCAACAAGCGCCCGCTGAAGTCCCTGGCCGACATGATCAAGGGCAAGCAGGGCCGCTTCCGCCAGAACCTGCTGGGCAAGCGCGTCGACTACTCCGGTCGTTCCGTGATCGTGGTGGGCCCGACGCTTCGCCTGCACCAGTGTGGCCTGCCCAAGCGCATGGCGCTGGAACTGTTCAAGCCGTTCATCTTCGGCAAGCTGCAGCGCCGTGGCCTGGCCACCACCATCAAGGCCGCCAAGAAGGCCGTTGAGAAGGAAGGCCCCGAGGTCTGGGATATCCTCGAAGAGGTGATCCGCGAGCATCCGGTGATGCTGAACCGCGCCCCGACCCTGCACCGCCTGGGCATCCAGGCCTTCGAGCCGGTGCTGATCGAGGGCAAGGCGATCCAGCTGCATCCGCTGGTCTGCGCGGCGTTCAACGCCGACTTCGACGGTGACCAGATGGCCGTGCACGTGCCGCTGTCACTGGAGGCCCAGCTGGAGGCGCGCACGCTGATGCTCTCCTCCAACAATGTGCTGTCTCCGGCCAACGGCGAGCCGATCATCGTGCCGTCGCAGGACATCGTGCTCGGCCTGTATTACCTCTCGCGCGAGAAGGTGAACGCCAAGGGCGAGGGCATGACCTTCTCCGACGTGGACGAGGTGCACCGCGCGTACGAGCACAAGCAGGTGGACCTGCATGCGCGCATCACCGTGCGCATCGCCGACACCATGGCAGAGGTCGCCGAGGGCGAAGCGCTGCCGTCCATGCGCGTGGAGACCACGGTCGGTCGCGCGATCCTGTCGCGCATCATGCCCAAGGGTCTGCCGTTCGAGCTGATCGACCGCGAGCTGAACAAGAAGGCAATCTCCGGGCTGATCAACTCCTGCTACCGCCGCCTGGGCCTGAAGGACACGGTCGTGTTCGCGGACCAGCTGATGTACGCGGGCTTCTACTACTCCACCCGTGCCGGCGTGTCCTTCTGCGCCGACGACATGGTGATCCCGGACGAGAAGCACCCGATCCTGCAGGGCGCCGAGGACCAGGTGAAGGAGATCGAGGATCAGTACGCCTCGGGTCTCGTCACCAAGGGCGAGCGCTACAACAAGGTCGTGGACATCTGGTCGCACTGCAATGACCAGGTCGCCAAGGCCATGATGGAGCGCCTCGGCAAGGAGCATGTCACCAACAAGGACGGCGAGACGGTCGAGCAGAACTCGTTCAACTCGATCTTCATGATGGCCGATTCCGGCGCGCGTGGTTCCGCCGCGCAGATTCGCCAGCTGGCCGGCATGCGGGGCCTGATGGCCAAGCCGGACGGCTCCATCATCGAGACGCCGATCACCGCGAACTTTCGCGAGGGTCTGAACGTCCTGCAGTACTTCATCTCCACCCACGGCGCGCGCAAGGGCCTGGCGGACACTGCGCTGAAGACCGCGAACTCGGGCTACCTGACCCGTCGCCTGGTGGATGTCTCCCAGGACGTCGTGGTGACCGAGCCGGACTGCGGCACCGAGCAGGGCCTGTTGATGAAACCGATCATCGAGGGCGGCGACGTCGTCGAACCGCTCCGGGATCGCGTGCTTGGGCGTACCACCGCGGTGGACGTTCTCCGCCCGGGCACCGACGAGGTGCTGGTGCCCGCGGGCACCCTGCTGGACGAGGCCATGGTGGACACCCTGGACGGGGCGTCGGTGGACGAGGTGCTGGTGCGTTCGGCGATTACCTGCGAGACCCGCCAGGGCATCTGCGCCAAGTGCTACGGTCGCGATCTGGCCCGTGGCCACGAGGTCAACGCCGGGGAAGCCGTGGGCGTCATCGCTGCGCAGTCGATCGGCGAGCCGGGTACCCAGCTGACCATGCGTACCTTCCACATCGGCGGCGCCGCGAGCCGTGCGGTGACGGTCAGCGCGATCCAGGTGAAGAACTCCGGGGCCGCGCGCCTGCACAACCTGAAGACGGTCACCAACAAGGCCGGCAACCTGGTCGCGGTGTCGCGTTCCGGCGAGCTGGGCGTGATCGATGATCAGGGCCGCGAGCGCGAGCGTTACAAGATCCCGTACGGGGCGACCATCACGGTCCACGACGGGGACACCGTCGAGGCCGGCCAGGAGGTCGCGACCTGGGATCCGCATACCCATCCGATCGTCACCGAGGTGGCCGGTAACATCCGTCTGGCGGATTTCGTCGAGAACGTCACCGTCACCAAGGAGACCGACGAGTTCACCGGGCTGTCGTCCAACGTGGTGCTGGATCCGAAGAGCCGCTCGTCGGCCGGCAAGGATCTGCGCCCGACGGTCAAGCTGCTCGACGACGACGGCAACGAGGTGTACATCCCGGGCACCGATATGCCCGCGCAGTACATGCTGCCGGCCAACGCGATCTTCAACCTGGAGGACAACGCCCGGGTCGAGGTCGGTGACGTCATCGCCCGGCTGCCGCAGGAATCCTCCAAGACCCGTGACATCACCGGGGGTCTGCCGCGCGTGGCCGACCTGTTCGAGGCGCGGCGCCCGAAGGAGCCGGCGGTGCTGGCGGAAATCTCGGGTACCGTGTCCTTCGGCAAGGAGACCAAGGGGAAGCAGCGCCTGGTGATCACCCCGGACAAGGGCGACCCGGTCGAGATGCTGATCCCGAAGCTTCGGACCGTCAACGTCTTCGAGGGCGAGCGCGTGGAGCGCGGCGAGGTCGTGGTCGACGGCGAGCTGGATCCACACGACATCCTGCGCCTGCGCGGTGTCACCACGCTGGCCGAGTACCAGGTGCAGGAGATCCAGGACGTCTACCGCCTCCAGGGCGTGAAGATCAACGACAAGCACATCGAGGTGATCGTCCGGCAGATGATGCGCAAGGTGAACATCGTGGACGCGGGCGATACCAAGTTCCTCGCCGGGGACCAGGTGGACCGCACGCGCGTCCTCGAGGAGAACGAGCAACTGGGTGCGGACCAGCAGCCGGCAACCTACGAGCGTGTGCTCCTGGGGATCACCAAGGCCTCGCTGGTCACCGAGTCGTTCATCTCCGCGGCCTCCTTCCAGGAGACCACCCGCGTCCTGACCGAGGCCTCCACCCGTGGCGCCCGCGACGACCTGCGCGGTCTGAAGGAGAACGTGATTGTCGGGCGCCTGATCCCCGCCGGGACGGGCCTCGCCTACCACAAGGAGCGCCGTCGCAAGCGCGCGCTGGAAATGCCCGAGTTCGAGGCGGTTGAGGAGACACAGGCGGCCACCGCCGAGTCCGAGCCCGCCACCACCGATCCGGGTACCGCGGAAGACGGGTCCGAGTGACCCGTCCCATCTTGACACTCACGGGGGCGGCGATTAGAATTCCGCTCCCTCGACAGGCCGGTCTCGGCGCCGGCCTGTCGTTATTTTTAGGCTAGGAGAAAGGGTTTCATGGCCACGATCAACCAGTTGGTACGCAAGCCCCGCAAGCGCCCCGTCGAAAAGAGCGATGTGCCGGCGCTGCAGGGTTCCCCGCAGAAGCGCGGGGTCTGCACCCGTGTCTACACGACCACCCCGAAGAAGCCGAACTCGGCGCTGCGCAAGGTTGCGCGCGTGCGGCTGACCAATGGCTACGAGGTCAGTAGCTACATCGGCGGTGAAGGCCACAACCTGCAGGAGCACTCGGTGGTCCTGATTCGGGGCGGCCGCGTGAAGGACCTCCCGGGTGTGCGCTACCACACGGTGCGCGGCAGCCTGGATACCCAGGGTGTGCAGAAGCGCGCCCAGGGCCGTTCCAAGTACGGCACCAAGCGTCCCAAGAAATCCTAACCGAGATCCAGTCCGGGAACTGAAACATGTCTAGAAGAGCAGCTGCCCCCAAGCGTCACATCCTCCCCGACCCGAAGTTCGGAAGCGAGCGCCTGGCCAAGTTCATCAACACGGTCATGCGTGACGGCAAGAAGTCCGTCGCCGAGCAGGTCGTGTACGGCGCCCTGGACCAGATCGAGTCCAAGCAGGGCGACGGGATGGGCGCGCTGGAGCGTGCCCTGGACAACATCCGCCCGCGTGTCGAGGTCAAATCGCGCCGCGTCGGTGGCGCGACCTATCAGGTTCCGGTGGAAGTCCGCTCGGTGCGTCAGGACGCGCTGGCGATGCGCTGGGTGGTCGAGGCCGCCCGCAAGCGTGGCGAACGGACCATGGCCCTGAAGCTGGCAGGCGAACTGATGGACGCCGCCGACAGCAAGGGCTCGGCCGTGAAGAAGCGCGAAGACACTCACCGCATGGCGGAAGCGAACAAGGCGTTCGCCCATTTCCGCTGGTAAATCTGTTTAGAGAGGCTCACCGTGGCACGCAAGACCCCACTTAAGCGCTACCGGAACATCGGGATCAGCGCGCACATCGACGCCGGCAAGACGACGACGACCGAACGCATCCTGTTCTACACCGGTCTGTCGCACAAGATCGGCGAGGTGCATGACGGTGCAGCCGTGATGGACTGGATGGAGCAGGAGCAGGAGCGCGGGATCACCATCACCTCCGCGGCGACCACCAGCTTCTGGTCCGGTATGGCCAAGCAGTTCGACGAGCACCGGGTGAATATCATCGATACCCCCGGGCACGTGGACTTCACCATCGAAGTCGAGCGCTCCATGCGTGTGCTCGACGGCGCGGTCATGGTGTACTGCGCGGTCGGTGGCGTGCAGCCGCAGTCCGAGACCGTGTGGCGCCAGGCGACCAAGTACGCCGTGCCGCGTATGGCGTTCGTGAACAAGATGGACCGCGCCGGCGCCGACTTCCTGCGCGTCTATGAACAGATGAAGGAACGCCTGCAGGCGAACCCGGTCCCGATCCAGCTGCCGATCGGCGCGGAGGACCAGTTCAAGGGCGTGATCGACCTGGTGAAGATGCAGGCCATCTACTGGGACGAGGACAACTTCGGCATCTCCTTCGAATACAAGGATATCCCGGAGGAGCTCAAGGCCGAGGCCGAGAAGTGGCGCGAGAACATGCTCGAGGCGGCCGCCGAGGCCAACGAAGAGCTGATGGACAAGTACCTCAACGAGGGCACGCTCAGCGAGGAAGAGATCAAGTCCGCGCTGCGCCATCGCACCATCGAGCTCGAGATCGTGCCGATGCTGTGCGGCTCCGCGTTCAAGAACAAGGGTGTGCAGGCGATGCTCGACGCGGTCGTCGAGTACCTGCCATCGCCGGAAGAGGTCAAGGCGATCAAGGGCGTCAAGGCGGGCACCGAGGAGCCGGTCGAGAAGCACGCCTCCGATGACGAGCCGTTCGCCGCGCTGGCGTTCAAGATCATGACCGACCCCTACGTGGGCTCGCTGACCTTCGTGCGCGTCTATTCGGGCGTGCTGTCGGCCGGCGACTCGGTCCTGAACACGCAGAACAACCGCCGCGAGCGCATCGGCCGCATCCTGCAGATGCACTCGAACTCCCGCGAGGAGATCAAGGAGCTGCGCGCGGGTGACATCGGCGCCGTGGTCGGTCTGAAGGACCTGTACACCGGGACCACGCTGTGCGACCCGAACGACCCGGTCGAACTGGAGCGTATGGAGTTCCCGGATCCGGTGATCTCCATCGCGGTCGAGCCGAAAACCAAGACCGACCAGGAAAAGATGGGTATCGCGCTGAACAAGCTGGCGCAGGAAGATCCGTCGTTCCGCGTGCGGACCGACGAGGAATCCGGGCAGACCATCATCTCCGGCATGGGCGAGCTGCACCTGGAGGTGCTGGTCGACCGCATGAAGCGGGAATTCAAGGTCGAGGCGAACGTGGGTCAGCCCCAGGTGGCCTACCGCGAGACCATCCGCAAGACGGTCGAACAGGAAGGCAAGTTCGTGCGCCAGTCCGGTGGTCGCGGCCAGTACGGTCACGTCTGGATCCGCATCGAGCCGCTGGAGCCCGGCGAAGGCTACAAGTTCGAGAACGCCATCGTGGGTGGTGTGGTGCCGAAGGACTACATCCCGGCCGTCTCCAAGGGCATCGAGGAGCAGATGGCCAACGGTGTGCTCGCCGGGTATCCGGTCGAGGACGTCAAGGTCACCCTGTTCGACGGCTCCTACCATGACGTCGACTCCAACGAGATGGCGTTCAAGGTGGCCGGTTCGATGGCCTTCAAGGAAGGCGCCCTGAAGGCGGGTGCCGTGCTGCTCGAGCCGATGATGAAGGTCGAGGTGGAGACGCCCGAGGAGTACATGGGCGACGTGATGGGCGACCTCAATCGCCGCCGCGGTCTGGTGAAGGGCATGGAAGACGTGGCCGGCCAGAAGCTGCTGAAGGCCGAGGTGCCGCTGTCCGAGATGTTCGGCTACTCGACCCAGCTGCGCTCGATGAGCCAGGGCCGCGCGACCTACTCGATGGAATTCGAGAAGTACGCCGAGGCCCCCGCCCAGATCGCCGAGGCGGTTGCCGCCAAGGCGTCCTGATACCGAATTCGCGTTATTTGAAAGAACTGCAAGAGGTTTGAGCTGTGTCCAAGGAAAAGTTCGAGCGTAAGAAGCCGCATGTGAATGTGGGGACGATTGGTCATGTGGACCATGGGAAAACGACGCTGACGGCGGCGATGACGGCGGTGCTGGGTAAGAAGTACGGGAGCGAAGCCCGTGCGTTTGACCAGATCGACAATGCGCCGGAAGAGAAGGCGCGCGGGATCACGATTGCGACCGCGCACGTCGAATACGAAAGCGACATTCGCCACTATGCGCACGTCGACTGCCCCGGGCACGCGGACTATGTGAAGAACATGATCACGGGTGCGGCGCAGATGGACGGCGCGATCCTGGTGGTGTCGGCGGCCGATGGCCCGATGCCGCAGACCCGCGAGCACATCCTGCTGGCGCGTCAGGTCGGTGTGCCGTACATCGTGGTGTTCCTGAACAAGGCCGACATGGTCGACGATCCGGAGCTGCTGGAGCTGGTCGAGATGGAAGTTCGCGACCTGCT
>NZ_KB905922.1:0-16424 GCF_000381105.1 Thioalkalivibrio sp. ALE12 | reverse complement strand
GCCGTGCAGTCATTCTGCACAAGGGAACCGCAACGCCGTTCCCACGCAAAAGCGGCCGAGCCCCTGCTTTCAATGGCTTGTGGGGTTGGTGCCCCCTGTTCCCCGATCCTGCGTTGCGCCGCTTGCGGGTAGAACCACTACCCGCTGCACGACGCGCCTTGTCTCGGAAAACAGGGGGCACCAACGCGGACGTGCGATTCAATCAGCGTCTCCCTAACGGCGGATCACGCCCAGCGACCGCAGCAGCCCCAGCGGGCGCATTCCGCGGCGCAGCAGGTGGCCGGCAACCATGGCGATGATCCGCAGGGTATCCGCGGTCGGCCGGTAGTGGCTGGGGCGGTGGTTTTCCGGGTAGATGCAGCGTACCGGGACCACCCGTGCCGGGAATCCCAGGCGTTCGGCGACGATCAGGGCCTCGCTCTCGAACACGAAGCCGCGGGCCCGGTGGTGGGCCAGGTCCAGGCGCCGCAGCAGGGCGGCCGGGTAGATGCGGAAGCCGGATTGGGAGTCCCGTAGGGGCTGCCCGGAGGCCCAGGCAATCCAGAAGTCGGCCATGCGGTTGCCGAACAGGCGCAGCGGCGGGGTGTGCTCGCGGCCCTTGAGGCGTGCGCCCAGGACCAGCCGGTTCGGCGTCTCGTGCCACGCGGCGACCAGCGCGGGGATCTCGGTAGTGTCGTGCTGGCCGTCGGCATCCAGGGTCACCACCGCCTCGGCGCCGGTGGCCAGGGCAAGCTGCATCCCGGCCCACAGGGCGCTGGCCTTGCCACTGTTCTCGTCCATGCGCAGGACTTCGGCCTGATCCTCGATCAGGCGGGCGGTGGCGTCCTCGGATCCGTCGTCCACCACGATCACCCGGTCCACCTGCGCGCGGGCGCCGGCCACCACCGCTTCGATGGTGGCCGCCTCGTTGTGGGCGGGGATCAGGGCGACGACCGTGCTCATGGAGGCGTCAGGCGAGGGCGCCGTTGACACCGATCACCTGGCCGGAGACGTAACTGGCTGCGTCGCTGGCCAGGAAGCCGACCACGCCCGCGACTTCCTCGGGCCGGCCGGCGCGGCGCATCGGCACCAGATTGCGGATATGTTCGGCATCGAAGCTGCCCTCGCTCATGGGGCTCTCGATGATGCCGGGGGCGACCGCGTTGGCGGTAATGCCGCGCGAGGCGACCTCCTGGGCCAGCGAGCGGATGGCGCCGTGCAGGCCGGCCTTGGCCGCCGCGTAATTGGTCTGGCCGCGATTGCCGATCTGCCCGGCTACCGAGGAGATCGCGATCACCCGGCCCCAGCGGGTGGTGATCATCGGCAGCAGCAGCGGCTGGGTCACGTTGTAGAAGCCGTTGAGGCCGACATCGATCGGGCGGTCCCATTGTTCGCGGCGCATCCCGGCCAGTGGCGCGTCGTCGTGGATGCCGGCGTTGTGGACGAGGATCTGTACCGGCTGCTCGGCCGCGAGGGGTTCCAGCGTCTCGCGGCAGGCCCCCTCGTCGGTGATGTCGAACACCAGCACCCGGGCCTGGCCGCCATCGGCACGGATGGCATCGGCGGTCGCCTCGGCCGCGGCGGCGTTGCGATGGGCATGCAGGATGACCTCGTGGCCGGCCATGGCCAGGGCGTGGCCGATGGCGGCGCCGATGGCGCCACTGCCGCCGGTAATCAGGGCGCGTGCAGTCACGGGCTGTCCTCGTCGTCGGCGGGTTGCAGGATGACGGTCGCGCGGGCGCTCAGCACCGGCTGTGCGCCCGCGCTTACGCGCAGGTCGTAGATGGAGCTGTTGCGGTCCGACAGGATGCAGTCCGCGTGGATCTCCAGTGCCGCTCCCAGGCTGTCGAGGCGACGGGTCTGCAGCTGCAGATCCCGCACCGCCGCCAGATAGCCGGCGCGCGCCGGCCCGGCATCGGCCAGCAGGGCCCCGTGCACGGCCATGCCCTGGGCGCCGTATTCCAGCGCCGCCAGGGCATGCAGCCCGGCCTCGCCGCGCAGCGGGTTGGCCGGGTCGCGGTGGCTTTCGGCACGGCAATGGATGGTGGTGTCGGACCAGGCCTCCACCGTATCCAGCAGACACATTGCGCCGGCATGCGGCAGCAGCCGGCAGATGGCCTCGTGATCCAGGGTCTCGGGTCGGGATGACATGCGCGGGATCTTCCTGATCCGGGCGGATGGTTCAGGGCCCGACCCGGATGTTCAGGGACCGGCCCAGCGGCGCCTCAAGCGTAACATTTCCGGGCGTGCCCCGGACCAGCCGTTCCAGCAGGGGCAGGGCGCGCGCGGCCGGATTGCTCGCGCGCAGCGCCTCCAGGTCATCACTGTGGCAGGGGTCGGCCGCGGCCGGCCCTCCGAGGTCGAGCTGCAGCTGCCAGGGTGCGCCGTCCACCGGGCCCAGGCGCAGGGCCACGGCAAAGGGGTGATGGATGGGCCGCACGTGGATGAAGCTGTCCATGGACGGCACGTCGTAGCAGGCCAGCAGGACGTCGCCGCCCTCGTCCAGCTGCAGTGTCGCGGCCTCCAGCAGCCCCGCGGCCAGGCTGGCGTTGTAGCCGGACAGCGCCGTGGCCGGCGCCGGGTTGCGGGTCGCGATCGACCAGTTGCCGGCCGGGGCATTGTGCACCGAGTTGTGAAACTGCACCGGCGACACTACCGGCTCCGGCTGGGTCAGGGCATCGCAGATGCGGTCGATGATGTCCATGTCGCCGGAGGATGACGCGAACACGCTGCGCAGCCGGCTGCGATCGGCCCCTTCGGTGGCCTCTTCCGCGACCTTCAGGGCGAGGCGGATGGTGGCGGTGGTGCGTCGGCGCTCGTTGGCCGGAAGCAGCCCGGGCGGAGGGACGTGGACCTCGCGGCTCGCCAGCGGGGTCTCGCCGGCCAGCACGGGGCGGGCACTGGCGAAGTCGTCCAGTCCCGGGCCCAGCAGCCCCACGGCATGGAGTCCGATGGCCTTCATGGTGCGGCCTCCAGTAGCAGGCTGCAGTTGTTGCCGCCAAAGCCAAAGGCATTCACCAGTACCCGTTGTACCGGGCGCGGTTCCGCCTCGCCGCGGGCCTCGAGGTCCAGTTGCGGATCCAGCATCTTCAGGCCGGCCGTGGGTGGCACAAAGCCGCCGTCCAGACTGGCCAGGGCCTGGGCCACGCCCACCGCGCCGGCGGCGCCCAGGGTGTGTCCGGTCAGACCCTTGGTGCCTACGGCGCGCGGGCGCGGCCCCAGGCTGCGCACCAGGGCGCGGGCCTCGGCGCCGTCGTTGGCCGGGGTTGCGGTGGCATGCATCAGCACGTAGTCGATCTCGTCGCCCCGACGTCCGCCGCGCTCCAGCGCCTGTTGCAAGGCGGTCGCGGCCCCCAGGCCCTCGGGGTGCGGGGCGGACATGTGGTGGGCGTCGCTGGATTCGCCGTGACCGGTCAGCCGTGGTCCCGTGGTATCCGGCGAGGGGCGTTCCAGCAGGAAGAAGCCGGCGGCCTCGCCGATCGAGATCCCGGCGCGGTCGCGGTCCAGCGGGGTGCAGGGCTGCGCGGCCACCAGTTGCAGGGCATTGAAGCCATACAGCGTCATGCCGCACAGGCTGTCGACACCGCCGACCACGGCCGCGTCGCAAAGCCCCGCGGCCATGTAGCGACGGGCATCGGCGAAGACCTTGGCGCTGGACGAGCAGGCGGTGGAGACCACCAGGGCCGGCCCCGACAGGCCGAAGCGGGTGGCGACGAAATCGGCCAGCGAGAACATGTTCTGGGTGTGCTGGTAGTCGTAATCCGGGGGCAGGGCCCTGGTCTGCGGGTCGCGCCGGTGGTAGGCGGCCTCGGTGGCGGCGATGCCCGAGGTGCTGGTGCCCAGCAGCACGGCCACCCGGTCGGCGCCGTAGCGCGCAACGGCGGCCGCCACCGCGTCGGCGAAGCCATCCTGGCGCAGGCCCAGTTCGGCGAGCTGGTTGTTGCGGCACTGAAACGGGGCGAGCTCGCCTTTCAGGGTGATGGCCTCCACGCCGGGCACGCGGCCGATGTGGGTGTCCAGACTCACGCTTTCCAGATCGCAGGGGCGCAGCCCGCTGACCCCGTTGCGCAGGGCCTCGGCGTTGGCGGCGATCCCGGTTCCGGCGGCGCTTGTCAGGGTGTGGGCGGTGATGACCAGTGGGTCCATGGGGCGTGTTCTGTGGATAGTGGCCGGAGGCGATTCCGGGTGGATGGGTGTCAGGCGGCCTCGCCTGGATCAGTGTTTTCCTGGGTTGACCTCGGGCGCCAGCAGGGCCGCCGCGAGGAAGGAAAATACCACGCCCAGCACCACGGTGAGGCCCAGGGCCTGCAGGACCGGAAGGCTGGAAAGGGCCAGCAGCCCGAATACCACCAGGGTCGACAGCGCGCAGACGCCGACCGAGCGCAGGTTGCGCAGGCGCGCCGCGGCATCCCGCAGGGGGCGGCTGAAGAACACCGCGTAGTCCAGACACAGCCCGGCGATCAGCAGCAGCGCGATCAGGTGGAACAGCGACAGCCGGACGCCCAGCAGGATCAGCGCGGCCAGGGTCAGCAGCAAGCCGGTGCCGACGGCCGTCAGGATGCGCAGGCTGCGCCCCGGGGCCCGAGTGGCGACCAGCAGCAGGAGCGCGACGGCCACAAGACCCAGCGCCAGGCGCTGCAGGGCCTCGTCGCGGAAGCCGATGACCAGTTCCTCGGAGGCCCGGAAGAAATCGATGTGGTGCACGCCTGCGCCGGTCCCCTCCCGTTCCGACAGGTCGGCCCGCGGGATGTCTGCGGCCCAGCGCGCCAGGGCCTCGTCATCCCGGACCCCTTGCAGGCGGACCCAGGCGGTCCAGCCCTGGCCGTCCTCGTGTGGCTGAAGCAAGGGGTCGAGCGCGTTGCGCAGGGGGCCGTCCGGCAGGGTCTCCGGGGCCAGAAGAGCCTGCTCGCGGGCCGCCGAGATGTCCTCCACAAAGGGTGCGAAGGCCCCCTCGCGGAACCCGAGATCCGCGCTCGCCGCCGCCAGGCGTTCGCGCAGGTCATCGGGGTGCGGCAGCGCGGCCTGGCGTTGTTGCTGGCGCTGCCGGCTTGGCAGTACCTCGGCGGGGTGGCCGAAGCCGTCCACGAGCCCGGACGCGCGCAGGGCTTCCAGCTCCGGGACCAGGGCCTCGCTGGCGCGCAGGGCTCGTTCCGCGGAGTCGGCAGTGATCAGCAGGGCGTGGCGGACGTCCGGTAGCCCCAGTGCGCCCCGCAGCTCCTGGTCCAGCGTGACCTGCTCCTCCGGCACCGGGTGCAGCGCGGACAGGCGGTCTTCCCAGGGAAACGGATCGGCGCTCGCCACCACGGCGACCGCGGCCAGGGCCAGCAGGGCGACGCCCCAGCGGGCCAGCGCCGGGGGGTGCGCGAGCGCGACCGGGACCGGCAGCCTCGGAGCCGGCAGGCCCTCGCGCTGCAACCGGGCGGGAACCAGGACCGGCAGGACCCAGCGGGTGGTCACGGCGGCCACGGCCACTCCGGTCAGCACGAAGAGCCCCAGCTGCGCCATACCGGAGAAGCCGGTGAGGGCCATCAGGGCAAACACCAGCACGGTGCTGCCAGCGCCCAGGGCAATCACGGGCCCCAGTTCGCGCGCGGCCTGCGCCAGGCGTGCGTCCCCGGGGTGCGGGCTGTCGCGCCGCTGCGCATGGGCGAACAGGTGCAAGGGGTAGTCCAGGGCGATCCCCAGCACGGTGATGCCGAAGGCCAGCGCGATCCCGTGCAGGTGCCCGAAGACCGTAGTGACCACCGCCGCCGCGATCAGGATGCCGCTCGCCAGCGGTACGGCTGCCAGCCAGACCGGATGCGGGTGGCGGAACACCGCCAGCAGCAGGAGGGCCAGGGCGATACTGGCGCCGGTGGTGATCCAGGTGACCTCGCCTCGGATGGTGGCCCGCGATTCCACCGCGATGACCGCCGGGCCGGCGATCTGCAGGCGCAGCTCCGGCGGGTCGAGGTCGGCGAAGGCGGTGCGCGTGCGTTCGATCAGGGCCGCCTGGGCGTCCAGGTCCATGCCGTCGGCGGTGCTGCGCAGCACCAGCAGCGCCCGTTCACGATCGGGGGTCACCCAGACCCCGTCCGGCCCGGTCGTTGCACGGCCGCCGGTGGTGGCGAGCTGCTCCAGAACGACCCGGGTCTCGGCGGTGGGGTCGCGCGGGATCAGTTCCCGGGGCAGCTCCGGGACGGCGCTGGAGAGGTCATCGCGGCGCGCCTGCAGGTGTTCGCGCAGGGCATCCTGGCTGAAGGCATCGGCATGGATTCGCGGGCTCAGCAGGTAGCGATGTTCGATCAGGAATTCCAGGGCCGGGTCGTCGGGGTCCAGGCGGCCGTTGTGGACGCCCGCCACGTCCGGGACATCCTCCAGAGCGGCGACCAGGGCATCGCTGGCCGCGGCCCGATCGCGTGCCTCGCCCCCGGCGATCGCCAGCAGCAACATACGTCCGGCCGGGCCGGCCCCGGGATCCAGCACGATGCCGTCGGCGCTGACCGGGTCCGGGGCAAAGCCCTGCAGGTCGGTAACCAGTTCGCCGCGCAGGGCCAGCGTGAGCGTGGCCAGCGTGAGCGCGGCCAGCCACAGGCCCAGGGCGATGCGGGACGGGCACATCAATCAGTGTTTCCCTAGTCCGCGTACTGTGGCGGCTCGAAGCGCATGTGGCTTTGGTGTCCGCCGGACTCGACCGTGATCAGTTCGCGTAGTTCGTCGCCGGCGCCGGTCAGGGTCAGTTCGGGGACCATGCGGCGCAGGGCGCGGTCCCGTGGGACGAGCTCCAGGGTCCAGGCCTCCATGTCGCCCGTCAGCTCGATCTCGAAATCGGCCTCCAGTTGCTCGCGGTCGCCGTTCAGCAGGGCGCGGAACAGGCCGGTCAGGGTGGCCAGGGCGGGCTGTTCGTTCAGGTCGATCTCGCGGCTGGAGCCACGCCGTTCCAGGGTGAGTGTGTCGCCCTCGATGTGCACGGTCTCGCCACGCGGGCCGTCGACCTGGCGGGTAAGGGTATCGGGGGGCTCGAAGGCAAGCGAGCCCGAACGTGTCTCCGGGAATTCCAGCATCGGATCGTCGCGGCGCTCCTCGAACGCGAGGGTCGCTTCCCGCTCGGTGGTCAGGGCTTCCAGCAATGCGCCGAGGGTGTCGTTGGCCAAGGCCGATACAGGGGCGAGAAGACCCAAGGCCAGGATCAGCGTGATGCCGGACTGGCGGATACGCGGGCCAAGGCCGTGGCCTCGCCTATTTGGATGCATCGTCCCAGAAGTCATAGAAATTGAACCAGTTGTAGGGGGCCTCGCGTACCCGCGCCGCGAGGCGGTCGGCATAGCGCTGTACCCACTGGGCCAGGATCTCGTCACGCTGCCCGCGCGGGGCGTCGAGGGTCTCGGCGAAGGGTTCGAAGACGATATCGTAGCGGTTGCCGCCGCGATAGAGCCCGAAGCACAGGATCACCGGGACCTTGAGTACCGCGGCCAGCAGCAACGGCCCCTGGGGGAACAGCGCGGTGTCGCCGAGGAAGTCGCAGGCGACCATCTTGTCGCTCTCGGCGACGCGGTCGCCCAGGGTGGCGATCAGTTCCCCGCGATCCAGGCATTCGCGGGCCTGGATCAGGGTCTCGGTGCGGCCCAGCGGGATCACCGACGCGGCCACCTCGGGATTCAGCGCCTCCAGGACCTGGGTGATGCTCTGGTTGTGGTCGCTGTACATCAGGACCCGCACCGGGAAGTCGTACTTGCCCACCGCCAGGGCGCGCAGGGCCTCGAAGCTGCCGAGGTGCGCGCCCAGCAGGATCGCGCCGCGGCCGCTGTCCACATGTTCGAGGAAGGTCTCGCGGTTGTGGACCCGGATATCGAGGCAGGCATCCTGCCCGGCGAGCAGGAAGACCCGGTCGAGGATCACCGCGGCGAAGCTGTGCAGGTGGCGCGCCAGGTCCGCCAGCCGCGGCTCGCGCTGCAGCGCCCGGCGCAGGTAATTGCGACTGTGCCGCCGCGACTGCGGCGCGAACAGCAGGAAATACGCGGTGATCGGGTACAGCAGCGCGCGGCTGGCCCGGCGCCCGAGATTGAGGGCCACCCACAGGATGATGCGCAGGGCCAGCGGCGAGCCCCGTTCCGCCTGCTGGAACCAAGCGCGGCTCATGGGTCCGGGGTGTCGTGGAGCGTGACCAGCTGGCCGGAACAGAAGGTGACCGGCGGCTCGCCCTCGGCGGCCACGACGCGAAACCCCTGCCGCCCGCCACGACCGGGCGGGTCGATCTCGATGCGAAACGCGGCCTCCGGTGTCAGCGGCGCGAGGAACTTGACCTGCGGGAGGGCCGCGACCGGTCCGAGACCGTGGGCCCGCGCGACCGCTGCCACCTGATCGAGGATTACCACGCCGGGGACCACCGGGTGGCCGGGGAAATGCCCGGGCAGGGACGGGTGCTCGGCCCCGATGCGGCGGATGGTGGACTGGACGGCCGTCGGTTGCATGGGGCGGCGCGCCGTCAGGCGCACTGGCCGTGGTGGGCGAGCAGGTCCAGCAGGACCTGACGCGGCAGCTTGCCGGTGGCCGAGCGCGGCAGGTGGTCGACCCGCACCAGTGGGCGCGGCAGGAACAGCGGGTCCATGCAGTCGGCCAGTGCCGCCTGGATTTCGGCTTCGCTGCGTTTCGGGGCGACCACCAGGGCCGCCAGGCGGGTGACGCCGTGCGTGTCCGATTCGGGATCCGGCGGGATGAAGACGCCGTCGAGCACCCCGGGGATGGCATTCAGGCGCCGGTTCAAATCGGCCAGCGAGGCGCGCTTGCCGGCGATATTCAGTTGATCGGCGAGACGGCCTTCCATGCGGAAAAGGCGCGTGTCCTGCACCTCGATATGGTCCGGAAGCGGCACCGGCTCGGGGTGTTGCGGGCCCCGGACCCACGCGCGCCCGGTCTCTCCGGGATGGATCTCCACCCCGGGATAGGTGGTCCAGGCGGACTCGCGGGTCGTGCGGCGCGTGGCGATGGCCCCCGCCTCGGTGCAGCCGTAGATCTCGTCGAGGGGGCAGCCGAAGACCCGCTCGGCCCGGGCGGCGGTATCCGGGGACAGCGGCGCAGTGGCGCAGAGGATGCGGGTCGGTGACGGCCACTCGAGGCCGGCGCGCAGGCAGGCCTTCAGGTGGAAGGGCGTGGTCACCAGCACCGCCGGGGCGCTGTCGGCCAGCGCCGTGCGCACGTCCTCGGGGTAGAACGGGCGCCCGGCCAGCAGCGTGGTGTGCCCCAGCAGGGCATACAGCACGGTCGATTCCAGGCCGTACATATGCTGTGGCGGTACCGTGCCGACCAGGGTGGGGCCGGGGTGGCCCGCCAGGTCGAGGGCCTCCAGGGCCTGGGCGGTGACCGCATGCAGGGCCGTCCAGCTGCGAGCGTGCGCCGTGGGCGTGCCAGTACTGCCGGAGGAGAACGCCAGGACGGCGGTCTGCTCGCCAGGGATCGCGGGCACGGGGCCCATGGCCTCGCCCGCCTCGCCGCGGGCGGCGACGCGCAGGACCGGGATGGCGATCTCGGCGTCCGGGCCGTCCACCAGGGCGATGGCATCCGGATACTGGCCGGCGATCTCGGCCAGGGTCGTGCGGCCGCGGTTGGGCGGCAGCAGGTTGGTCTGACCCCGCAGCAGGATCGCGGCAAAGGCGACCGCGAAGTGGTAGCGGTCCTGGCACAGATTGAAGGCCGCGCGGGCCGGCGGCAGTTGCGCGGCCAGCGCCTGCACGTCGGCGAGGAACGCCGCGCGCGAGACCCGGCGATCCCCGATCCGGGCCAGCGGTTCCGGGGCTTCGGCGATCAGCGGCCGCATGTCCGTTGTCGGGTCCGTCACGGGTGCCTCAGCATCCGGTGGTGATCGACCCGCGCGAGCTCGATCAGGTAGGCCAGGAAACCGCTGCGCGGCTCGTCGCGCAGCAGCCAGAGGCGCAGCGGGTACTCCAGCAGGAACAGGCTGGCCAGCAGCAGGTAGTTGATTCCGTTGGCGAACAGCGCCCAGGTCGTTGCGGAGGCGAACAGCGCCAGCCAGGCGGAGACCAGGGCGAGGACACCGCACAGCAGCGCCCAGGCGATGGTCAGATTGCGCGTGTAGCGATGCACCGCGGGGGTGTCGGAGGCGCCCATGGCCAGGGCGTAGCGGGTGATCAGCGGCGTGGAGCCGGGGCGCAGCGAGCGCGCGAACAGCCACGCCAGCAGCCCCATGATCAGGACCGGGATGGTGTACAGCAGCCAGGTTCCGGCGCCAAGGGTCAGTAACAGGGCGACGGTGGCGGCCTGCGCCAGGACCAGCGCGGCCCGCCCGGCAGGCCCCAGGGCCCCCCAGCTCGCCACCAGGATCAGCACGGCCAGGATCGCCAGCGGCAGCAAGGGGACCTCGAAGGCCACTCCGAGCACGACCGCGACCGGATAGCACAGGGCCACGCTGGCGGCGAGCGGGGTGTTCACGACGCGGCTCGGTTCGCCTCGATGTGGGCGCTCAGGGCGCGCAGGGATGCAAAGATCTGGCGGTTGTTCTCGTCGTCGGAACGGATCTGGACGCCGTAGGCGCGCGAGATCGCCAGGGCCAGTTCCAGGGCGTCGATGGAGTCCAGACCCAGCCCGTCGCGGAACAGGGCGTCTTCCGGCTCGATCTCCCCCGCCGTCACGTCCTCCAGATTGAGACTGTCGACGATCAGTTGGGCGACTTCCTGTTCGAACGCTGTTTGCGATGCCACGTGTTCCCCCGGGGTGTCGTGATGTGCGGTTTTGTGACCGCCCGCGAACTTCCACTTCGCGTGGCGGTCACCCTGCTGGGCGCCGATGATACCCACACCTTGGGGGTCGTGGTACCCTCGCGACCGGTTCGGGTCGCCGTTTTGGGCGCCCGGATGGCCAGTGGAGACAGCATTTGAAACAAGCGGTAGAGAACGCGGGAACGGACGGTCGCTGTCAGGTACTGGTCATTGGCGGCGGTCCGGCCGGTTCCACCGTTGCCTCCCGGCTGGCGCAGAAGGGTCGCGACGTGGTGCTGCTGGAGAAGGCCCGGCATCCGCGTTTCCACATTGGCGAATCCCTGCTGCCGATGAACATGCCGCTGTTCGAGGAGCTGGGGATTGCCGACGCGGTCGCGACCCTCGGCATCCCCAAGCACGGGGCCGAATTCACCATCCCCGAGGCGCCCGATGCACCGCGCACCTACTACTTCGAACGTGCCCTGAACGACGATACCCCCGCTTCGGCCTACGAGGTGCGGCGTTCGGAGTTCGATCACCTGCTGCTGGAGAACAGCGCGCGCCTGGGGGTCCGGGTGCTGGAGGAGGTGACGGTCTCGGATGTGGCCCTGGCCGACCCGGCGAACGGCGGGACCCAGCAGGTGACCGCGCGCGACGCGGCCGGGAATACGCTGGAGTTCGAGGCCGACTTCGTGGTCGATGCCTCCGGGCGCGATACCTTCCTGGCGCGCCGCCTCGATCTGAAGACGCGCAACGCGGAGCACAACAGCGCAGCCATCTTCGGCCACTTCAATAATGTGCCGCGGCGTCCCGGGCGGGATGCCGGCAACATCAGTATCTACTGGTTCCAGCATGGCTGGATCTGGATGATCCCGCTGCGTGACGGTGCGATGAGCGTGGGCGCGGTGTGCTTTCCGGAATACCTGAAGACGCGCAGGACCAAGCCGGAGGCGTTCCTGTGGGAGACGCTGAAGCTGTGTCCCCCGGCGTTCGAGCGCATGCAGGGCGCGGAACTGGCCGGTCCGGTGAATGCGACCGGCAATTTCTCCTACCGCTCGCGTCAGGCCCATGGCCCGGGGTATCTGCTGGTGGGCGATGCCTTTACCTTTGTCGACCCGGTGTTCTCCAGCGGGGTCTATATCGCGATGTCGGGGGGCTTCCGCGCCGCGGACGCGGTGGACCGCTGCCTCGCGCGCCCGGCGCGCGCCGGACGCTACCTGCGTGCGTTCGAGCGCGACGTTCGCCGGGGCGTGCGCCGCTTCTCCTGGCTGATCTACCGCTTCAACAGCCCGGTGATGCGCAAGCTGTTCATGGGGCCGCGCAACACCCTGGGCATGGAGCAGGCGGTGATCTCCCTGCTGGCCGGCGATGTCTACCGCAACACCCGCGTGCAGTGGTCGCTGCGCGCCTTCAAGGCCGTGTACTACACCCAGATGGCGCTGAATCTGCCACGGGCCCTGCACTTCTGGGCGCGGCGCCGGCGCAACGCGCGGCTGCGTTTCACCGGCGGCACGACCCCCGAAGACGAGGCCTGAGCGGACTCGCGTGGGTGCGGCACGGGTCGGACTGGGGCGCATCGGCGCGGATGGCCTGGCGACCTTCGCGCTGTCGAACCTGATCATCCTGGCGACCGGCGGCCTGTCCTGGCTGCTGCTGTGGACCCATGCCCTGCGCTGGTCACGACAGCTTCGCTGCCCCGGAAGGGGCCGGTGCATCCTCGTGCTGGGGCAGCAACTGGAGGCCGGGGCGCCAGGCCCGGGGTACCGTCTGCGCCTGTTGCGCGCGGTGCGGCTGGCGCGGCGCAACCCCGAGGCCCGGATCCTCGTGCTGGGCGGGCAGACGTCCCCGCAGGGCCCGACCGAGGCCGCCGCGGGCGCCGCATTTCTTCGCCGCCACGGCATTGCGGCCGAACGTATCCAGACGGAGGATGCCTCCCGGCACACCCTGGAGAACCTGCGCAATGCCCGTGATCTGCTGGCGCTGGAGCCGCATGACGACGCGCCGCTGGTTCTGATTACCAGCCGCTTCCATCTCGCCCGGTCGGCGGCGATGGCGCGTGGCATGGGGTTGCGCATCTGCCCCTGTCCGGCCGAGCTGGGCTCGCGGGTGTCCGCGGGCCGGCTGGCACGGGAGGCCTGGATGCTGCACTGGTACCACGTGGGCCGTGGCTTTGCCCGCCTCATCCGCCACCGCGGCATGCTCGAACGCATCAGCTGAGTTGTTCACCACGAAGCGCACGAAGACACGAAGAAAACCGGAAAAACATCTACAGGAAGATGGGAAGACGGGAAGGGTTTACGGTGGTTGGCCTAGCTGTGCAGCGGGCTGCGCCCAAGGCGGTGGCATCTGGACAGCGCCTTTAGTCCCTGTTCGTTCTTCCGGTCTTCCCGACTTCCTGTTAAACGCCCTTCGCCCTTGACCTTCTTCGTGTCTTCGTGGTGAATACAGGCCCTCACATCGCGCGGATGCGTTCGCGCTGGGCGGCGAGCTGGTCGCGGGTAGTGTGCATCTCGGCGACGCGGTCGCGTTCTTTTTGCACCACGTCGGCCGGGGCGCGGTCGACGAAGCTCGCGTTGGCAAGGCGCTTTTCGCTCTGCTCGAGGTTCTTGTCGAGCTTGCCGATTTCCTTGTCCAGGCGGGCCAGCTCGGCATCCTTGTCGATCAGCCCGGCCAGCGGGATCAGCAGCTGCATGTCGTCGACCAGGGCCATCGCGGACTCCGGGGCCTCGTCGGCGGCATCCAGCCAGGTGACGCTTTCCGGCTTGGCCAGGAATTCCAGAAGGCCGCGGTGGCGGGTGTAGCGTTCCTGGTCGGCGTCGGTCCAGTTCTTCACCAGCACGGGCAGCGGCTTGCCCGGAGCGATGTCCATCTCCGCGCGGATGCGGCGCAGCCCGGTGATGAAGTCCTTGACCCAGTCGAGCTCGGCGGTGGCGGTGGCATCACGCGGGAAGCCGTCCTGCGCCGGCCAGCGGCACTGCACCAGGAACTCGACGTCGTCGCCGATCCCGGCGTGTGGCTTCACACTGGTCCAGATCGCCTCGGTGATGAACGGCATCACCGGGTGCAGCAGGCGCAGCAGGGCCTCGAGCACGGTGACCAGCGTATTGCGCGTGGCGCGCTTGACCGCATCCGGTGTGGCGTCGTCGTTCAGGACCGGCTTGGTCAGCTCCAGGTACCAGTCGCAGTAGTCGTGCCAGGTGAACTCGTAGAGCGTCTGCGCGGCGAGGTCGAAGCGGTAGGCATCGAACTGCTGCGTGGCGGTCTCGGCGGTGGCCGCCAGGCGGTCGAGGATCCAGCGATCGGCCAGGGTGCGGTGCTCCGCCGTGTCGTCCGCGGCCGAGCAGTCGTGGCCCTCGACGTTCATCAGTACGAAGCGCGAGGCGTTCCACAGCTTGTTGCAGAAGTTGCGGTAGCCCTCGATGCGGCCGAGGTCGAACTTGATGTCGCGCCCGGTGGTGGCCAGAGCCGCCAGGGTAAAGCGCAGGGCATCGGTGCCAAAGGCGGGAAAGCCGTCGGGGAAGCTCTTGCGCGTGGTCTTCTCGATCTTCTTCGCCATCTGCGGCTGCATCAGGCCCTGGGTGCGCTTGGCGACCAGGTTGTCGGCGCTGATGCCGTCGATCAAGTCGATCGGGTCGATCACGTTGCCCTTGGACTTGGACATCTTCTGGCCTTCCGAGTCGCGGATCAGGCCGGTGACGTACACCTCGCGGAACGGCACGTCCCCCATGAAGTGCTCGCCCATCATGATCATGCGGGCGACCCAGAAGAAGATGATGTCGAAGCCGGTGACCAGCACGCTGGTCGGGTAGAAGTCGCGCAGCTCCGGCGTCTGTTCCGGCCAGCCGAGGGTGGAAAACGGCCACAGCGCGGAGGAGAACCAGGTGTCGAGCACGTCCTCGTCCTGGGTCAGCACCACATCGGCCGCCAGGCCGTGCTTCTCGCGGACCTCGTCCTCGGAGCGGCCGACGTAGACATTGCCATTGGTGTCGTACCAGGCCGGGATGCGGTGGCCCCACCAGATCTGGCGCGAGATGCACCAGTCTTCGATGTTGCGCATCCACTCGAAGTAGGTCTTCGACCAGTTCTCCGGCACGAAGCGAATGCGGCCGTCTTCCACCGCCTTGATCGCCGGCTCGGCCAGCGGGCCGGCCTTCACGTACCACTGGTCGGTCAGGTAGGGCTCGACCACGGTGCCGGAGCGGTCGCCGCGCGGGACCATCAGCTTGTGGTCGTCGATCTTTTCCAGCAGTCCCTCGGCCTCGAGGTCCGCGACCACACGCTTGCGCGCCTCATAGCGATCGAGGCCCTGGTAGGCCTCGGGCACGTTTTCGTTCAGGCAGGCGTCGATGGTCAGGATGTTGATCACCGGCAGGTCGTGGCGCTGCCCCATCGCGTAGTCGTTGAAATCGTGCGCCGGGGTGATCTTCACGCAGCCGGAGCCGAACTCGGCCTCGACGTAGTCGTCAGCGATGATCGGGATCTCGCGTCCGACCAGAGGCAGGCGGATCGTCTGGCCGATCAGGTGCCGGTAGCGCTCGTCCTCCGGGTGTACGGCCACGGCGGTATCGCCCAGCATGGTCTCCGGGCGGGTGGTCGCGACGGTCAGGTGGCCCGAGCCGTCCGCCAGCGGATAGCGGAAGTGCCACAGGTGACCGGCCTCCTCCTCCGACAGTACCTCGAGATCGGACAGTGCGGTGTGCAGCACCGGGTCCCAGTTGACCAGGCGTTTGCCGCGATAGATCAGGCCTTCCTCATGCAGGCGCACGAAGACCTCGCGCACCGCGTTGGACAGGCCGTCGTCCATGGTGAAGCGTTCGCGCGACCAGTCCACGGAGTCGCCCAGCCGGCGCATCTGGCTCGTAATGGTGCCGCCGGATTGGTGTTTCCAGTCCCAGACGGCATCTAGGAAGGACTCGCGACCGAGGTCGTGGCGGCTCTTTTCCTGCGCGGCGAGCTGGCGCTCCACCACCATCTGGGTGGCGATCCCGGCGTGATCGGTGCCGCCCTGCCACAGGGTGCGGTCGCCGTGCATCCGGCGGTAGCGGATCAGGGTGTCCATCAGCGTGTGCTGGAAGGCATGCCCCATGTGCAGCGTGCCGGTCACGTTCGGCGGCGGCAGCAGGATGCAGTAGTTGGCCTCGCCCGACTCCGGCGGCGCGAAGATGTTCGCGGCCTCCCAGCGTTCATACTGGGTCTGCTCGATGCTCTTGGGGTCGAAGCTCTTGTCCATGATCGCGGGCGCGCTCGGGTCGGAATGTGGGGAAAGCCGCGCATTATAACGGCGCGGCGCGCTCATCGCCCGCTGTCCGCTATCGTGTTTACGTTGGTTATGTCTGGCCGCCTGCCCTGTTGTGGCTAGGCCTGGTTCGTCCTCCGGTGTTTACGTGCCTTCGGTCCGCAACCTGCCCGGCGCTGACTCGCCAGCGCGCCCCGAGGTCCTTTCTTGCTTGCCCAAGAAAGGACCCAAAGAAGGGCACCCGGATTTCGCCCGGGAACCTCGCTCCGGACGCGCTGGGCCGGCGGCGCTGAACTCGCTGCGCCTTCGGCTCCGCTCAGACATCCAGCGCCTTCTCCCGGCCCATCACGCCCTCCGCGAGGGGCTCCATACGGGGGGGGGAAGGTCAAGACAGAAGGTATTCCAGCCCCACGACACAACAATAGTTATTGCCATCCGAATGAACCGCCCCGGGTTTCCCGGAGACCCGTTGGTTTGGGTCACGCTGCACGAACGGACCCCTGAAGTGGTTGATGGTA
>NZ_KB905921.1:0-18172 GCF_000381105.1 Thioalkalivibrio sp. ALE12 | reverse complement strand
GCGGGCGCCGGGGGCTTTCAGGCGGCAGGGCCGTTGTTGTGTCGCGGGGTCGGAATACCTCCTGTCTTGACCTTCCTCCCCCGTATGGAGCCCCTTGCGGAAGGGTTCTCGGGCCGGAAGAAGGCGCTGGATGTCTGAGCGAAGCGCAGCGCAGCGAGTTCAGCGCCGCCGGCCCGAGAGCCCTGGAGCAAGGTCCCCGGGCGAAATCCGGGTGCCCTTCTTTGGGTCCTTTCTTGGGCAAGCAAGAAAGGACCTCGCGGCGCGCTGGCGAGTCAGCGCCGGGCAGTACGTGGACCGAAGCCACCGTAAACACCGGAGGATGAACCAGGACCAGCCACCACGAGGCAAGCGGTCAGGCTGAAGGGCGTGTCCCCAGAGGGTGGTGACGCGCGGCCGCGGGCGGGTCAGGCGGGGCAGGGCGTCTGCCAGGTGGTGACGCGGGCCGGGTCGCCGTCGGTGTGATCGAGGCGGGCAAGCGTCATGCAGTTGCCCCAGACGCAGCCACTGTCCAGCGCCAGCCAGTCCGCTCCCACCCGGTGGCCCAGCGCGGCCCAGTGTCCGAACACGATCGGGTGCCCGGCGGCGGCTCGCCCCGGCATCCGGAACCAGGGCCGGAGATCGGAGGGCGCTTCCTCGGGCGGGCCGTTGCCGGCGAACTCCAGGCCGCCGTCCGCGGTGAGATAGCGCATGCGGGTACAGGCATTGATGGTGTAGCGCAGGCGCTCGTATCCGGCGAGATCCGGGCTCCAGTGGCTGGGTTCGTCGCCGTACATGACCTCGAACAGTGCGTGGCGTCGTGCCGGGTCGCGCAGCTCGGCCTCCACGCGCCGGGTCTCGCGCGCGGCCGTGTCCGGGTCCCAGGCGGGCGGGAGTCCGGCATGCACCAGGGTCCAGCCGCTGGCGGTGTCGCGGTGCAGCAACGGGCGCTGGGCCAGCCAGTCGAGCAGGTCCGCGGCATCCGGGGCATCCAGCACCGGGCGCAGGGTGTCCTTGCCACCGGGCGTGCGGACGCCCTGTGCGGTGGCGAGCAGGTGGAGGTCGTGGTTGCCGAGGACCGTCGTGGCAGCATCGCCCAGGTCCATGACCCGGCGCAGGCAGCCCAGCGAGTCCGGGCCGCGGTTGACCAGGTCGCCGACCAGCCACAGGTGGTCCTCCGCCGGATCGAACCGCACCTGTTCCAGGAGTCGATCCAGCGGGTCCAGACAGCCCTGGAGGTCTCCGACTGCGTACAGCGCCATCGTTCCGCCCGGCCTAGTGCAGGGTGCGCGGGACGGAGAGGGTGAACGGCGGGATCGGCGCGTCGAAGGTGTTGCCGCGTTCGTCGCGCATGCCGTAGGAGCCCTCCATGGTGCCGACCGGGGTCTCGATGACCGTGCCGCTGGTGTATTCGAAGCTGTCGCCGGGCGCGATGCTCGGCTGTTCGCCGACCACCCCCTCGCCACGGACCTCCTGCGTCTGGTCGCGGCCGTCGCGGATGATCCAGTGGCGGTTGAGCAGTTGCACGGTCAGCGCGCCGGCGTTGCGAATGACCACGTGATAGGCGAACACGTAGCGGTCGTCATCCGGCTCGGACTGGTCCTCCACGTAGGCGGTGGACACCTCGATCTCGATGGTATGGGCTTCGGCGTCGTGCTCTTGGGGCGGGTTCATGCGGTTGTGGCTCCAGGTTTGAGCGGGAGACCCGGCATCAGGGGGTCGCGGACCGGCTGGCGCAGACGGCGGCGCCCAGCAGGCCCGGTTCGGGGTGCATGATAAGGGCCACGGGCAATTGCTCAAGCAAGTGGGTCATCGGTGGGCGATTCCGGAAGGCACAGCGAAAGCGCGGGCCACGGAAGGCGTCGACCCAGCGGGGCGCGATCCCGCCGGCCAGGTAAATGCCGCCGGTGGGGAGCGCGGTCAGGGCCATGTCGGCCAGCTGTCCGGCATACAGCCCGACGAAGCGGTCGATCACGTTCTCGGCGGCCGGGTGGCCCGCCCGGGCCAGTTCGCCGATAGCGGCTGCCGGGTCCCGCGCGGCAAGGGCCTCCGCCAGCTCGGGATCCGCTTGCCGGTCGAGCTCGAACTGGCCGATGCGGGCGATCCCGCGCCCGCTCAGCAGGTGTTCGCGCGTGCAGTAGCCCAGTTCGCGGCTTACGAAATCGCCCAGCGCGGCCTCTTCGGGCCCGGCGGGCGAGAAGCGCGCGTGTCCGCCCTCGCCGGGATAGATGGCGGGCCGGCCGGGCGGACCCACCAGACAGGTGCCCAGCCCGGTGCCGGCCCCCGCGACCAGGCGCAGGCCCGCCGGATCGGGTGTCGCGTGCTGGAGGGTCTCGCAGTCGCCGGGTTGCAGCGCGTCGAGGCTCGCGCCGATGGCGGCGAAGTCGTTGAGGAGCGTGACCGGCATACCCAGGCGTTCGCCGAGGCTGGCGGCCTCCAGGGCGGGCCAGTCCAGGTTGGTCACGCGTGCCCGGCCCTGATGGACCGGGCCGGCCACCGCGAGTCCGGCGGCGGCGAACGTATCCACTGTGGCGTATTCGTGGCGCCAGTGCTCAAGGATGCTGGCGAGGTCCGGATGCTCGCGGCTCGGGTAGCGTTGCGCCTCGTGCAGGGACCAGCCATCCGCCTCGCGGCGGGCGCGCGCGACACGGGTGTTGGTTCCGCCGACATCGGCAACGATCAGGTCCATGGGTTCATGGTAGCGGATCGTGGTGACCGGTGGCTCAGTGCGCGCCTGCGTGGATCTGCCGGGCCAGGGCCTCGAACCCGCTGATGTCGACGTTCTCCGGCCGTTCCCCGGGGTCCAGCCCGGCGGCCTCCAGGTCCGCGATCGTGGCCAGACCGGACAGCCCGCGGCGCAGCGTCTTGCGGCGGCTGGAAAAGGCCTGGTTCACCACCCGCGCGAAGGTCGGGTACAGCGCCGGTGCGACCCGCGGCTCGGCCAGGGGCGTGATGCGCACCACGCTGGAGTAGACCTTGGGCGGCGGGTGAAAGGCCCCGGGCGGCACCGTGAACAGGGCCGTGGCCGAGGCCCGGGCGGCCAGCATGACGGTCAGGCGGCCGTAGCGCTTGCTGCCGGGCGCGGCGGTCATGCGTTCCACCACCTCGCGCTGCAGCAGGAAGTGCATGTCGCGGATCGCGCCGACCTGTTCGAGGAGATGGAACATCAGCGGGGTGGAGATGTTGTAGGGCAGGTTGCCGACCACGCGCCAGCCGCCTTCGGGCAGGGGGCCGAGATCGGCCAGCCGCATGTCCAGGGCATCGCCCACGTGCAGGTCCAGGCGCTCCGGAGGGAAACCGGCGCGCAGCCCGGCGGCCAGGTCGCGGTCGATCTCCACGGCGACCAGGTGGTCCAGGCGCTCCAGCAGCGCCGCGGTCAGGGCGCCGCGGCCGGGCCCGATCTCGAGCACGGCGTCTCCCGGCTGCGGGTCGATCGCCGCGACAATGCGCGCGAGGATGCCGGCATCGTGCAGGAAGTTCTGGCCGAAGCGCTTGCGGATCGGCGACGAGGTCTTGAGGCGGGTCATGTCCCCGAGATGCTCCTGCTGGCGGCGGCACGGGCCGCGGCACGGGCCGCGAGGGTTTCCGCCAGGCGTTCGGCGGCCTGGAAGCTGCCGACCTCCGCGCGCCCGGTGCCGGCCAGGTCCAGTGCGGTGCCGTGATCCACCGAGGTGCGGATGAAGGGCAGGCCCAGGGTCACGTTGATGGCCCCGCCAAAGCCGGTGTGCTTGAGGACCGGCAGGCCCTGATCGTGATACATGGCCAGCACCGCGTCGACGCCTTCGAGCGCGCGCGGGGTGAACGCGGTGTCGGCCGGGAGTGGGCCGCGCAGATGCATGCCGGCCTCTCGCAGGCGATCCAGGGTCGGGGTGATGATCTCGATCTCCTCGCGTCCGAGGACGCCGTCCTCGCCGGCGTGCGGGTTCAGGCCGCAGACCGCGATCACGGGTTCGTCGATGCCGAAGTCACGGCGCAGGTCGTGGTGCAGCACGCGGGTCACGGCCTCCAGGCGTTCGGCCGTGATGGCATCGGGGACTGCACGCAGGGGCAGATGGGTGGTCACCAGCGCGACTCGCAGCGTCTCGGTGGCCAGCATCATCACCGGCGTCGGAGCCCCGGCGCGTTCGGCCAGCCACTCGGTGTGACCACTGAAGGCGATACCGGCGCGGTTGATCACGCCCTTGTGGACCGGGCCGGTGACCATGGCCTCGAAGGTGCCGTCCAGGCAGCCGTCGGCGGCCGTGGCGAGCAGGGCCAGCACGTGTTCGGCGTTGGAGGGGTTCAGGGTGCCGGCGACCACCGGGACGGCGACCGGTACCGGCAGGATCTCCAGGGTGTGGGCCGGGGTGGGCTCGCGCGGGCGTCGGGGGTCGAAGGGCACCAGGCGCAGGGACTCGCCCAGCTGGTGGGCACGGGCCTCCAGCACGCCAGGATCGGCGATGGCGACGCGCTGCGCCTGGCCGCGCTGCCGCGCCATGGCGATCAGCAGATCGGGCCCGATCCCGGCGGGATCGCCGGCGGTCAGGGCCAGGCGCGGGACCGGGTGGGCCCCGCGCGGATCAGGAGCCGAAGCCGTCGACCCGGTATTCGACATAGGCCTCGTCCCGCAGGCGGCGCAGCCACAGCTCGAGCTCTTCGTCGCGCTTGCGGTTCTGCAGGATCTCGCGGGCGCGGGCCCGGATCTGTTCGCGCGAGGTGTCCACCTCGCGGCGCTCCAGGACCTCGATGATGTGCCAGCCGAACTGGCTCTCCACCGGCTCGCTGACCACGCCCGGTTCCAGCGCCTGCATGGCCTCCTCGAAGGCGGGAACCAGTTCGCCCGGGCTGACCCACCCGAGGGTGCCGCCCTGGGCGGCCGAGCCGGGGTCGTCGGAGTTGGCGCGGGCGAGGTCCTCGAAGCTGGCGCCCTCGCGGATGCGGTTGTACAGGGACTGCGCCTGGCGGCGCGCGTCCTCGTCGCTGCGCACCTGGTCCGGACTGATCAGGATGTGGCGCACGCGGGTCTGCTGCACGCGGGTCTGGTCACCGCCCTCGCGGTCCAGCAGCTTCATGATGTGGAAACCGCTGGGGGAGCGCAGGACATCGCTGACCTCGCCGGTCCGCATCAGTACGGCCTCGCGGGCGAACACGGTGGGGATCTCGCCGGCGGAACGCCAGCCCAGATCGCCGCCGTCCAGGGCCTGCGGCCCTTCGGATTCGCTGATGGCGACGGTGGCGAAGTCCTCGCCCTCGCGCACGCGGTCGCGCAGCGACTCGGCCTTTTGGCGCGCCTCGGCGATCTGCCGGGCGTCGGCGCCCTGGGGCAGGGCGACCATGATCTGGGCGATGCGGTAGCGCACGCCGCGGTCAATGGCGCCACTCTCGGAGGCGATGAGGTCGGCGATCTCCTGATCGGAGACGCGGACGCGCTGGTCGACCTGGCGGCGCTGCAGCTGGTTGACGGTCAGTTCGTGGCGGATCTGCTCGCGAAAGGCGTTGAAGTCCACGCCGTCCTGCATCAGAGCCTGGCGCAGCTGCGGCAGGGTCATGCGGTTCTCGCGGGCGATGTTCTCCATCGCGCGGTTCAGGGTCATCTCGTCGATGTTGATGCCGACGCGCTCGGCCTCCTGCAGCTGCACGCGCTCGACGATCAGGCGCTCCATGACCTGGCGCGCCAGGGTGTCCTGGTCGGGCGGACGGTTACCGCGCTCGATCATCTGCTGGGCGACCAGGTTCATGCGCTCCACCAGCTCGCGCTGGGTGATCACGTCGTCGCCCACCACCGCCAGGATGCGGTCGGTGAAGCGGTCGCCCTCGGGCGTGATGGGCGCCGCCGGGGTACCGCCGTCACGGGCGGCCCCGGGCGTGACCGGTGCCTCGACCGCGCCCTGCGAGAGCCCGCCGGGTGCCGACCCGGGCGTCTGGGCCATGGCCGGCAGGCCGAGGCCGTAGACCAGGACGGCCAGCAGGGGCAGCAGGGTGCGGACCCCGCCGCGGCGTTGTTCAGGGACGTGCGTCATATCCGGCAATACCCTCGCGCAATAGCGAATCCACGCCGGAATCGAACCTTGCCAGGCCGTCCAGCGTGAGTTGGAAGTAGATCGAGTTGTCGTAGGTCTCGTCGAAGCTGTACGCGCGGCGCGCCACCACACGGATACCATAGCAGCAACTACGATACTGAAGCCCGGCCAGAAGTTCGAGGTCGCGTTCTTCCTGCAGGCTGTAGTTCCAGCGGCCGATCGCGTCGATGCGATCGGTGACCGGCCACATCACGGAGACGTCGGTCTGGTCGATGGAGCGGGCGCCGGCCTCGCGCTGGCGGTAGCCGACGTTGATCCGCGCGCGCTCGGAGGGGTGGTAGCCGACCGAGATCGCGGCCAGGGTGGTTTCGCGCGCGTCCTCGTTGTAGAGGATGGAGCCGCGGCCGCTCCAGGCATCGCCGATGCGCACGCGACCTTCCAGGGCCAGGTCCGAACGCGAGTCCGTCAGCGGGTCCTGTCCGGTACCGCGGCGGACCTCGCGGTCCTCGAGGTAGTGGATCTGACCGGCGGACAGGCTCAGGCGCTCGCGCCCGGTCTGCTGGTCGAGGATGCGGGTGGTCAGGGCGGTGGTGACCTGATGGGTATCGCCCACGCGGTCGGCGCCGACGAAACGGTCCAGGCTGAACAGGTTGTCGAAGCTGAAGTCGGCCTCGCCGGTGTCGAAGATCGGGATGTCGTCCTGGTCGCGGTAGGGCACGTAGCCGTAGAAGATGCGCGGTTCCAGGGTCTGCAGGCGGCGGCCGTTGGCGATGGAACGTTCGAAGATCAGCCCGGTGTCGATCGAGGCGCGTGGTACCGTCCGGCTGATCGATTCCGGACCGCTGGTCTGGTCGCGGCGGTCCAGTTCGTAGCGGGTATGGCGGACACCGGTGGCGGGTTCGAAGAAGAAGCCGCCGGTGTCATGGCGCCAGCGGACCTCGGGATTCAGGTCGAGGCGGGTACCCACGGGGCGCCCGGACTGGTCCTCGCTGCGCTCGAAGCGCACCAGTTCGGTATCCAGATCCCAGGACAGCCCGTGGCCCAGGTATTCCCCGGCCTCCAGCGTGATCTGTGGCAGCCGCTGGTAGGGCTCGCCGGCGGCGCTCAGCTCGGGGTCGACGATCTGGTAGTCCTCGATGCGGGTGCGCAGGCGATAGGCCGGCTGGTTCCAGGTCAGGTCGGCGGATCGGCGCAGATAGGGCGTCGAACCCGCATAGCGGTCCGAGTTGCCGAAGTCGAAGAAGTATTCCCGGTCGGAGACATCCGCAGCGTCGACGCGCAGGTTCAGATTGGAGGTGATGCGGGTCTGGTGGCGCCACTGGGCGAAGTGGCGGTCTTCGCCGGTCTCGCGGTCGTCCGGCAGGTAGCGCACGTCGAGTACGCCATTGTGCCGGGGCTGGAGGTAGCGAAACTCGGTGCCGAGCATGATTCCGCGATCGGCCATGATGCGAGGCGTGAAGGTCGCGTCGTAGTTGGGCGCGATGTTCCAGTACCAGGGCGTCGCGAGATCGAAGCCGGTGCGGCCGCCGGTGCCCGCGCTGGGCAGCAGGAAGCCGCTCTTGCGGCGGTCGTCCAGCGGGAAGTTGATATACGGGGTGTAGGCGATGGGTACACCCTTGAAACGGATGGTCGCATTGCGGGCCACGCCCACGCCGGTCTCGCGATCGAGCTCCAGATCCCGGGTGCGCAGCCACCAGGAATCGTTGCCGACCGGGCAGGTGGTGTATTCGGCCTCCTCGAAGTCGTGACGGTGCGGGGCGTGCTGGACGCCCAGGGCCGCGTGGCCCCGGGCCGGGATGGACTGCACCAGGAAGTCGATCCTGCGGAACTCGCCGGTCTCCGCGTCCAGGCGGTATTCCCCGCCCTCGGTGTGCAGCAGCAGGTCGCCGTCGAACAGGCGGGTGTCACCTTCGGTTCGGGCGGTGCCGGTGGCGCGGTCGTATTCGAGGAATTCGGTGTCCAGGCGCTGTCCGCCTTCGAACAGCTGGACGTTGCCCGAGGCCGAGATGCGTTCGCCGTCCCGGCGCACCTGGTCGGCGTCGATCTCGGTGAGGCCGCCCTCGAGGGTGCGCAGCTCGGGCCACTCGACCCCCGGGGCGAACTCGCATCCCGGGGGGCGCTCCTCCGCGGGCAGCGCGAGCGGGAGCAGCGCCGCGGTCACCAGGCCGATCCCGCACGCGACCGGCCGCGCGATCGGGCGATGGCGCGGCGGGGGGTTGGCGGGCCGGCGGCTCATCCCGGCGTCAGGACAGCAGCTGGCGGATCTCGTCGAAGATCAGCTCGATGTCGCGGGTGCCGTTGACGTGCTTGAGCAGACCGTGGCGATCGTAGTACTCGATCAGCGGCCGGGTCTGCTCCTCGTAGACCTTGAGGCGATTGACCACGGTTTCCTCGTTGTCGTCCGCGCGGTGGATCAGATCGCCGCCGCACAGGTCGCACACGCCTTCCTTCTGTGGCGGGAAGGTATGGGTGTTGAATACCGCGCCGCAGTCCCCGCAGGAGACGCGGCCGGTCAGGCGCTGCTTGAGTTCCTCGAACGGGACGTCGATCTGGATGGCGCGGTCCAGCGGCGACTCGATGTCGGCCAGCATGCTGTCCAGCGCCTCGGCCTGGGCGACATTGCGCGGGAAGCCGTCGAGGATGAAGCCCTTCTGCGCATCGGGTTCCTGCAGGCGGTCGCGGATCAGGCCCAGGACCAGATCATCCGGGACCAGATTGCCGGATTCCATCGCGTTCTCGACCTGCTTGCCGAGTTCGGTCCGGGCCGCGACCGCGGCGCGCAGCAGGTCGCCGGTGGAGATCTGCGGGATGCCGAAGGTGGCGACCATCTTCTTGGCCTGGGTGCCCTTGCCGGAACCCGGTGCGCCCATCAGGACGATACGCATAGCTGACTCCTGCCGGGTGCCGTACCGAACCGCAGGACTCGCCGGGAACGGGACGGCACGGTGATTGCGGTGGTGAAACGGGCAGCCGGCCCGGGGCGAGGGCGGGCCGCAAACCGTTTCCCGAGCGCGGTCTTATACCGCCTGAGGCCGATGCGCCGCAACCGCGCGCGGCCGTTCGAGTCTCCCTGATGCGACTGTTGATGGGTGCCCTTGCGGGGTGTCTCCCCTGTATAATCCCTCGCTCTTCAAAGCAATCGGAAACTACTCAAGCATGGACCTCAACCAGATCGAAGCCGGCAAGGATCTCCCCAACGACATCAACGTGGTGATCGAGATCCCCACCCAGGGTCAGCCCGTCAAGTACGAGATGGACAAGGACAGCGGGGCTCTGGTGGTTGATCGCTTTATGGCGGTCGCGATGTTCTATCCGTGCAACTACGGATTCATCCCGAACACGGAGTCGGAAGACAACGACCCGGTGGACGTGCTGGTGATCACCCCGGTGCCGCTGCTGCCGGGCTCGGTTGTGCGCTCGCGCCCGATCGGCATGCTGAAGATGACCGACGAGGCCGGGGTAGACGCGAAGATCCTGGCGGTGCCGGTGGACAAGCTGTGCACGCAGTCCGCGCGGTTCCAGAGCCCGGACGACGTGCCGAAGGAGCTCCTGGACTCGATCAAGCACTTCTTCGAACGCTACAAGGAGCTGGAGAAGGGCAAGTGGGTCAAGGTGGAAGGCTGGGTTGGCGCCGACGAAGCCAAGGCGGAGATTGTTGCCAGCTACAAGCGTTACCAGAAGAGCAAGATCTGACGCCGCGCCCCGCTGCATGCAGCGGTCGGTCAGCGCCGCGCCGTCCCGCAGGGGCGGTGCGGCGTTTGCGTGCGCGGGCCACGGACCTGGTCGTGACGCCGTGACCCGCTGAGATGGCCGAGCGCGATGCCTACGGCGAGGAACAGCAGGACCGCGAGCGCTTTGTCGTGCGCATCCTGCTGGCACTGGTCATCCTGGCCGCCATCCTGCTGGCGCTGGGCTGGCGGCTCTCGGGGCTGCAAGTCGGCGCGCACTCGCATTTCACCACTCTCTCCGAGAACAACCGGTTACGGGTCGAGCCGATCGCCCCTACCCGGGGCGTGATTCGCGACCGCAATGGCATCCTGCTGGCGGGCAACCGGGCGTCCTACCAGTTGGAGATCACGGTCGAGCAGGCCGGTAATCTGGATTCCCTGCTGAGCCGCCTGCGCGGCTATCTGGAACTGAGCGAGGCCGATATCGAGCGCTTCCACCGCGGAGTTCGGCAGCGGCGCCCGTTCCAGCCGGTGCTGTTGAAGGCCGGGCTGGATGACGAGACTGTGGCCCGTATCGCGGTCTCGCGCCACGAGTTGCCGGGGGTCGAGATCGAGGCCCGTCCGCTGCGTTTCTATCCCCTGGGTTCCAAATTCTCGCACGCGGTCGGTTATGTCGGGCGCATCAACCAGCAGGATCTGCGCCGGGTGGACGGGCGGGCCTATGCCGGGACCTCGCATATCGGCAAGAGCGGGGTCGAACGCTACTACGAGGAGTTGCTGCACGGCCGGCCAGGCTATCGCCAGGTGGAGGTGAACGCCCAGGGGCGGGTGATCCGCGAGCTGTCGGTGACCCCGCCGCAGCCGGGCACGGACCTGACCCTGACCCTGGATGTGAACCTGCAGCAGGCGGCCTACCGGGCGCTGGCCGGGCGGGATGGCGCGATCGTGGCCATCGATCCGAATAACGGCGAGGTGCTGGCGCTGGTCAGCGCCCCCGGTTTTGATCCCGAGGCCTTTGTCCACGGAATCTCGCAGGCCGATTTCGCCGCGGTGCGCGATGACAAGCGCCGGCCGCTGTTCAATCGTGCCCTGAGCGGGCAGTACCCGCCGGGCTCGACGGTCAAGCCACTGGTCGCGCTGGCAGCCCTCGACGAAGGTGTTACGACCGCCGAGCGCGAGATGTTCGCACGCGGGTACTACCAGCTCCCGGGGCACGAACGGCGCTATCGTGACTGGCGCCGCGAGGGCCATGGCCGGGTGGACATGTCGCGCGCGATCGCGGTGTCCTCGGATGTCTACTTCTACGATCTGGCCCACACCATGGGCATCGATCGCATGGTGCCCATTCTTGGCGCCTTCGGGATCGGTCAGCGCACCGGGATCGATTCCACCGGCGAGCGAGCGGGGATCCTGCCCAGCCGCGACTGGAAGCGGGCCACCCACAACGAGGTGTGGTTCCCGGGGGAGACCCTGATCACCGCGATCGGCCAGGGGTACATGCTGTCCACGCCTCTGCAGATGGCCGACTTTACGGCGGCGCTGGCCACGCGCGGTGTGCGCTATCAGCCGCACCTGCTGCGCGCCATGGACAACGGGACCGGGGAGCCGGAGTATCCGCTACCGGTGACGCGCGAGCCGGTGGTCGTGGACGACCAGCACTGGGATGCGATCCACGGCTCGCTGGTGGAGGCGGTGCATGCCCGCCACGGGACCGCCTGGGGCAGCGTGGGCAGTACCCGCCCGGCCTACACCATTGCCGGCAAGACCGGCACTTCGCAGGTGTTCAGCCTCGGCGAGGATGAAGAGTACGACGAAGAGGAGCTGGCCCGGCGTCTGTGGGACCACGCCCTGTTCGTGGGCTATGCCCCGGCAGAGGATCCGCAGATCGCGGTGGCGGTCCTGGTCGAACACGGAGGGTCCGGTGGCCGGGTGGCCGCACCGGTGGCGCGCGAAGTGATGGACGCCTATCTGCTGGAAGGGTCGGGCATGACTCTGCCGGAGGACGAATGATCAGCGTAACCGGCCGTGAGATGTCCGTCAGCCAGTGGGTGCTGCGCAGCCTGCGCCTGGACAGTGTGCTGCTGGTCCTGCTGTCGATCCTGCTGCTGCTCGGGCTGGCCGTTCTGTTCAGCGCCTCCGGGCAGAGCGTGGTGGCCGTGGAGAGGCAACTGATGCGCATCGGCCTGGGCGTGGCCGCGATGCTGCTGGTCGCGCAGGTATCACTGCACGGTCTGCGCGCGATCTCCCCGTGGCTGTTCGCGGCGGGCATCCTGCTGTTGTTGGCGGTGATGTGGGTCGGGGACGTCGGCAAGGGGGCCCAGCGCTGGCTGGATCTCGGTTTCATGCGTTTCCAGCCCTCGGAGATCATGAAGCTCGCCGTGCCGATGATGGTGGCCTGGTACCTCTCGCTGCGCAGTGGGCGGCCGCGTTTTCGCGATCTCCTCGTGACCGGCGTGCTGATCCTGGTGCCGGTGTATCTGATCATGCAGCAGCCGGACCTGGGGACCTCGATGCTGGTCGCGGCCGCCGGCGCACTGGTGGTATTTCTCGCGGGGCTGGGCTGGCGCTGGTTCGTCGGCCTGGGCGTCGTGATGGCCGCCGCCGTGCCCATCCTGTGGTCGCAGATGCTGGACTACCAGCGCCAGCGGGTACTCACGCTGTTCAACCCGGAATCCGATCCGCTGGGGGCCGGCTATCACATCATCCAGTCGAAGATCGCGATCGGGTCCGGGGGGTTGTACGGCAAGGGCTGGCTGAACGGGACCCAGTCGCAGCTGGAGTTCCTGCCGGAGCGCTCCACCGACTTCATTTTTGCGGTCTACGCCGAGGAATTCGGCTTTATTGGTGTCGCACTCTTGCTGCTGCTGTATTTTGCGATTGTCGCCCGCGGGCTGTGGATCGCCGCGTTGGCGCAGGACCGCTATGCCCGGCTGCTGGGCGGGAGTATCAGCCTGACCTTCGCGGTCTATATGGTGGTCAATATCGGCATGGTGACCGGCCTGTTGCCGGTAGTCGGTGTGCCGCTGCCCCTGGTCAGTTACGGGGGAACGTCGCTGGTGACCCTGATGGTCGCCTTCGGTATTCTCATGAGCATAGCCTCCCAGAAACGCCTGGTGAATCGATGACCCTGACCCTGCGCCCCGTGTGGGCCCGTCTTGCCCGCCCACTCCTGATGCCGGTCGGGCTGACCCTGATCCTGGCGTTTGCCTCCCTTCCGGCCACGGCGGAAAGCGAATTCCGCGCCGGTGACCCGCCGTATCTCGAGCGCGACGAGGTCCAGGCCTTCATCGACGAGCAGGTGGAGGCGGGCCGTGACCGCGAGGCCCTGGAGGCGATGTTCGCGGCGGCCGATCCGCAACAGCGCATCCTTGACCTGATCTCCAGCCCCGCCGAGGCAAGGCCGTGGAAGGATTACCGCCCGATCTTCATTACCGATGAGCGCATCGAGCGTGGGCGCGAGTTCATGCAGGAGCATGAGCGCTGGCTCCAGCGCGCCGCGGACCGCTTTGACGTCGAGCCGAAGATCATTGCCGCCATCATCGGGGTCGAGACCTACTACGGCCGCAACACCGGTGGTTTCCGCGTGTTCGATGCCCTGGTGACCCTGGGCTTCGACTATCCGCCCCGGTCCGACTTCTTCCGCCGCGAGCTGGGCGAGTTCCTGACGCTGGTGGATGAAGAGGGCCTCGACCCGCGCGAGACCCGCGGCTCCTACGCCGGGGCCATGGGGCGTGGCCAGTTCATCTCGTCCAGCTATCGCCACTACGCGGTGGATTTCGATGGCTCCGGCCAGCGTGACCTGCTGAACTCCTGGCCGGATGCGATCGGGTCGGTGGCCAACTATTTCCGCGCGCACCACTGGAACTACGGCGAGCCGGTGGTGGCCAAGGCCCGGGTCGAGGGCGATGCCCACGAGGCGCTGATCAGCCGCAACTATCAGGCGCGCTTTGACCTCGAAGAACTGGCCGCACACGGGATCTACCCCGACGAGGCCGTGGACGAGGACGGCCAGTACTCGTTCATCCGCCTCGAGGGCGAGGATGGCCACGAGTACTATCTCGGGTATCCGAACTTCTACGTGATTACCCGCTACAACCGGAGCCCGCTGTATGCGATGGCCGTCCACCAGCTGGCCGAGGCGCTGGCCGAGTAAACCGCGCCGCGCGGGCGTCGGCGGGGCCGCGCTGGCGGCCTTGCTGGCGCTGGTCCTGGCGGGCTGTTCGTCCACCCCCGACCGCAAGGCCGACCCGGACCGCCCGCTGGGCGATGCCGCGTATGACAGCTACCCCGATCCCGCGGATGTGCCGCAGGATCTGGCGCTGATCCCGGAACCGGAGCCGCGTGACGAGCCGCCCAGCCGCTATGGCAATCCGTCCGAGTACGAGGTGTTCGGTCAGCGCTATCGCACACTGCGCACGAGCGACGGCTTCGAGGAAGAGGGTTACGCGTCCTGGTATGGAACCAAGTTCCACGGACGGCGCACTTCCAGCGGCGAGCCCTACGACATGTACGCGATGACCGCGGCGCACAAGTCCCTGCCGCTGCCGAGCTTCGTCGAGGTCACCAACCTGGAAAACGGCAAACAGGTGATCGTACGGGTGAATGATCGCGGCCCGTTCGTGGACGGACGCATCATCGATCTCTCCTACGCCGCCGCCCATCGCATCAACATGACCGATGCCGGGGTCGCGCGTGTGCGCATCCGGGCGGTGGGGCCGGGCGACACGACGCCGGCCCGGGTGGCGGAGGCACCGGAGCCCGAGCCGCTCGAGGTGGCCGCCGCAGCTCAGCCGGACATCGCGCCCGAACCGCAGGAAGCGGCGCCGGCCGCGGCCAGCGCCAATGGCGAGGCCGCGGGCCCCGGGCGTTTCGTCCAGGTCGGGGCGTTCGCCGAGCGCCATTCGGCCGAGCAGGTGCGCGAGGATCTGCGCGCGCTCGGCTTGGAGCCGGTGCGGATCTCCAGCGTCGAACGGGACAACGGTGCGCAACTGCACCGCGTGCGCATCGGCCCGCTGGCCGATGGCGATGCGGTTCGCACGATTACCGATCGCCTGCAGGGCGCGGCGCACGTGGACTACCGCGTAGTGACCGACGCGCCGTAAGCCCTCGTTCCCGGTATTTCCGGCCCGTACCGGGCCCCAATTCTGCTATCGTATTTCGGTCCTTCAGGAGGCCCTTCGCAATCATGAATTCGTCCGTCCGCACCCCGTTTCTGCCGCTGTTGGCGGCCTGCCTGCCGGTCATCCTGGCGCTCCTGCTGGCGCTGGTTCCGGCGCAGGCGCAGGAGTCGGAGCTGCCCGTTGCCGGCGCCGGCGCGAACGTGCCCGGCGGTATCCCGCGGCCGCCCTCGGACGTGACGGCGGCGAGCTATGCGCTGATGGACTTCGACTCCGGCCTGATGCTCGCCAGCCGCGATCCGCTGGTGGAGCGCGAGCCGGCCAGCCTGACCAAACTGATGACGGCCTACGTGGTGTTTGGCGAAATCACCGATGGCCGCATGGCGCTGGACGACCAGGTTACGGTCAGCGAGCGTGCCTGGCGGACCGGTATGCGCGGGGCATCGCGCATGTTCATCGAGGTCGGCGAGGAGGTTGTGGTCGAGGATCTGCTGCGCGGGATGATCATCCAGTCCGGCAACGATGCCTCCACCGCGCTGGCCGAGCATGTTGCCGGTTCGGAGGGGGCGTTTGTCGACATGATGAACGCCCAGGCGCGCGAGCTGGGGATGCGCCAGTCCTACTTCGCCAACCCGCACGGACTGCCCTCCGACGAGTCGCAGTACACCACCGCCCAGGACATGGCATTGCTCGCCCGGGCGCTGATCCGCGACTTCCCGGATCTCTACGGCTACTACAGCGAACGTTCCTTCGAGTACAACGACATCTCGCAGAGCAACCGCAATATGCTGCTGTGGCGCGATGCCGGATTCGACGGCCTGAAGACCGGCTGGACCTCGAACGCGGGCTACAACCTGGTTTCGTCCGCCAAGCGTAACGACCGCCGGTTGGTGGCCGTCGTCATGGGGATCGAGGCGTCGGATCATCAGCAGGGCGGTACTCGCCGCGCCAACGAGTCCCAGGCGCTGGTGAACTGGGGGATGCGCTTCACCGCGACCCGCAAGCTGTTCGAGGGCGGGCACGAACTGGGGACCCCGCGGGTCTATCGCGGGGCGCAGACCGAAGTGGCCGTGGGCCTGGCGGAGGACTTCTGGGTCATGGTCCCGCCGGGGCGCGAGGACGATCTGGACGCCTCGATGGAGGTCAACCAGCCGCTGGAGGCCCCGCTGGCCGCGGGCGATCCGGTGGGCGAAGTCGTGGTGCGTCTGAACGGCGAGGTCCTCCGGACCCAGCCGCTGGTTGCGTTGCAGCCGGTGGAACAGGGCGGTCTGATCCGCCGCCTGTGGGATGGTGCGGCCCTGGGCATTCAGTCGGCCTGGCCATTCTGAGCCGTGTTTCGCCCGTGAGCATTGCCTATTACAACGGGGATTACCTGCCGCTGGACCAGGTGCGGATCTCGCCGCTGGACCGGGGCTTCCTGTTCGGAGACTCGGTATACGAGGTGATCCCCAGCTACTCCGGCGAGTTCTTCCTGCTCTCCGAGCACCTGGAGCGCCTGGCGCGATCCCTGGCGGCGATCCGCATCCGCAACCCGTTTGACCGCGAGGGGTGGCGTGCGCTTCTGATGGACTTGCTGGCGCGCAATGCCGACCCTGCGACGCCCGATCTCGGGGTCTACCTTCAGGTGACCCGTGGCGTGGCCCCGCGCGACCATGCCTTCCCGGTGGATGCGCCACCCACCGTCCTGGCGATGGTCAGCCCGATCCGGCCCCTCCCGGAGACCATCCGCGTGGACGGCGTGGCCGCCGTGACGGCCGAGGACCGCCGCTGGGGCCACTGCGATATCAAGGCCACCACTCTGCTGGCCAATGTGCTGAACCGCCAGGAGGCCACCGAGCGGGGTGCCGTCGAGGCCGTGTTGTTGCGGGACGGGCAGTTGACCGAAGGCGCGGCCAGCAATGTCATCGTGGTCCTGGACGGGCGGGTGATCACCCCGCCGCTGGATGCATCGGTACTGCCGGGGGTCACCCGCTCGCGGGTGCTCGACCTGGCGCGCGAGCTGGGCTACCCGGTGGAGGAGCGCGGGGTCAGCGCCGACGAGCTGGCCCGGGCCGGGGAGGTCTGGCTCACCAGCTCGACCCGCGAGATCCTGCCGGTTACGCGGCTGGATGATCGCACCGTGGGCACGGGGCGCCCCGGACCGGTCTGGCAGGCCGTGCACGCCGCCTACCAGGCGGCCAAGCCCGGGGCGCCGGTGAGCGAACCCCTGCAGTCCGGAGGTGCCGCATGAGCGACGACCGCGAGACCCTGATCGAGTTTCCCTGCCGATTCCCGGTGAAGGTGATGGGCGACGCCCACCCGGAGCTGATGGAGGCAGTCGAGGGCTGTGTCGCCGAGCATCTGGATGCCGGGGACGCAGTGATCGAGCAGCGCGCCTCGCGCGCCGGCCGCTTCGTCGGCATCACCATCACCTTTACCGCGACCAGCCAGGAACAGCTGGACGCCTTCTACCGTTCCCTGGGTCGTTGCGACCGGGTGCGCATGATCCTGTGACCGACGTGCTCCCGCCCGGGCCGGTGGTCCGCCTGCTGGGTATGCAGCCCTACGTCCCGGTCTGGCAGGCGATGCAGCTCCAGGCGCGGGAACGCGATGCAGCCCGGCCGGATGCGTTCTGGTGCGTCGAGCATCCGCCCGTCTTTACCCAGGGCCGCAATGGCCGCCGCGAGCACCTGCTGGACCCCGGCGCGACGCCGGTGGTGGCGATCGATCGCGGGGGGCAGGTGACCTGGCACGGTCCCGGACAACTGGTCGTCTACACGCTGGTGGATCTGCCGCGACTGGGGATCGGGGTTCGGCGTCTGGTCGCCGGTCTTGAGCAGGCGGTGATCGACACGCTGGCGCAATGGGGGATCCATGCGCAGCGTCGAGACAAGGCGCCGGGGGTGTATGTCGATGGGGCCAAGATTGCGGCGCTGGGTTTGCGTATCCGGCACGGGCGCAGCATCCATGGGCTGGCCCTGAACGTCGCCCCGGATCTGGCGCCGTTCCAGCGCATGAATCCCTGTGGCTATCCGGGGCTAGCGGCGACCTCCATGCAGCAGCTGCTCGGTCCGCTGGACGGCAACCGGGTCCGGGAGCAGTTGCTTGCCCACCTCACCGCGCAGGTGTTTCCCGCTGAGGTTGAGCGCATCCGGCATGAACCTGCGTTGCCGCCCGAGTTGGTCCGCGTGCTGGCGCTCGGGCGTTGTCCCGCGCCCTGAGGCCGGGCCTGATCCTCGCTCTGAAGTTTACGGTGGCTTCGCCCGGCCGCCTGCCCTGTGTGGCTAGGCCTGGTTCGCCCTCCGGTGTTTACGTGCCTTCGGTCCACGTACTGCCGAGCGCTGACTCGCCAGCGCGCCGCGAGGTACTTCTTTGCTCGTGCAAAGAAGTACCCAAGAAACACGCCCGACTGCCGCGACCCCGGCCCGCTGTG
>NZ_KB905920.1:0-21264 GCF_000381105.1 Thioalkalivibrio sp. ALE12 | reverse complement strand
GCCCGTTCGTTATCCGACAACGCCGAGGCATCGTCCCGCTCGCGCTCCGCGCGGCGGACCCACAGCCGCAGCGTCTCGCCCGTGCAGCCAATCTTCGGTGCAATCGACTGGATCGCCGCATGCTGGGATGGGTACTCCTCCTGGTGTTCCCACACCAGCCGCACCGCCCGTTCCCGGACCTCCGGGCTATACCGTGTCGTCTCACTCATCGCTCTATCCTCCCAAGGATCAGAGCCTCCGGAAAAGTCGGTACGGTTCACTTCTTTGCACGAGCAAAGAAGTACCTCGGGGCGCGCTGGCGAGTCAGCGCACGGCAGTATGCGGACCGAAGGCACGTAAACACCGGAGGACGAACCAGGCCTAGCCACAACAGGGCAGGCGGCCAGACGAAGCACGAAACATCAAGGGCCGACGGGGCTCAGCCTGCAAGGCGTGAGGGCTTGGGTCAGGTGGTGGCGATCTGGTCGAGCAGGGCGCGATAGCCGGTGCGGTATTCGGGATAGCGCAGGCGATACCCGCTGGCATGCAGCCGCTCGTTGCGGCAGCGCTTGCCGCAGACCTCGCCGGCCGGCATCGGCGGCGTCCCCGGCGGATCGAGCTCCATCTCCTGCGCCAGCCAGCCGAGCAGCTCGTGGCGAAGGGCCGGTTCGTCATCGACGCCCAGATAAAGCGGCTCGGGGTTGTCCAGATGAAACAGGTGGGTCAGCAGGCCCACGCAGTCCTCACGGTGGATGCGGTTGGTCCAGACCGGTGCTTCGTGCTGGCCACGCACGCCCTCGCGAACCTTGCGCAGGTGGTACTCGCGCCCCGGACCATAGATGCCGCCAAAGCGCACGACCACGCCGGCCAACGGACTGTCGGCCAGCAACTGCTCGGCCTCCAGCAGGCAGCGCCCGGAGAAGCGGGTGGGCTCGGCCGGGGTGGTTTCGTCCACCCAGCGCCCGTCGTCGGCGCCAAAGACCGAGGTGCTGGAGACGAACACGACGCGGCGCGGTTGCTGGCGGGCCTGCTCCAGCGCGGTCAGGGTGTTGCGCAGGCCGTCGATATAGGCGCGGCGGTACGCGGCCTCGGTGAACTCGCCCGGGGTGGCGATGAAATAGACGGTGTCCAGCGCCGGGGGCAGCGGCGGCAGCGCGTCCGCGCGGGCGAAGTCGCCGGCCAGCGGCTGGATCGGTTTCGGGATGCGCCCCGGCTGGCGGCGCAGGCCCCAGACCGTGTGGCCGGCCGCGGCGAGCTGTTCTCCGACGCCGCAGCCGAGATCGCCGCAGCCCATGATCAGGATGTTGGCCATGAATCAGCGTTCCCTTGGGTGCTTTCGCAACCTAACGTTTCCACAGGTGAAAGACCAGCCCCAATGTGAGGGTTCGACCCCGGGCGATGGCTCGGGCATGCTGGCGGGGACTTCGATGAGGGGGGTATCGCTTGGGCAAGGCCAGCCGCAGGAAGGGGGGTACATGCGCCTGTGGGTCCGGGCGGGACCGGCCGGCCTGCTGCGGGGCGTTTCTGGACGGTGCGGCCGCGGCCCCAACGGCGGAGGCGCTGATGCGTTCGCGCTATGCCGCCTTCGTGGAGGGGCGCGAGGACTATCTTCTGGCCACCTGGGCCCCGGAGACGCGACCGGAATCCCTGATGCTGGAGCCGGACCAGCGCTGGCTGGGGCTGACGATCCGCGCGACCGGGGCCGGGGGGCCGGAGGACCGGGAGGGCTGGGTCGAGTTCGTTGCCCGCTCGCGGGTGCGTGGCCAGGGGGTGCGCCTGCACGAACGCAGCCGCTTTCGCCGCGAGGATGGGCGCTGGGTGTATGTCGACGGCGAGTTTCCGGGCGCATGATCGAGGCGGATGAGACGACCGGGGCGCCGGTGGCGGCGGCGCTGCTGGAACCGGTACTGGAGTGCCTGCGGGCGCGGCCGTCCGGGCTGACCGAGCACGCCCTGATCGCGCAGTTGCGCGATCAGGGCGTGGAACCGTTTGCCGGCGCGCGGCTGCGCGAGCCGTTGAGCCTGTTCCAGACCCACTTCCTGCTGTTTCATTGCCTGTACCGGCTGCGCGAGCGGCTGTGGCCGCAAGGCGAGTGGGTGCGCATCCACTGTCTGGATATCGGGATCGAACCGGCGAGGGGCGGGTCGCGACCGAGGGCGGAGGGCCTGCCGGTGCTCCGCGATCCGCTGCGGGCCTACTATCTGGACCTGACCCAGCTGGAGCGGATGGATGCGGCCGCGGCGGAGGCGCTGCTGGGCGAGTTCTGGGCCCGCATGGGGCGGGATGAGCGGCGCGACCAGGCGCTGGCGGTGCTGGAGCTGGCCGACCCCGTGGACGCCGACACGGTCCGCCATCAGTACCGCCGGATGGCGCAGCGCCACCACCCGGATCGCGGGGGCGACACGGCAACCCTGCAGCGGATCAACGAGGCGCGCTGGATCCTGCTGGCGGGGGCCTGAGCGCCGCCCGTCGCGGACTCAGTCGTCCGAGTCGGACATGGTGGTCACGAAGGCCTGCTCGACGGTGAAGGTCCCGACGCCCTTGTAGTTGGTCTGGGTCCAGCCGTGTTCGGTGAGCCATTCGCTCATCTCGCGGTTCATGGCCGGGTTGCCGCACAGCATCACGCGGTCCTGCTCCGGATCGGCCGGGGGCAGGTCGAGGATGCGGCTCAGTTCGCCGGAGCGGAACATGTCGGCCCCGCGCTGGTTGTTGTCGTACGGCTGCTGCGCGATCGGGCAGGCGAAGTCGTGGTTTTCGCGGGTCACGGTGGGCACGTAGCGCAGGCGGTCGCTGATGCGCGACTCGATCTCCTGGCGGTAGGCCAGTTCTTCCACCGTGCGCACGCTGTGCACCAGCACCGCGTTCTCGAAGTGTTCGAACAGCTCCGGGCTGCGGATCAGCGAGATGAACGGGGCCAGACCGGTGCCGGTGGCCAGCATGTACAGGGTGCGGCCTGGCTGCACGTAGTCGAAGGTGAGCGAGCCGGTGACCTTGGTGTTGATCCAGATCGAGTCGCCCGGGCCGGCCTCGGCCAGGCGACTGGTCAGCGCGCCATCCGGCACATGGATGCTCAGGAACTCCAGTTCCTCGGCCTCGGGCTCGGAGACGATCGAGTAGGCACGCGGGATCAGCTTGCCCTCGGGGCGCAGGCCCAGGGTCACGAACTGCCCGTTCTTGAATTCCAGTCCCTCCGGTCGCGTGGTGGTGAAGCTGAAGGTCTTGTCCGACCAGCGGTGCGTGGAGGTAATGCGTTCTTCCGAGTACGGCATGGGTGCGTGGCTTTCCGTTTCTGGTTTGTCGATACGCTAGCAAGTCGCGAACGCGGCCGCGAAAGCGCCGGCAAAAACCAAGGAAAACACTCAGAAATAAGGGGTCAGTGGCTGGCGTTGTCCGCGGGTTCCAGGTGCTGCTCCAGGGGCGTGGGTTGCGACAGGTAGAAGCCCTGCACGAAGTCCAGGCCGATCTCGCGCAGGCGTTCCATGGTGGCCTCGGACTCCACGCATTCGGCGATGGTGCGCAGACCGAGGACGTGGCCGACACGGTGGATGGCCGTGACCATGGCCGAGTCCACCGCGTTGTGGGCGATGTCGCGCACGAAGCTGCCGTCGATCTTGATGAAGTCCACCGGCAGGTTTTTCAGGTAGCCGAAGGACGACAGCCCGCTGCCGAAGTCGTCCAGGGAGAAGCGGCAGCCCATGTAGCGCAGGGTGCGGATCAGGCTCTGGGCCCGCTCGTGGTGGCTGATCGCCGCGGTCTCGGTGATCTCGAAGATGATGCACTGTGGCGGGATCGCGTAGTGCTGCAGGCGCTCCGTGACGAACTCGAGCATGCTCTCCTGGGCCAGCGACTGGCCCGAGAGGTTGATCGCGACGGTCGGGTCGCAGCGGGGGCCGTCAGCGTGCGCCGCGCGATGCCGCGACAGCATCGCGAAGGCGCTGTCGATTACGTGGCGGTCGATGTCCGGCATCAGGTGATAGCGCTCGGCGGCGGGGATGAAGGTGCCCGGCGGGATCAACCGGTCCTCCTCGTCGCGCAGGCGCATCAGCACCTCGACATGGGCCAGGTCCGGATCGGTGGGCCCCAGCGGATGCACCGCCTGGCCGAACAACTCGAAGCGCCCTTCGTCCAGCGCCGCGCGGATGCGGCCAACCCATTCCATCTCCCCGCGCCGCCGGCGCAGGGCCTGGTCGGTGGGCTGCCAGACGTAGATCCGGTTGCGGCCATTCTCCTTGGCGGCATAGCAGGCGGAATCCGCCTGGCTGAGGACCTCGGGCAGGGTCTGTTCCGGGCCGCCGACCGGGACCAGGCCGATGCTGACCCCGACATCGAAGCGCCGGCCCTCCCACTGGAAGCGCAGGGCCTGGACGGTCTCCAGTATTCGCTGGGCGATCGCCTCCGCGCGCTCCAGCGGACAGTGGCACAGCAGCAGGCCAAACTCGTCGCCGCCGAGGCGGGCCAGGGTGTCGTTCTCGCGGATCAGGTGCAGCAGGCGTTCGGACAGCTCGCGCAGGAGCTCGTCGCCGGCCTGGTGCCCGCAGGTGTCGTTGATGATCTTGAACTGGTCGAGGTCCATGTAGAACACCACGTGCGGGGTCTGGTCCCCCTGCAGGGTGCGCAGGGCCTCCTCCAGACGTCGCTCGAATTCGCGCCGGTTGCACAGGCCGGTCAGGTCGTCGTGGCTCGCCTGGTGATTGAGCTGCTGGGTCATCTGCCACAGTTCGGTGTGGTCGTGGAGCACGATCACGACGCCCTGGGAGGCCCGGTCCGGTCGCTGCAAGGGAGACGCCAGCATGCGCACCACGCGGATCGCGCCGTCGGCCCGGTGCAGGATGCGCTCGGGCGACTCCGTACTCGCGCCGAGCTTCAGGCACTGTTCCACCGGGTGGTGCACGCTTGCCCCGGTGCGGGTGTCCTCGAGATCCAGGAGTTCGTCCACGCGCTGGCCCTGGGCGGCGGTCGCGTCGACCCCCAGAAGGACCTGGGCCGCGGGATTGAGGTAGGTCAGGCGTCCGGCGGTATCGGTGGTGATGACGCCGTCGCTGATCGACTGCAGGGTGGTCAGCAGGCGGTCGCGCTCGGCCCCGGTAGCCGCCTCGGCGGCGCGCAGCGAGGTGATGTCCCAGGCGACGCCGAGTACGCCGTCGCTGTCTTTCAGCGGGATCCAGGAAACGCTCAGGTGGGTCCCGTTGACCGAGTCCTCGAACTGGAAGGCCTCGCCCGCCAGGGCCCGCTCGGCGGCCGCGAGGGTGTCGGGGTGATCGGCATAGACCTCGCGGAAGTCGCGACCGACGACCTCGCCGGGGCTCAGGCCCAGGGCGTGCAGGCCGGCCCCCTCCGAGAGGGTGAATCGGCCGTTGGCGTCCAGCGCGAACAGGATCAGCGGGGCATGCCGCACGGTGGCCCCGAGCTGGGTCTCGAGGCGCCGGAGGTTCTGTTCCGACTGACGTTCGCGAGTGATGTCGCGGAAGGTCGTGAAGACCTCGATCTCGCCGTCGGTGCGGATCGCATTGATGTGGACCTCGGCCGGGAACTCGCTGCCGTCGCGCCGCCGGTAGCGGCTCTCGAAGTGGGCGGGAAGGCGGTTGTCCGGGTCCGAATGGGCGGCGTCCACATCGTCCTGGGTGGCCTGAAGGTCCAGGTCGGTGATGTGCACGCCGCCGGTCAGTTCGGCCCGGGTGTAGCCCAGCAGCTCGCAGGCGGCCTGGTTGCCCGCGACGATCCCGCCGCGCCGGTCCAGGACCAGATGGGCCTCGGGCGCCTGTTCGAAGATCCGCTGGTAGCGCGTGGTGTCCGGGTGGTCGGGCATGGCGAGGAACGGAGCCTTTCGTGGTGGGCGGGGCCCGGGGGGACGCTGCGTTTGGCCCCCGAGTGTCGCCGGTCGCGCCGATGCTGGCAACCTGCGCCGACCGGACTACCGGAGTACTGGGCTACCGGGGTGCGCGGGTCAGCCGGGACAGGGTCTCCGGCGACGGGGGCACCGCGCCGCGGCGCGCGCGCAGCTGTTCCCGGGCCCAGGCCACGTGTTCGCGCACGAGTTCCGACGGGTGGTCCGCACGGGCGGCGAGGGCGGCCTCCGCCTCCGGGGTTGCCGGGCCGTTGCCCAGGGCCACCGCGAGATTGCGCAGCCACTGCGGATGGCCGATGCGGCGGATCGCCATGCCCTCGGTGCGGGCGAGAAAGGTCGCCTCGTCCCAGGCGAACAGCTCGACCAGGCTGGCGCTGTCGAGACCGTGGCGGGCGATGAAGTCGGGTTCCGCCGAGACCTCGGCAAAGCGGTTCCACGGACAGACCAGCTGGCAGTCGTCGCAGCCGTAGATGCGGTTGCCGATCAGCGGGCGCAGATCCTCGGGGATGGAACCCTTCAGCTCGATGGTCAGGTAGGAGATGCAGCGCCGGGCGTCCAGGTCATACGGGCCGCGGAAGGCCTGCGTGGGACAGACCTCCAGGCAGGCGGTGCACTGGCCGCAGTGCTCGCCCGCCGGCTCGTCCACCGGCAGAGGCAGGTCGGTGAACAGCTCCCCGAGAAAGAACCAGGAACCGCTCTCGCGCGCGAGCAGATTGGTGTTCTTGCCGATCCAGCCGAGCCCGGCCCGGGCGGCCAGGGCCTTCTCGAGGATCGGGGCACTGTCGGTGAAGGCGCGATAGCCAAACGGGCCCACCTCGGCCTCGATCCGGCGCGCGAGGACGGTCAGGCGCTTGCGCAGCAGCTTGTGATAGTCGCGTCCCAGGGCGTAGCGGGAGATATAGGCGCGGTCCTGCCCGGCCAGCTGGATGGCCGGACGTCGGCTGGCCGGCGGGAAGTAGTCCATGCGGACACTGATGATGCGCTGTACGCCCGGGACCAGGGCATCCGGGGCGTGGCGCAGGGCCGCCCGCTCGGCCATCCAGCCCATCTCGCCGTGCGAACCCTGCGCGAGCCATTTATCCAGGTGCCGGCGATCCTCCGCGGGGACCTCGGCGGGGGCGATGCGCACGGCCTGAAAGCCCAACTCGCCGCCCCACGTACGGATACGTTCGGCCAGTTCGGTGCATTGGCGTGGATCGAGGCGCTGAGGCACGATTTGGCTTCCGCGACGGAGGTAATGGCGTGAATCATGAACCCGACCCACAAGCATTGACCAGCGCACTGTTCGACAACGCGGGCATGCGCGCCCTGGACGCTGCCGGGCTGGCCCAGCCGGGGGTGGCGCCGGGCGAACTGATGGAACGGGCCGGCCGGGCCCTGTTGGACACCCTGCGCCGTCACTGGCCGCAGGCCCGACGTGTTGGCATTGTCTGCGGGCCCGGCAACAACGGGGGCGATGGCTACGTCCTGGCCCGACTGGCGGCCGAGGCGGGGCTGGAGATCCGGGTCCATGGCGGGCCGTCGCGGGCCCGCCCCGATTCCGATGGCCGCCGTGCCCACGCCCGCTGGCGTGATGGCGGGGGCGAAGTCCACACGCTGGAATCGTTCGACCCGGCGGCCGCGGAGGTCTGGGTGGACTGCCTGTTCGGGATCGGCCTGGAGCGCCCGCTGACGGATGCCTACGGCGAGCTGATCGAGCGGCTGAACACGAGCGGCGCCCCGATCCTGGCGGCCGATGTGCCCTCGGGCGTGGACATCGACAGCGGCCGGGTGCTGGGACGCGCGGTGCGGGCCGAGCGCACCCTCACCATGATCGCGGACAAGCTGGGGCTGCATACGGGCCCCGCGGTGGACGTGGTCGGCGCCGTGGAGGTCGCGCCGCTGGACCTGCCCCCCGCGATCTTCGACGGCGTGGCCCCGGTGGCGCGCCGTGTCGGCCCCTCGGACTGGTCCCGGGGGCTGCCACCCCGACGCCCGGGGGCGCACAAGGGGGATTGCGGGCATGTGCTGGTCGTGGGCGGCGCGCCGGGTTATTCCGGCGCGGCCCGGCTGACCGCGACCGCGGCGCTGCGCGCCGGCGCCGGGCGAGTGAGCCTGGCCACCCACCCGGAACACGCGGCCTGGGCCAATCTGGAGCGCCCCGAACTGATGGTGCAGGGCGTCCGCGATGCGGGCGAACTGCAGGCGCTGATGCGCCGGGTCGATGTGGTCGCCGTGGGTCCGGGGCTTGGGCTGGACGCCTGGGGCCGGGGCCTGTGGCTGGCCGTGGCCGATGCCGAGATGCCCCGGGTGGTGGATGCCGATGCCCTGAATCTCCTGGCCGAGGCGCCGCGTCGGGCCGCGGACTGGGTGCTGACGCCGCACCCGGGCGAGGCGGCCCGCCTGCAGGGGGCGGACCGCGCGGCGATCGAGGCCGATCGGCCGGGGCAGGTCCGGGCCCTGGCCGAACGCCTGGGCGGCGTGGTGCTGCTGAAAGGGGCCGGCACGCTGGTTGCGGCCGCGTCGGATGCCGGGCCGCTGGCCTGCGTGACCGGGGGGCATCCGGGCATGGCCACCGCCGGCAGTGGCGATGTCCTGACCGGTATCATCGCGGCGCTGCGGGCGCAGGGCGCGGATGCGCGCGGCGCGGCCGAGACCGGGGCGGCCTGGCACTGTGCCGCCGCCCGGGTGGCGCGCGATCGTCTGGGCGGGGCCCGCGGCATGCTGGCCGGGGACCTGGCCGATGCCCTGCCGGCCGCCGCCGGGGGTGGGCAATGAGCGCGGCATCCGACCCGCTGGTACTGCCGCACCTGGAGGCCACCGAGGCGGCCGGGGCGGCCCTGGCGGCGCTGGATCACCCGAACATCGTGTTTCTCGAGGGGGATCTTGGCGCGGGCAAGACCACCTGGGTACGCGGACTGCTGCACCGGCTGGGGCATGCGGGTGCCGTGCGCAGCCCTACCTACACCCTGGTGGAGCCGTACCGGCTGGCGGATCGCGAGGTCCTGCACTTCGATCTTTACCGCCTGGGCGACCCCGAGGAACTGGAATACCTGGGCGTGCGCGAGGCCTTCGGGGGCGAGGGCCTGTGGCTGGTGGAGTGGCCGGAACGCGGTGCCGGCTGGCTGCCGGCGCCGGATCTGGTCGTGCGTCTGGCGCACCGCACGGCCGGGGAGGAAGGGCGCGAACTCCGCCTGGAGGGCCCGCTCGCCGAGGCCTATCGCCAGGCCCTGCGCGACCAGGGCGTTGCCTCGTAAACCGCCTGTTGAGAGATCGCACCCAGGGGGAGCGGGCTCCAGAGTTGGCCCTCCACGCGCAAAACGAGCGATATCTCGCTCATAAAGAACGAAAATCGCTATTGCTTTTCCAGAAAAAGCGTCCACAATGTAGTCAGAACCCCTGATTACAAAGGGAATCGCCGTGGGCCAACCAACATTGCCGGATCTGCGCCGCCGCCAGCTGCTGCGCGCCATGACTGCCCTGGGGCTGGTCGGGATGCCGTTGCCTGCCCTGGCCCGTACCGGCGTGCAGCGGGTCCGCATGTCGGTGGATGGCGACACCACGCGCCTGGTGTTCGACATGGATGGCGAGGCCGAGTACTCCATGTTCCGCCTGCAGTCCCCCGACCGCCTGGTGGTGGACCTCGAAAACGCGCGGGCGGTGGAGGATCTGGCGGTCAGCGACAACCCGCGCTCGGCGATCAAGGCGGTACGCCATGCCGCGCGCAACGGCTCCGACCTGCGCGTGGTCTTCGACCTGCGCAAGCCGGTTGAGCCGCGCAGCTTCGTGCTGATGCCGGCGCAGGGGGCCCCGCACCGCCTGGTGCTGGACCTGACGGCCGGGGATGCCCCCGCGGCCCCGCGTGCGGCCGAGAACAACGGGTCCTCCCGCCGCGGGCGCTCACAGGAGAACCTGCGCGATGTCGTGGTGGCGATCGACGCCGGCCATGGCGGGCACGACCCGGGCGCGATCGGCCCGGCCGGCACCCGCGAGAAGGATGTGGTGCTGCAGATCTCCAAGCGCCTTGCCGAGCGCGTGGACAACGAGCGCGGCATGCAGGCGGTGATGATCCGCAGCGGTGACTACTTCCTGCCCCTGCGCGAACGCATCGAGCGGGCGCGCAAGGCAGACGCGGACGTCTTCGTCTCCATCCACGCCGATGCCATCGCCAATCGCAGCGTGCAGGGTTCCTCGGTGTACATGCTGTCCGAGCGCGGGGCCTCCAGCGAGGCGGCGCGCTTCCTCGCCCAGCGCGAGAACCAGGCGGACCTGAGCCTGGGCGGCGTGCCGATCAACGGCAAGGACGATTCCCTGGCCAATGTCCTGCTGGACCTGGCCCAGAGCGGCAGCCTGGAGGCCAGCAACACCCTGGCCGAGCGGATGATTGCGGAGCTGCACCGCGTGGGCAAGGTGCGCAAGCCGGAAGTGGAACGCGCCAACTTTGCCGTGCTGCGCTCGCCGGATGTGCCGTCGATCCTGGTCGAGGCGGCATTCATCTCCAACCCCTCCGAGGAGCGCAAGCTGCGCAGCGCCAGCTTCCAGAACTCGCTGGCGGATGCCCTGCTGACCGGCCTGCGTTCGTACTTCTCCACCCATGCCCGCCCGGGCACCCTGATCGCCGACGGCCAGCCGGACCAGCACATCATCCGCCCGGGCGAGACGCTCTCGGGGATCGCGGATCGCTACAGCCTGTCGCTGGCGGATCTGCGCTCCGCCAACAACGTGAGCGACGACCGCATCTACGCCGGGCAGATCCTGCAGATCCCGCGCGACTCGTAAGCCCCTTCGCCGGGCAACCTGTCACGTCTTGCGGGTATCGGCCAGTCGCCGGCTAGGGAGACGCTGATTGAATCGCACGTCCGCGCTCGAGTCGCTTTTGCGTGCGAACAAGGCGCGGTGACTGCCGTGCAGTCATTCTGCACAAGGGAGCCGCAACGCCGTTCGCGTGCAAAAGCGGCCGATCCCCTGCTTTCAATGGCTTGTGGGGTTGGTGCCCCCTGTTCCCCGATCCTGCGTTGCGCCGCTTGCGGGTAGAACCACTACCCGCTGCACGACGCGCCTTGTCTCGGAAAACAGGGGGCACCAACGCGGACGTGCGATTCAATCAGCGTCTCCCTAGGCACTCCGGCGCCGCCCCGGTTAGGCTAGGCACCCGGTTTTCTGTCCCCAGGTGTCGCCCGTGGCGATCGCAAAGCTTTCCGAACAACTGATCAACCAGATCGCGGCCGGCGAGGTGATCGAGCGCCCGGCCTCGGTGGTCAAGGAACTGCTCGAGAATGCCCTGGACGCCGGCGCGACGCGGGTGGACGTGCGTCTGGAGCAGGGCGGTGTCCGGCTGATCCAGATCAGCGACAACGGCAGCGGGGTCTATCGCGACGAGATGCCGCTGGCCCTTTCGCGCCACGCCACCAGCAAGATTACCTGCATGGACGACCTCGAGGCCCTGCATACCCTGGGCTTTCGCGGCGAGGCCCTGCCGTCCATTGCCTCCGTGTCCAGGCTCTCGCTGACCTCCATGGTCGACGGCGAGCGCAATGGCTGGCGCCTGACCGGGGACGGCTCCGACGTCTTTCGCGAGGCCGCGCCGGCGGCGCACCCGGTGGGTACGACGGTGGAGGTTCGCGACCTGTTCTTCAACGTCCCGGCGCGGCGCAAATTCGTGCGCACCGAACGCACCGAATACAACCACTGCGAGAACGTGATCCGCACCCAGGCCGTCGCCTGCCCCGAGGTGGCCTTCACCCTGCGTCACAATGATCGCGTGACCCTGGACCTGCCGGCCACCGAAGACCCGGCGGAACGGGTACGGGCCCTGCTGGGCGATGCCTTTCTGGAGCATGCGACGCCGGTGGACGAGCAGCGCGCCGGCCTGGCGCTGTCCGGCTGGCTGGGGTCGCCGACCCAGTCGCGGGCCCAGCCCGACCAGCAGTTCTTCTTCGTCAACGGCCGTGCGATCCGCGATCGCGTGCTGGCTGCGGCCGTGCGCAAGGCCTATCAGGACGTGCTCTACCATGGGCGCCATCCGATGTTCGTACTGGACCTGGAGCTGGATCCGACCCAGGTGGACGTGAACGCGCACCCGACCAAGCAGGAGGTGCGCTTTCGCGAATCGCGCATGGTCCACGACTTCATCTTCCACAGCCTGCACAAGGCGCTGGCGGCCCTGCGCCCGGGAGACGCCGGGCATGCTGCCGCGGTGCCCGAGTCGCGGGGAGCGCCGGCCTTCGCAGGCCAGGAGGCGTCCCGCCCGGTACCGACGGACCGCACGTTGTCCGGGCTCGGCGTGCCGGGCGCCGGTGGCGGGTATGGCGGGTACGCGCCGCCCCGCGAACCGCGACCGGAGCCATCCGGGCGCGATCCGGGCTTCGGTGCGGCCTGGGCCGAGTTCCGCGGGGCGTCGGCGGTGGCCGAGGCCCGACCAGCCGCCTACGAACAGCCGTCGGCCGCCGCGCCGACGGCATCCGCGACGGACCCGGATGCCGACTCCATGCCGCCGCTCGGGTTCGCACTGGGCCAGGTGGCCGAGACCTTCATCCTGGCCGAGAACGCCCGTGGCCTGATCGTGGTGGACATGCACGCGGCCCACGAGCGCATCACCTACGAGCGCCTCAAGCGCGAGTGGGAGGGGGCGCGAGTGACCTCGCAGCCGCTGCTGGTACCGGAGACCCTGGAGGTCACCCCGGCCGAGGCGGAACTGGCCGAGGAACGCGCCGACCTCCTGGCCGGGCTTGGCTTCGAGCTGGACCGGGCCGGTCCGGAGGCCCTGACCCTGCGTGCGACGCCGGCCCTGCTGCGCGGACAGGACACCGCCCAGCTGGTGCGCGACGTGCTGGCCGACCTGGCCGCGGTGGGCTACAGCCATCGGGCCGAGGGCGCGATGAACGCGGTGCTGGGCACCATTGCCTGCCACGGTTCCGTGCGCTCGGGGCGGCGCCTGACCCTGCCCGAGATGAACCAGCTGCTGCGCGACATGGAGGCCACCGAGCGTTCCGGCCAGTGCAATCACGGTCGCCCGACCTGGGTGGAGCTGGACCACTCGGCGCTGGATCGCCTGTTCCTGCGAGGGCGCTGATGGCCGGACTGGAAGCGGGCCGGCCGCCAGTCGTGCTGCTGGCCGGCCCCACCGCGAGCGGCAAGACCGCGCTGTCGCTGGCGCTGGCCGAGGCCCTGGACGCGGAGATCGTCAGCGTGGATTCCGCGCTGGTCTACCGCGGCATGGATATCGGCACGGCGAAGCCCGATGCGGCCGAGCGGACCCGGGCTCCGCACCACTTGCTGGATATCCGCGACCCGGAGGACACCTACAACGCCTCCGATTTCGCCCGCGATGCCCGTGCCGCGATCGATGCGATCCATGCGCGCGGCCGGATCGCCCTGCTGGCGGGCGGGACGCTGCTCTACCTGCGCGCGTTGCTGGACGGCTTCGATGCGATCCCGCCGGTGCCGGAGATGGTGCGCACCTCGGTGCGAGCGCGTCTGGAACACGAGGGTGCCGCGGCCCTGCACGCCGAGCTGAAGGTCGTGGACCCGGCCGCCGCCGCGCGCATCCACCCGAACGATCCGCAACGCATCCTGCGCGCGCTGGAGGTCTACGCGGCGACCGGGCGTGCGCTGTCGAGCTTCCAGCAGGGGGCGGCGGCGCAGGTCCCGTCCGGCTGGGTTTCGCTGGCGCTGTGGCCGGAGGACCGGGAGCGCCTGCGGGCGCGGATCGCCCAGCGCTTCGACGCGATGCTGGAGGCGGGATTCGTCGACGAACTGATGGCCCTGACCCGGCGGCCCGGACTGACCGCAGAGCACCCGTCGCAGCGGGCCGTGGGCTATCGCCAGGGCTGGCAGTGGCTGGCGGGGGAGTACGACTTTGCGACCTTTCGCGAACGCGCCATCGCCGCGACCCGGCAACTGGCCAAGCGCCAGCTCACCGGCTTGCGGCGCTTTCCGCTGCATGCGCGGCTGAACGCGGAGCACGCGGATCTGTCGCAGGCTCTGGAGGCGATCGACGCGGCTCGTACTGCGCCGGCGACGGCGGTGACGTCCGGATAACGCCGGACCGGGCGTTGAACGGCGACCCGCAGCCGGTATGCTACGCTTCAGGTAAGCCGACCGGCGGGCCGGCAAAGAGTCGTTCGCACGGCTCGCGAACCAATAATAACGATCAAGGAACGCACCGATGGCCAAAGGGCAAATGTTGCAGGAACCCTTCCTGAATGCGCTGCGCCGGGACCGCATCCCGGTCTCCATCTACCTGGTGAACGGGATCAAGCTGCAGGGGCAGATCGAATCCTTCGACCAGTTCGTGGTGTTGCTGCGCAGTACGGTCTCGCAGATGGTGTACAAGCACGCCATCTCCACGATCGTCCCGGCCCGGCAGGTGAACATGAATCTCGAGGGCGAGGCGGCCGCCTCCGCGGAGGCCGAGTCCTGATGACGACGGGTCCCCGGCTTGTTTGAGCGTCCGGAGAGCGGCGGCGAGGCCGCCGTTGGCAACGCGGCCGTCCTGGTCGCGCTGAACATCGGGGACAACCCCGATATCGAGGCCCAGGTCCAGGAGTTCGACGAGCTCGTGCGTTCCGCCGGGGCCGAGATCCAGGCGGTGGTGCGGGGTTCCCGCGACCGGCCGCACCCGAAACTGTTTGTCGGGGCCGGCAAGGCCGACGAGATCCGCGAGGCGGTGGAGGCCACCGGCGCCGACGTGGTGATCTTCAACCACGCCCTGTCGCCCAGCCAGGAACGCAACCTCGAGGCCCACCTGAAGTGCCGGGTGCTGGACCGCTCGGGGCTGATCCTCGACATCTTCGCCCAGCGCGCCCGTTCCCACGAGGGCAAGCTCCAGGTGGAGCTGGCGCAGCTGCGCCACATGTCCACGCGCCTGGTGCGCGGCTGGACCCACCTGGAGCGGCAAAAGGGCGGGATCGGCCTGCGTGGCCCGGGGGAGACCCAGCTGGAGACTGACCGGCGTCTGCTGGCCGGGCGCATCAAGCATATCGAGCGGCGCCTGGAGAAAGTGGAGCGCACCCGTGAACAGGGCCGTCAGGCGCGCCTGCGCAACGAGATCCCCACGGTCTCTCTGGTGGGCTACACCAACGCCGGCAAGTCCACCCTGTTCAATCGCCTGACGCATTCCGACGTCTATCAGGCGGACCAGCTGTTCGCGACCCTGGACCCGACCCTGCGGCGCCTGGACCTGGCGCCGCACCAGTCACTGATCCTGGCCGACACCGTGGGCTTCGTGCGCGACCTGCCGCACGAGCTGGTCGCTGCCTTCAAGGCGACCCTGACCGAGACCCGCGAGGCGGCCCTGCTGCTGCACGTGATCGACGCCGCCGACCCGGAACGCGATGCGCGCATCCGCCAGGTCGAGGAGGTCCTCGCGGAGATCGGTGCCGAGGATGTGCCCTGCTGGCGGGTCTACAACAAGATCGACCAGCTGGAGAACCCGGCCGAGGATCCGGACGAGCGCTTCGGCCTGGCGGATGACGCCTTCTGGCTGTCGGCCCGTACCGGCGAGGGCGTGGCGCGCCTGGAACAGCGCCTGGCCGAGACCTTCACCGAGTCCATGACCCAGGGCTGGTTCGAGTTGCCGGCCGCGGCCGGTCGGCTGCGTGCCCAGCTCTACGAGGAAAAGGCCGTGGAGGCCGAACAGACCACGCCGGACGGATCGATCCAGCTCCGCCTGCACCTGCCGCAACGCCGCTTCGAACAGCTCTTCCGCGCCGCGGGCCTGGACCCGGAGGCGACCCGCCTGGAACCTCGGGAATCCGATACCCCCGCGTAACCCAGTCGCGGCCCTCGGCACCGATCGCCATCGCCAAGCGCTTCCTCTTCTGTCGATCAGCAAGAGTCACCACGAAGCTCCGAAGGCACGAAGAAGGTCAAGGGCGATTGCACCACGGAGGGCACGGAGGACACAGAGAAGGGGCCATTCTGGTCAAGCATGACTCAGGGGCTTCGCCGCTCACCCGAGCGGGGTTGAACACACCGGCTCCCATCTAATCGGCTGAAGATCTTTCGATTTTCTCCGTGAACTCCGTGTCCTCTGTGGTTAATACGCTTTTGACCTTGACCTCCTTCGTGCCTTCGTGAGCTTCGTGGTGGATACAGCCGGCGGATCGAGGGCGCTCCCGGTGTGCGGGGTCGCGTGGCCAGGAACTTTTGCGCTAATACCTGACCAAAATAGTCGGACATTCATGCAAAAGCCAACGCGAGGAGTTCCGCATGATATTTGAACGCTTTGTCGATCCCGGTCTGTCCCAGCATTCCTTCGTGGTCGGCTGCCAGGGCAGCGGCGAGATCGCCGTGATCGATCCGCAGCGCGACGTCGACGTGTACCTGGATTATGCCGAACGCAACGGCTATCGCATCACCCGCGTGATGGATACCCACATCCACGCCGATTTCGCCTCCGGCGCCCGCGAACTCGCGGACAAGACCGGCGCCCGTCTGCTGCTGTCCGGGCACGATGCGGGCGAGCATTTCCAGGTGCAGTTCCCGCACGAGGACCTGGTCGAGGGGGATGGGATCCAGCTCGGCAATGTGCGCATCGAGACCCGCCATGTACCGGGGCACACCCCGGAACACCTGATGTTCGTGGTCTATGACGGGGCCCGCTCCGGCGAGGACCCGATCGCGATCATCACCGGTGACTTCCTGTTCGTGGGCTCCCTGGGTCGGCCGGACCTGCTCGGCGAGGAGGCCAAGCAGGCGCTGGCGCGGCAGATGTTCCACAGCGTGCGCGAGAAGCTGGCGGATCTGCCCGACGGGGTCGAGGTGCATCCGGGCCACGGGGCCGGCTCCGCCTGTGGCGCCGGGATGGCCGGTCGGCCGGTCTCCACGCTCGGCTACGAGCGTCGGACCAACCCGTACCTGGACCCGTCGCTGGACGAGGACGCCTTTGTGCACCAGCTGTTGAACGGGCTACCGCCGATCCCCGATTTCTATCCGCGCAACAAGCGGATCAACTCCGAGGGGCCGAAGGCGGTGATTCCGCTGCCTGGCATGACGGCCCTGGACCCGGACGCGGTTTCGAGCCGTGCCGCCGCCGGCGAGGTGACGGTGATCGACCTGCGCGATCCGCTGGCCTTTGGCGGCGGTCATATCCCCGGCGCCCTGGGCATCGGCATCGACGGCGGTTTCGCCAACTGGGCCGGCTGGGTCACGCCGGACGATACCCCGATCGTGCTGGTGGACCGGAACGGGGATCCCGCGGTGATCGAGCAGGCCGTGCGCCAGCTGGTACGCACCGGCCGTGACTATATCGAGGGCTTTGTCCGCGGCGGCATGGCGGCATACGCCAGTGCCGGGCTGCCCCTGGCCACGCTTGCCCAGCTGGATGCCCCGGCGGCGCGGACCGCGATCGCCGACGGGCGCCTGCGCCTGGTCGATGTTCGGGCCGTCTCCGAGTTCGAGGCCGGCCATGCGGAGGCCGCGGTCAATCAGCCGGTGGCCGATACCCGCACCGGCATCCCCGGGATTGACAAGGCCGAGCCGGTGGCGGTGGTCTGCGGCAGTGGCTACCGCTCCACCGTGGCGGGATCCATCCTCCAGCGCCTGGGTTACCACCAGGTGTACAACGTGGTGGGCGGCATGCAGGCCTGGAACCGAGTGGATGCCAGCGGCGAGGGCGATCGCCGGGCCGCCTGATCCCGAGTGTCGCGCGGGCGGCAGGCGCCGCCCGCTTTCTCACGAAAAAGCCCCGGGTCCTGCCCGGGGCTTTTTCGTGGGGCGCCTTGTTTCAGGCGTCGCCCTGGGCCAGGGTCTCCCGGTCGGCGCTGGCCAGGTACAGGGTCAGGGTCTCGCCGGCGCGGATGCCGTCGCCGTTCAGCCCGTTCCAGCGGCGCAGATCCCCGATGCTGACCTGGTGGCGACGGGCGATGGTCGACAGGGAATCGCCGGGGCGGACCTCGTATTCGACGCGCCGGCCATCGGGGCCACGCTCGGGATCGGCGCGCACGACCTTCAGGGTGTCGCCCGGGCGCAGGATCGCGTCTGGCTCCAGACCGTTGGCGGAGCGCAGGGCCCCGATGGACATGCCGGTCCGCTGGCTGATGTGCCACAGGCTGTCACCCGGCTGGACCTCGTAATCCTCGGCGGGCTGGCCGTTGTCGCCGGCAACTTGTACCGGGGTGTCCTCGCCGGAGGCGCTGGCTGGCAGGCGCAGCGTCTGCCCGGCGCGGATCAGGTCGCCGTTCAGGTTGTTCATGTCGCGCAGCACCGCCACCCGGGTGCCGGTGCGTTCGGCAATCCGGCCCAGGTTGTCGCCCATGCGCACGGTGTACTCCCGGAACCGGATCAGGGGTTCGTCATCGCGTGTCTCCAGTGCCGTCTCGAGGACCGGAAGGGCCTCGCGCGGGACGAACAGGTGCTGCGCGCCGCCGGGGTGGGTGGCGTGCCGGTGATAGCCCGGGTTGAGCTGCTTCAGGGTCTCGGTGTCCAGATCGGCGAGTTCCGCGATCAGCGAGAAGTCCGCCTGGCGGCCGGGTTCGATCATCTCCAGGGCCGGCTCGTTGGCGATGGGCATGATGGCGATGTCGTGGCTGTCCGGGTCCAGGAAAAGGTGGCGCAGGGCCAGCAGCCGCGGGATGTACGCGGTGGGCTCGGCGGGCAGGTCCAGGCTCCAGTAGTCGGTGGGCTCGCCGCGTGCGGCGTTGCGGTCGATCGCGCGCTGGATGTTGCCCTGGCCGTAGTTGTAGGCGGCCAGCGCCAGGTACCAGTCGTCGAACCGGCGGTGCAGGGCCTGGAGGTAGTCCAGCGCGGCCAGCGTGGACTTGTAGACATCGCGGCGCCCGTCGTACCAGTGGTCGCGCGCGAGGTCGAAGTAGTCGCCGGTGGCCGGCATGAACTGCCAGATCCCGGCCGCGCGGCTGCGCGAGGTCGCCTGAGCGACGAAGCCGCTCTCGACGATCGGCAACAGCAGGAGCTCGGCAGGCATGTCGCGCGCCTCGATCTCCGACAGGATGAAGTAGGCGAAGGGCTCCGCCCGCCGGGTGCTGTGTTCGATAATGCGCGGGTGGTCGCGGTAGTGCTGGATGTAGCGCTCCACGCGTTCGTGGTCCAGCGCATCGTTGAAGCCGAAGCCTAGGCGCGCGCGCTCCCACAGGTCATCCGTCTCGGCGGCGCGCTGTGCGGCGTCGCGGCTCTGGCGTTCCATCGCGGCCTGCACATCCTCGGTGGTGCGCGGTTCCACGATGGGCTGATCCGCCGCCGAGGTATCCAGCGTGCGCTCGGAGTCGTGTAGGCTACAGGCAGAGGCGAAGAGTGCCGTCAGGCCCAGGGTCATGGCGGTGGTCAGCCGCGAGTGGAGGCGTAGTTTCATGGCGCTGGAGGATAAACCAGAGATGGGGGATCACCAAGACCCGTTCCTGAACTGGTTGGCGCACTGGTACGCCCAGCCCCAGGGGCGCAGGGTCCGCGAGCGCTTTCTGGAACGCATTCGTCGCTACGGTGACCCGGGCCCCGGCGACCTGGCCGTGGAGCTGGCCCCGGTGCCGATCCTGGAGGACAGCGACGCCCTGCAGGCGCCGCTGGTCCGCATTGCCTCGACGCATCCGGTGTTGCGCATGGACCCGGAGGCCTGGCCGCTGGAGTCCGACTGCGCCCGGCGCATCGTGCTGGCCCATCCCTGCGCGCAGAGCGACCATCCGGAGGCGGTGGTGGCCGAGGCGGCCCGCGTGCTGGAACCCGAGGGGCGCGTGTTTCTGCTGGAGGGCAACCGCCTGCAGCACGTTGGGCGCAACGGCGTGCGCGCCTCACCGGTGCCCGAGGGACTGCGCCGGCGCCAGTATCGCGAGCTACTGGAGGCGGCGGATCTGGAGGTCCTCGATCAGTGGAGCCTGAGCCTGCTCCCGCCGGGGCTGCCCGCCGCCTGGCAAAAGCGCCTGGCGACCATGGACGCCTGGACCCTGCGCGGCCTGCCACCGCTGGCCAGCATGATCCTGACCGTCGCCCACAAACGTGTGGACATGCCCCTGCGCCCGGCACAGCGGTTCCGCTTCGCGATGCCCAACCCCGCGATGCGGCCGGGGCTGGTATCCTCGCGCACCGATCATTCCGGAGCCCGCCGAACGCATGGCTGACGAACGTGTGTACATCTATACCGACGGGGCCTGCCGCGGCAATCCCGGTCCCGGCGGCTGGGGCGCGATCCTGCGCTTCGGCGGGCGCGAGCGCGAGCTCTACGGCGCCGAGGCGGAGACCACCAACAACCGCATGGAACTGACCGCCGCCATCCGCGCGCTGGAGGCCCTGAAACGCTCCTGCAAGGTGGAACTGGTCACGGATTCCAAGTATGTGAAGCAGGGCGTGACCGAGTGGCTGCCCGGGTGGAAACGGCGCAACTGGAAGTCCGCCAGCGGATCCCCGGTCAAGAACCGCGACCTGTGGGAGGCGCTGGACGCGCAGGCCCAGCGTCACGATATCGAGTGGTACTGGGTGCGCGGCCACAGCGGCCATCCGGAGAACGAACGTGCCGATGAACTGGCCAATGCGGGCATCGACGCCCTGCTGGCCGGTGAACCGATCGAGAACTGAGGGGTAACGCGATGCGCCAGATCGTGCTGGATACCGAGACCACGGGCCTGGAGCCCGGCGACGGCCACCGCATCATCGAGATCGGCTGTCTGGAGCTGGACAACCGCCGTCCCACCGGGCGCAAGCTCCACGAGTACCTGCAGCCGGACCGCGAGATCGACGCCGGTGCCATCGAGGTGCACGGGATCACCAACGAATTCCTCGCCGACAAGCCACGCTTTGCTGACGTGGCCGGTGAGTTCGTCGATTTCATCCGTGGTGCGGAGCTGATCATCCACAACGCGCCGTTCGATGTCGGCTTCATCAACCATGAACTGCGTCTGCTGGGTGATGCGGCGCCGGCGGCCGAGGTGGCCGAGGTCTGCACCGTGCTGGATTCGCTGGTGATGGCGCGGCGCATGCACCCCGGGGCGCGCAACTCCCTGGATGCGTTGTGCAAGCGCTACGAGGTGGACGGTTCCGGGCGTACCCTGCACGGGGCGCTGCTCGATGCCGAGCTGCTGGCGGATGTCTATCTGGCGATGACCGGGGGGCAGGTGGCGCTGACGCTGGATGCCGGGGGTGACGGCGACGCCGCGGCCGGGCCCGTCCAGGCGCGGCGTTCGGGCAAGCCGCTTCCGGTGATCGAGCCGACGCCGGAGGAGCAGGCGGCGCACGAGGCGCTCCTGCAGACCCTCGACGAGGCAGCCGGCGGCGCCTGCCGCTGGCGCGCCAACGCCTGATTCCGTCGTCCGGCGGCGGAGCTGCTCCGGCCTTCTGGTGCCTTCGCTCGGCCGCCTGCCTCGTGGTGGCTGGCCCTGGTTCGTCGTCTGGTGTTTACGGTGGCTCCGGTCCACATACTGCCGTGCGCTGACTCGCCAGCGCGCCCCGAGTGACTTCTTTGCTCGTGCAAAGAAGTCACCAAGAAACACGCCCGACTGCCGCGACCCCGGCCCGCT
>NZ_KB905919.1:20000-34282 GCF_000381105.1 Thioalkalivibrio sp. ALE12 | reverse complement strand
AGCGAGTTCAGCGCCGCCCGCGAAAAGCCTCGGAGCGAGGGAAACCCCGGCCCGCACAGCGGGCCGGGGTCGCGGCAGTCGGGCGTGTTTCTTGGGTACTTCTTTGCACGAGCAAAGAAGTACCTCGCGGCGCGCTGGCGAGTCAGCGCCTGGCAGTATGTGGACCGGAGCCACCGTAAACACCGGATGCCACTCCAGGGCCAGCCACCATCAGGCAGGCGGTGGACCGAAGGCGCCGTAAACACCGAATGGCGAAACAGTCGCTGCCACCGCCATGGCGCAACCGCCCGTTCACGCACAGGGGAGCGCTGACCCGTGGGGGCTAGCGTAGGAGCATCAGGGTGCCGGCGAGGATCAGCACGCCGGCGAAGCCGCGGCGGAGGATGGCCACCGGGAGGTGGTGGGTCAGCCAGACGCCTGCGCGTACGCTGATGGCGGTCCCGATCACCACGCCGAGGATGGCCGGCAGATAGAGATAGCCCAGCGCCCACTCCGGCGCCTGGTAGGTTGGATCGGTCCACTGCGGCAGGGCGAACACCAGGCTCGCGCCGATGGAGATCGGCACGCCGAGGGCCGCGGCGGAGCCGATCGCCCGGCGCAGTTCCAGCCCCTGGCTGACCAGGAACGGGGTGGTCAGCGTGCCGCCGCCGATGCCGATCAGCGAGGAGACGGCCCCGATTACGGTGCCGCCGCCCAGCCAGACGCTGCGCCTCGGCACGGGCGCTTTCGGCGGCTGAACGTTGAGCAGCATCCAGATTCCGATCGCGACCTCGAAGGCGCCGAAGATGCGCCCCAGGTGGTCGGAGTCGATGCGCGTGGCCAGCCAGGCCCCGAGCAGGGCCCCGACGATGATGCCGGGCAGCAGCCGGCGTACGGCCGCGCCGTCCACGCCGCCCCGGCGATGGTGGGCGCGGGCCGACAGGATCGCGGTCGGGATGATGGCGCCCAGCGAGGAGCCGACCGCGAGCTGCACCAGGCTCGCCGAGTCGAAGGCCAGCAGGCTGAAGATCGCGACGAAGACCGGCACCAGGATCAGCCCGCCGCCAATGCCGAACATCCCGGCCGGGATACCGGCGATCAGCCCCAGAAGCACAAATAGCAGCCCCAGCGCCAACGGTGACTGGATCAGCGTGTCGATCATTCGTGCGTAGTGGCGGGTCGTGGGTCAGGACACAGTGGGCCGGCAAGCCGCTGGGGTTGCCGGCCCACTGTTCAGGGGGGAGGAAGCGCGCTCAGAGCGCCTTGAAGCACTTGCGGGCGGCCTCGATGGTGGCATCGAGGTCCGCGTCCGAGTGGGCGTTGGACATGAAGCCGGCCTCGAAGGCACTGGGGGCCAGGTAGATGCCCTCGCCCAGCATCGCGTGGAAGAAGCGGCCGAAGGCGGCGGTGTCGCAGGCGGTGGCCCCGGCGAAGTCGGTGACCTTCTGGTCCGAGAAGAACAGGCCGAACATGCCCGGCACCTGGTTGGTGGTCAGGGCGACCCCGGCCTCGCGTGCGGCGTCCTCGAAACCCGCGACGACCTTCTTCGTGCGCTGCTCCAGTTCGTCGTGGAAGCCCGGACGGGACAGGATTTCCAGGGTCTTGAGCCCGGCGGTCATCGCGATCGGGTTCCCGGACAGGGTGCCGGCCTGATAGACCGGGCCCAGCGGCGAGAGGTGTTCCATGATCGCGCGCTTGCCGCCGAAGGCCCCCACCGGCATGCCGCCGCCGATAATCTTGCCCAGCGTGGTCAAGTCCGGGGTGACGCCGAGATAGCCCTGGGCGCAGTTCTTCGAGACGCGGAAGCCGGTCATCACCTCGTCGAAGATCAGTACCGCGCCGTGCTGGTCGCAGACCTCGCGCAGGGTCTCGAGAAAGACCGGTTCCGGCGGGATGCAGTTCATGTTGCCCGCAATCGGCTCGACGATGATGCAGGCGACCTCGTCGCCCTTCTCGGCAAAGAAGGCGCGCACGCCGTCGGCGTCGTTGTAGGTAAGGGTGCTGGTCAGGGCGGCCAGCTCCTTCGGCACGCCGGGGGAGCTCGGCTGGCCGAGGGTCAGGGCGCCGGAGCCGGCCTTCACCAGCAGCGAGTCGCCATGGCCGTGGTAGTTGCCCTCGAACTTCACGATGCGGTCGCGCCCGGTGTAGCCGCGCGCCAGCCGGATCGCGCTCATCGTGGCCTCGGAGCCCGAGTTGGTCATGCGTACCAGGTCCATCGACGGCACCAGTTCGCAGACCTTCGCGGCCATGTCGTTCTCCAGCCGGGTCGGGCAGCCGAACGACAGGCCGTTGTTGCAGGCCTCGCGCACCGCCTCGATCACCTCGGGGTGGGCGTGGCCGGCGACCATCGGGCCCCAGGAGCCGATGTAGTCGATGTAGCGCTGGCCATCGGCGTCCCACATGTAGGCACCGTTGGCGCGGTCCATGAAGATCGGGGTGCCGCCCACGCCCTTGAACGCGCGGACCGGGGAGTTCACGCCCCCGGGGATGTGTTCTTTGGCGGCCTCGAACAGACGCTCGGTTTCCTGCATGACGGTGTCCTGTATTTCGTTGAGTTCGGGATTCGGTAGGCCCGGCAACCATAGCGACGGCCGCGGGCGCGTGCAAAGTGGTCAGTCGAACAGTGTGCTGATGCGCCGGGCGGCGGCCTCTGGATCGGGCGCGGCGCTGATGCCCTGGATCACGGCGACCAGGTCTGCCCCAGCCGCGACCACTTCCGCCGCGTTGTCCGGGGTGATGCCGCCGATGCCGCAGATCGGCAGGTCCAGGGCCGCGCGCGCCTGGCGGATCAGCTCCGGCCCGGCGAAGGCGGCCTCTGGCTTGGTCGGGGAGGCGAACATGGTGCCGAAGGCGACATAGCTCGCACCGGCCCGGGCGGCAGCTTCGGCGCGTGCCAGTTCGTTGTAGCAGGAGACCCCGATGATTGCGTCCGGCCCCAGGAGCGTGCGGGCCGCGGTCGGGTCCGGATCGTCGCGGCCCAGATGCACGCCATCGGCCTGAATACGCGCGGCCAGCTCGGTGTCGTCGTTGATGATGCAGCGCGCACCGTGCGTGTGGGCAAGGGCGACCAGCTCGCGGGCGATCGCCTCGCGCGCGTCGCCCGCGAGTTGCTTGTCGCGGAACTGGATCAGGCTGGCGCCGCCGCGCAGCGCGGCTGTGGCATGGGCGAGGTGGGTCGCGCGCGGGTCCGCGCCCTCCGGTACCGCAGGGGTAATGAAGTAAAGCCCACGAAGGGTCGGCTTTGGCTCAGTCGTCATGCGGGCACAGGCGGTTGGGGATGTGCTGGCCGTGGCCGGGGGCATAGCCGCGGGCGATGGCATCGTTCATGAAGGCCTGGGCCTCGATCACGGCCGGTTCGATGTCACGGCCACGGGCGAGGAAGGCGGCGATCGCCGCGGCCAGGGTGCAGCCGGAGCCGTGGAAGCCGGCCGGGTGGCGCGGCAACTCGAACGGGCGCATGTGGTCGTCCTCGCGGTAGAGGCGATTGATGATCGGGTCCTGCTCGGCGCCCTCGTGCCCGCCAGTGACCAGCACGTTGCGCGCGCCCAGCTGGCGCAGCTGGTGGCCCCACTGTGTGGGGTCCTCGCTGCGGGCCAGGCGGGCGGCTTCGGGGCCGTTCGGGGTGATCAGCGTGGCCCGCGGCAGCAGGGCCTCGCGCGTGGCGTCGACGACCGCCTCGGTCGCCAGCGCGCCGCCGCCGCCGGCGACCATTACCGGGTCCAGTACTACCGGGATATGCGGGTGCGCGCCCAGCAGTGCGGAGACGACGGTGACATTCTCCACCGAGCCGAGCATGCCGATCTTGATCGCCGCGACCTCGAGATCCGCGAGGGTGACCTCGATCTGGGCGCGCAGCTGCTCCGGCGGGAGCACGGTGAAATCCACCACGTTGCGGGTGTCCTGCACGGTGATCGCGGTCACCGCCGTGGCCCCGTGTACGCCGAGGCGGGTGAAGGTGGTCAGGTCGGCCTGCAGACCCGCACCGCCGCCGGGGTCGGAGCCGGCAATGCTCAGCGCGATCGGAGGATGATTCATGAAGGGGGGCTCCCGTGCTAAGGTTGCGCGCGCCCCGGCACCCCCGGGGCGTTCTTGTTACGAATCCCGGGAGTGTACGCAGCATGAGCCACGAGTTCGAAGTCGAGTCCATCCGTCCCCTGGTCGCCGCCGCCAAGGCCGGCGGTACGCTGAATGCGGAGGTCGACCAGGCCCTGGTCGCGCTGGAGCAGGAGATCAACCGGATCGCCGCCGAGCTGCAGGTGGAGCACGTGGGTCCCGGGGTGGGCATGGCGGACATGAATGCCGAGCATGTCTATCGCCTGGTGATCCGCCAGCACGAGATCGACGTGACGCGGCACGAGTGGAGCCTGTGGGTCTGCGATGCGCTGGATAACTGCGACTTCCGCGCGACCTGGCCGGTCACCGGCGCCGGGCGTCTGCGCCGCAAGCAGGTGACAGCCGTGGTGCCGGAGCTGGTGACGGGCTACCGCGATGCGGTCGTGGCCGCCGGCAAGGGGGATACCCCGGCTGGCCAGCGCCTGGCGCAGATCGCGGCGGTCTTTGAGTAACGCAGATCGCTCTGCGCGCCAGGCGGCGTCAGCACTGTAAAGGTCAAGGGCGGTTGCACCACGAAGCGCACGAAGGCTCGAAGAAAATCCTTTTGTTGCAAGCCTTGCTGGCGCCGAATGGCTTGGTTCCAGCCTACGGGTCATCCTGAACAATCATCCCGAACCCCCCCTGTCTTTCTCCGTGATCTCTGTGCCCTCCGTGGTGAAAACGCCCTTGACCTTGCCTTTCTTCGTGCCTTCGTGGGCTTCGTGGTGCAATCAACTCACCCGAGCCAGTGGCTCGGGTGTCGCCTTAAGCCGTGGTGTCGCGCAGCGAGATGACCGGCCAGCCCTTGTTGCGGGCATGTTCCGCGAGGGTGGGGTCCGGATCCACGGCCACCGGGCGGCCGACCTGCTCCAGTAGGGGGATGTCGTTGCGTGAGTCGCTGTAGAAGCTGGCCTGCGTGATGGTGCCCTCGGGGTCCGGGTGATCGGCGAGGTGCTGACGCAGGCGCTCGATCTTGCCTTCCTGAAAGCAGGGCACGCCCGTCAGTTCACCGGTGAACTCCCCGTCCTCGCGTTCTTCCGCCAGGGTGGCGATCAGGTGATCCACGCCGAGGATGTCGGCAATCGGCTGGGTCACGAACTGGTTGGTCGCAGTGATGATCACCAGTTCGTCGCCGGCCACCCGGTGCCTTTCCAGCAGGTGCTGGGCCCCGGGGGCGATCATCGGGCGGATCAGCGTTTCGATGAACTCCTCCCGCCATGCCTCCAGTTGCGCGCGCGGGTGCTCGGCCAGCGGGCTGAACGCGAAGCGGCAGAACTCGTGGATATCGAGCACGCCCGCGACATACTCCTGGTAGAAGCGGTCATTGGTCTCGGCGTGGCAGGTCGGGTGCACGGCGCCTACCTCGGCCAGGAACTGGTTCCAGGCGTGATCGCTGTCGCCGGCAAGAAGGGTGTTGTCGAGGTCGAACAGGGCCAGGGCCATGAGGTGATTCTCGGGTTGGCATGAGTCGGGCGAAAGTGTACCGGCGGGCGTGGCAGCCTGCAGCCTCGCATCCCCCGTCGGGCCGGCACCGGAGGCCGGGTAGGGGCTTTGCCGCCAGGGCGTCCGCTGTGGAACAATGCCAGTAATAGAAAAGCGTCTGGCTGATGCAAGTGATTGATTGTGACGGGTATCGCGCAAACGTAGGCATCATCCTGTGCAACGCGGAAAGACAGCTGTTCTGGGGCAAGCGGGTCGGTCAGGAGGCCTGGCAGTTCCCCCAGGGGGGCGTGCACGCGGAAGAAACGCCGGAAGAGGCGATGTACCGCGAGTTGCGCGAGGAGACCGGCCTGTTCCCCCGGCACGTCGAGGTGCTGGGCGCCACCCGCCATTGGCTGCGCTATCGCCTGCCGGAGCGCATGGTCCGGCGCCATCAACGCCCGGTCTGCATCGGCCAGAAGCAGCGCTGGTTCCTGCTGCGCATGGTCGGAGATGAGAACGACGTGGTGCTGAATGCAATGGAAACCCCGGAATTCGATGACTGGCGCTGGATCGATTACTGGCGCCCGGCGCGCGAGGTCGTGCACTTCAAGCGCCAGGTCTACCGCCGGGCGCTGTGCGAACTGGTGCCGCTGATGTTCCCCGAGCTGGATCAGGGGCGCGCCCGCGGTTCCGATAGCCGCACCCCGGAACCCTCGCTGAACCGCCCGTCGGTGTCCTCGCGTTGACGGTCCCGAAGCAGCCCTCGATGCTCGAGGTCCTGCGCCGCGTGGTGCAGGAGGTCAATGGTGCGGCCGATTTCTTCGAAGCACTGCACATCATCGTCACGCGGGTGAAGGCGGCGCTGGAGATCGATGTCTGCTCGATTTACCTGAAGTCGCCACAGTCCGGGCGCCTGGTGCTGATGGCCTCGGAAGGTCTGCGTTCGGAATCGGTGGGGCAGGTCGAGATGGACCCGTCGGAAGGCCTGGTCGGTCTGGTCGCCTCGCGCGCCGAGCCGGTCAACCTCGACAGCGCCCAGGATCACCCGCGCTTTCGCTACTTCCCGGAGACCGGCGAGGAGCACTTCCTCGCGTTCCTGGGCGTGCCGATCATCCATCAGCGCAGCCTGCTGGGCGTGCTGGTGGTGCAGCAGCACCAGGCGCGCAAGTTCGATGACGAACACGTCTCCTTCCTGATCACCCTGGCCGCGCAGCTGGCCGGGGCGATCGCCTACGCCGAGTTCAACGACGAGATCTCCTCCGAGACCCCGCTGATCGGTCATGTGAACGTCGAGGCCACCGGCATCGCCGGCTCGCCCGGCGTAGCCATCGGGCGCGCCGTGGTGGCCTACCGGCTGGCCGATCTCGATTCCATCCCGGATCGCGAGAGTGCCGGGGTGGACGGCGAGCTGGAGCACTTCAAGCAGGCGGTCGCGGAGACGCGCACCGAGATCGAGGACCTGAAGCAGCGTATGGGCGAGGCCCTGGGCCCGGACGAGCAGGTGCTGTTCGATGCCTACCTGATGCTGCTGGGGTCCGACTCGCTGGTGCACAAGACCGAGGCGCGCATCCGCAACGGCCAGTGGGCGCCCGCCGCGCTGCGCGACACGGTGCGCGAGAGCGTGCGGGTGTTCGAGGACATGGAGGACCCGTACCTGCGTGAGCGCGCGGCCGACGTGCGGGACCTCGGTCGGCGCGTGCTGTCGCATCTGCTGCCGGCGGATCGCAGCCAGGACGAGTTTCCCGAGGGCGGCATCCTGGTCGGGGACGACCTGACCGCGTCACACCTGGCGGAGGTGCCGATCGAACGGCTGGGGGCGATGGTCTCGGCCAAGGGGACCGGCTCCTCGCATATCGCGATCCTCGCGCGCGCGCTGAACATCCCGGCGGTCATGGGGGTGTCCGAGCTCCCGGTGGGCCGCCTGGAGGGGCGCGAGATCCTGGTCGACGGCTATCGCGGCCGGCTGTTCGTGAACCCCAACGCCGAGCTGCGCGCGGAGTTCGAGCGTCTGGTGCGCGAGGAGCGCGAGCTGGCGGAGGACCTGCGCGCGCTGGCCAAGGACCCGGCCGAGACCCGCGACGGGGTCGCCGTACCGGTGCTGGCGAATTCCGGGCTGCTGGCGGATATCAAGCCGTCGCTGGAGTCCGGGGCCGAGGGGGTGGGGCTGTACCGCACCGAGGTCCCGTTCATGATCCGCGACCGCTTCCCCGGCGAGGAGGAGCAGGTCCAGCTGTACGAGCAGGTGCTCGCCTCCTTCGATCCCATGCCGGTGACCCTGCGGACCCTGGATATCGGCGGCGACAAGGCCCTGCCGTACTTCCCGGTCAAGGAGGACAATCCGTTCCTCGGCTGGCGCGGCATCCGCATCTCGCTGGACCACCCGGAGATCTTCCTGACCCAGCTGCGGGCGATGCTCAAGGCGAGCCGGTCACACGACAACCTGCAGATCCTGTTCCCGATGATCTCGGCGCTGGATGAACTGAAGGGTTCGATGAGCCTGCTCAACCGGGCGCGTGAGGAACTCCTGGACGAGGGCTTCCGCATCCCGATGCCGCGGATCGGCGTCATGGTGGAGGTGCCGGCGGCGGTCTACATGTCGGAGATGCTCGCCCGGCGGGTGGATTTTCTTTCGGTGGGCACCAATGACCTGGTCCAGTACCTGCTGGCGGTGGATCGCAACAACGCCCGCGTGGCGCACCTCTACGACACCCTGCACCCGGCCTGTATCCACGCGCTGGAGACGATCACCGAGGGCTCCCACCGGGCCGGCAAGCCGGTCAGCGTGTGCGGGGAGATGGCGGCCGACCCGGCCGCAGTGATCCTGCTGCTGGGGATGGGGATCGACAGCCTGAGTGTCAGCGTGTCCTCGATCCCGCGGGTGAAATGGGTGATCCGCAGCTTCTCCACCGACCGCGCCGAGGCGCTGCTGGCGCAATGCCGGCTGCTGGAGAACGCCGACCAGATCCGCTCGCTGCTCAATAACGCCCTGGTCCAGGCGGGGTTGGGCGGCCTGGTGCGCGCCGGCAAGACCTGACGCCGGGAGTCCGTGTTCCGGCGCCCGCGGTTGTCCGGGGGGCCCGCTATCCGTTGCGGCTGGTCCGCCACAGCGCGATCAGCGCGCTCAGCAGGAAGATCCCGAGCACCACCCCGATGGCGATCAGGGCGTCGGGGATCGAGCGGTTGATCACCAACACCACCGCGCCCACCAGGATGGGGACCGGCACCTCGTTGAACCAGCGATACCAGGTGTGATCGCGACGGTTCAGGTCGTCGCGGAAGTCGCGCACGATCTTGCCGCACCAGACGTGATAAGCGACCAGGATCGCGATCAGGGTCAGCTTGAAGTGCATCCACGGCTCGGCCAGGTAGAACGAGCGATCCACCAGCATGGCCACGCCGAAGGCAATGGTGATCAGGGCGCCGGGGGTCATGATCCCGTAGAACAGCTTGCGCTCCATGATCTTGAAGCGCTCGTGGCCCAGGGCGTCCTCGGTCATCGCGTGATAGACGAACAGGCGGGGCAGATAGAACAGCCCGGCGAACCAGGTGACCATGAAGATCACGTGCAGGCTTAGGAACCAGTTGTACGCTTGCATGGAGGTCCTTCTCGTCGGGCGGTGCCGGGCTTACGAGAGCCAGCGTTCCAGGTGGCGTTCGATCTGTTCGAAGTCCGGGTCGCCCAGCTTCTGATAGACGATGCGGCCATTCGGCGAGATCAGGAAGGTGGTCGGCGTAAGGCGTACGCCGCCGTAGGCCTGGGAAAAGGCATCGTCGCTGTCGTGGATGACCTTGTAGGGCATCCCGCGATCCTCGCGCATGGCCTCCACGCGGTTGATCGGGTCGTAGGACAGCGCGACCGCGAGCAGCTCGAATCCCTTGTCCGCGTAGGTCTCGTGCAGGTGGATCAGTTCCGGGATCTCGCGAATGCAGGAGGGACAGTTGGTGGCCCAGAACGAGATCATCACCGGCCGTCCCTCGTAGTCCTCCAGCGACACCTGTTCGCCATCCAGTGTGGTGGCGGCGAAGGCGGGCGCCGGGCGCATGCCGTCGTCGGTCAGCCAGATGGTCGCGGCAATGGCGACCAGCGCGATGATGAAGATGCCTCCGAAGATGGCCTTGCGGTCGATCCTGACTTTGCTCATGAGGTGTGATCCGTTGATCGAATAGCCTGCAAATGTGGACTGGCAGGGCGGGCGTGCGTTCCGTGGCCCCGGCCAAGGCGGTATCATGCCGCAGCATGACGAATGCAACCAACAGCAAACCCATCCGCATCGGGGTTGTCGGTGCCACCGGCTATACCGGTGTGGAATTGCTGCGCCTGCTGGCGCGGCACCCGGCGGCCGATCTGCAGGTGGTGACCTCGCGGGGCGAGGCGGGCACGCCCGTGGCCGAACTGTTCCCGAGCCTGCGTGGCGCGGTCGACGCGGTGTTTCAGGCGCCGGACGAGGCGACCCTGGGCGAGTGCGACGTGGTCTTTTTCGCGACCCCGCACGGGGTGGCCCACGCGCTGGCCGCGCCCCTGCTGGAGCGGGGCACGCGCATCATCGATCTGTCGGCGGATTTCCGCATCCGCGATCCCGATCTGTGGGCGCAGTGGTACGGGCAGGCCCATGGCGCGCCCGAGTATCTGGGCGAGGCCGTGTACGGCCTGCCGGAGCTGAACCGGACGCTCATCCGCGATGCCCGCCTGATCGCGGTGCCGGGCTGTTATCCGACGGCCGTGACGCTTGCGGTTCTGCCCCTGCTGGAGGCCGGCCTGATCGATCCGGCGGACGTGATCGCGGATGCCAAGAGCGGTGTCAGCGGGGCTGGGCGCAAGGCGCAGATCGGCGGGCTGTTCGCCGAGGTGCAGGAGGACTTTCGTGCCTACGCCAGCGGCGGGCACCGGCACTGGCCGGAGATCCATCAGACGCTGAGCGGGGTGGCCGGGCAGTCCGTGGGGCTGATCTTCCAGCCGCATCTGGTGCCCATGACGCGCGGGATTCACGCGACCCTCTATCTGCGCCCGCTGGCGGCGGATGCGGACTGGCAGGCCTGTTTCGAGCAGCGCTACCGCGACGAGCCGTTTGTCGACGTGCTGTCGCCCGGGGCCCATCCGCAGACCTCCAGTGTGCGCGGCACCAATGTCTGTCGGGTGGCGCTGGCGCAGCCGCCGCATTCCGGTCGGCTGATGGTGCTTTCGGTGATTGACAACCTGGTGAAGGGCGCGGCCGGGCAGGCCGTGCAGAACATGAACCTGATGTTTGGCCAGCCGGAAACCGCAGGCCTGGACGCGCTGCCGGTCTTCCCCTGATGCCGGGTCTGGCCGTATGAGTATTCCGGTGCCGCGTCTGCCCCGGCGGCCGCGGATCCCGGCTCGGCGGCGGGCGTCCGGACGGCGCCGCGGAACGTGGTGGGCCGGCCTGCTGACAATCGCGCTGGTCCTGGCTGCGGTCGCCGGGGGACTGGGCTGGCTGGCCAGCGAGCGAGACGACGGGACGGCGGGTGTGGAACCGCAGGCAGGGATCGACGCCCTGCGGGCGGACCTGGAGCGGGAGGTCGCCGCGCGCCAGAGCGCCGAGGAGGCGCTGCGCCGCGCCGAGCAGCACCTGGCGATCAAGGAGGCCGAGCTGGCGGCCTATGCCGGTGATATCGAGCGCCAGGAGACGGAGCTGCAGGCGTTGCGCGACGAACTGGCGTTTTATCAGCGTCTCGCGGAAGGCTCGGGCGAGGACGGTCTGGGCATCCGGGCCCTCCGGCTGCAGCCGACCGGGCAGGCCGGGGTGTTCGATGTCAGCTTTCAGCTTTACCGTCCGGGGCTGGGCCGCTCGGTGGATCTGCGCTGGTCGCTGGAGGTGGACGGCCTCGCGGCGGACGCGGAAGAGCCGGGCACCCTGGATGCCGAGGCGCTGGGGCTGGATTCCGGGCGTACGCTGGAAGAGCTGCGGTTGCTGCGGCATCAGCGCGTCCGGATCCGGCTGCCGGAGGGCTTCGAGCCGCAGCACCTGACGTTGCGCGCGAGCGCCGAAGATGACGAGGAACTGGATCCGGTTTCCGAACGGGCCGACTGGGATCGCCTGCTGGAGGGCATGCAATGATGGGACGCAAGAAGGGCCGCCGGGCGGGTAAGGTGGACACGCTGGTTGGGCGCAATACGGTGATCCATGGCGATGTCGAGTTCGGGGGCGGGTTGCACATCGAGGGTCGCGTGATCGGCGATATCCGGGCCACCACCGATCCTTCCGCCGTTCTGGTGGTGGCGGACGGGGGCGTGGTCGAGGGCCATATCGCGGTCCCGCACCTGCTGATGAACGGAGAGGTGCAGGGCGATGTCCATGTTGGCGAGCATGTGGAACTCGGCGAGACGGCCCGTCTGGTGGGCAATCTCTACTACACCATGCTGCAGATGGCGGAAGGCGCGCAGATCGACGGCCTGCTCAAGCGGGTGGATCACCCGCTCCAGGGTGAACTGGAGGGGCCCGGCGAGACCCAGGCCCTGACCAATCCCACGGAAGGTGGGCATTCTTGACTCTGGGGCTCAGTCTTCCGTAGCGTGAATGAAAATGATTATTACAGGAGGCCCCGAATGTCCGAGCCCATGACGTCCGAAGCGGAGATGGACATCGAAATCCCCAGCCCGCTGATCTTTACCGATGCCGCGGCCACCAAGGTGAAGGGGCTGATCGAGGAAGAGAACAACGACAACCTGAAGCTGCGCGTATTCGTCAGCGGCGGCGGTTGCTCCGGCTTCCAGTACGGCTTCACCTTTGACGAAACCGTGGGTGATGGCGACACCGTGGTCGAGAATGGCGGGGTGACCCTGCTGATCGATCCGATGAGCTTCCAGTATCTGGCCGGCGCCGAGATCGACTACACCGAGGGCCTGGAGGGCGCGCAGTTCGTCATCCGCAACCCGAACGCCACCACGACCTGCGGCTGCGGCTCCAGCTTCTCGGTCTGAAGCCGACCGCAAGCGACTCAGGCGAAGGCCCGATCCGGTGGATCGGGCCTTTTTTGTTACCGCCCCTGGTCCGCGGGGTCGGTGGGGCGGGCGTGGCCGGGGATGATGCAGCCGAGTACCCGCGGCCCACGTGCACCGGTTACCTCGGGAAGATTGCCGGGCTCCCCCGCAAGGGTGCGGGCCGCCAGCCACGCAAATGCGGCGCCTTCCACCTGTTGCGGAGGGATGCCATGGCGTTCGGTGGACTCCACGCGGGTATCGGGCAGAGCCTGCGCCAGGCGCTGCATCAGGTAGCGGTTGTGCGCGCCGCCGCCACACACCAGCAGGCGGGCGGGCGGCTGCGGATCCAGATGCGTCAGGGCGCGGCGTACGCCTTCCACCGTCAGTTCGGCCAGGGTGGCCTGGAGGTCCTCGGGCCGGAGCTGGTCGAGGCGGTCACCCGCGACATGGCGCAGCCACGCGGGGGAAAAGTACTCGGGTCCCGTGCTCTTGGGCGGGGGGCGCCGGAAGAACGGGTCCTCCAGCAGTCGGGCCAGTAGCTCGGGGTCGGGTGTTCCGCTGCGTGCCCAGTCACCATCCCGGTCGAACGGGGTCGAGTGGTGGCGCCGGTTCCAGTCGTCCATCAGGGTATTGGCGGGTCCGCAGTCGAAGCCGATCACGGGTGCCCCGGGTGGCAGCCAGGTGACGTTGGCGATGCCTCCGAGGTTCAGCACCGCGCGCGTCTCGTCCGGTGCGCCGAACTGCATCGCATGAAAGCCGCAGGCCAGCGGGGCACCCTCGCCCCCGGCGGCGATGTCGCGCGGGCGAAACTGGGCCACGGTGTCGATCCCTGTGGCCTCCGCAATACGGAACGGATCTCCGATCTGCCAGGTGAAGGGCGGTTCGGCGTCCGGGGCGTGGTGAACGGTCTGTCCGTGACTGCCGATCGCGCGAATAGCGCCGGGTGCCAGGCCGGTCTGCTCGAGCAGGGTCTGGACCGCGCGGGCGAACAGCATCCCCAGACGTGCGTCCAGCATCCCGAGGTGCCGGTATTGCAGGGCCTCGCTGGTGGCGGCGGTCGCCAGTTCCAGGGCCAGATCGTCGGGGTAGTCCAGCTGGCAGTGATCCACGACGGTGACGGCCCCGTCCTCGCGGATCTCGGTGAGGACGGCGTCCACGCCGTCCCGGCTGGTGCCGGACATCAATCCGATAAAGCGTTGTGTCATGCGCGTGTTCCTCAGGCCGTGTTGGACCCATTCTGGACCACGGCCGTGTTTCGCGTCTGTCCGGGCCTCGCGGTATCCTTGCGCGCGTCCGGCCCGCCCGGCCGGTTCTCCGATCTCGAACAAGGGGCGACATGGAACTCGAAGACCAGCTGGCCGTGATTCGTCGCGGCGCCGATGAAATCCTGCTCGAGGACGACCTCGTCGAGCGTCTCAAGACGGGCCGCCCCTTGCGGATCAAGGCGGGATTCGACCCCACCGCCCCGGACTTGCACCTGGGCCATACGGTGCTGATCAACAAGCTGCGCCAGCTGCAGGATCTGGGGCACCATATCCTGTTCCTGATCGGCGATTTCACCGGCCGCATTGGCGATCCCTCGGGCAAGAACGCCACGCGCCCGCCGCTGTCCAGCGAGGATATCGAGCGCAATGCCGCGACCTATCGCGAGCAGGTGTTCCGCATCCTCGATCCCGAGCGTACGGAGGTCGTATTCAATTCCACCTGGATGGAACCGCTGGGCGCCGCAGGCATGGTCCAGCTTGCCTCGCGCCAGACCGTGGCGCGCATGCTCGAGCGCGACGACTTCCACAAGCGCTACACCGAACACCAGCCGATCGCCATCCACGAGTTCCTGTACCCCCTCATC
>NZ_KB905919.1:0-15000 GCF_000381105.1 Thioalkalivibrio sp. ALE12 | reverse complement strand
GTTAATTGATGGGGTTAGCTTCGGCGAAGCCCTTGATCGAAGCCCCGGTAAACGGCGGCCGTAACTATAACGGTCCTAAGGTAGCGAAATTCCTTGTCGGGTAAGTTCCGACCTGCACGAATGGCGTAACGATGGCGGCGCTGTCTCCACCCGAGACTCAGTGAAATTGAAATCGCAGTGAAGATGCTGTGTACCCGCGGCTAGACGGAAAGACCCCGTGAACCTTTACTACAGCTTCACACTGAACTTTGAGCTTGTTTGTGTAGGATAGGTGGGAGGCTTTGAAGCCGGGACGCCAGTCTCGGTGGAGCCACCCTTGAAATACCACCCTGGCAAGTTTGGAGTTCTAACCCAGGCCTGTAATCCAGGTCGGGGACCGTGTGTGGTGGGTAGTTTGACTGGGGCGGTCTCCTCCCAAAGAGTAACGGAGGAGTGCGAAGGTACCCTCAGCGCGGTCGGAAATCGCGCGACGAGTGCAAAGGCATAAGGGTGCTTAACTGCGAGACAGACACGTCGAGCAGGTGCGAAAGCAGGTCTTAGTGATCCGGTGGTTCTGTATGGAAGGGCCATCGCTCAACGGATAAAAGGTACTCCGGGGATAACAGGCTGATACTGCCCAAGAGTCCATATCGACGGCAGTGTTTGGCACCTCGATGTCGGCTCATCACATCCTGGGGCTGAAGCAGGTCCCAAGGGTATGGCTGTTCGCCATTTAAAGTGGTACGCGAGCTGGGTTTAGAACGTCGTGAGACAGTTCGGTCCCTATCTGCCGTGGGCGTCGGAGATTTGACAGGATCTGTCCTTAGTACGAGAGGACCGGGATGGACGCACCTCTGGTGTTCCGGTTGTCACGCCAGTGGCACTGCCGGGTAGCTAAGTGCGGAAGGGATAACCGCTGAAAGCATCTAAGCGGGAAACCCACCTGAAGATGAGATCTCCCTGGACCCTTGAGGTCCCTGTAGGGCCGTTGAAGACTACAACGTTGATAGGCTGGGTGTTGAAGCGCGGTAACGCGTGTAGCTAACCAGTACTAATTGCCCGTGCGGCTTGACCATATAACACCCAAAGTGTTGGTGGTCTCGTCTGACACATCACGAAGTACACACGCCTAGAATGCATTCCGAATTCAGACGACTCGGCATAAGCCGTGTTATCTGGCCAGTTTGTCTGGCGGCAATAGCGAGTAGGAACCACCCGATCCCATCCCGAACTCGGAAGTGAAACTGCTCTGCGCCGATGGTAGTGTGGGGCCTCCCCATGTGAGAGTAGGTCACCGCCAGGCATTAATCCGAAGCCCGATTCCCAGTCATGGGGGTCGGGCTTTTTTTATGGGCGTTTTCGAGGCAGGCTTGGATCCAAGGTAACGCGATGCCCGTGGTGGCGGGTGCGGCACTTGGGCACAGGAGGCGGGGAGGTATTGTGCGAGGAAAAAGGACCGATGGTGGGCTGGTGATCGTAGGGCTTGTACTGCTCGGGATCGGGCTCTACGCATTTTTTGGCGGCCAGCTGGCGTTTACGCCGATTGCGCCAAGGGAAGGCGCGGGATTCGGCGGACCGCTGGCAACGATTATCGGGGTGGCGTTCGTTATTGGCGGGCTCTATTTCCTGCGAGAATCGCGGCGCTAAAAACGGTCTGTTCAGAGGTTGCCGACTGAGCGCGGCGGATACGGGCGGTGTAGTCGATCTGGCCTGGGCGGGGTAAGAGCGCGCTGTGTCCTCAGTCGATGCGGAAGTGGGCCCTGCGGTCGGGCGACTGCGGGCGTGATGCCGCGGGAGGGATGTTCGGCCAGTCCAGCCCGGGTGCGTCAGGCCAGGTCGCGTGTCAGGCGGGTGCGGTGGTGCGCCAGCCGAAGCCCTGGTCCTGGGTTGCGATGTCGACGTCGGAGGGGGTGCAGCCGAGCCCGTCTGCGAGGGCCGCTCGGGCAAGCGCCTCATCGTTGTTGTCGGTGGAGAGGTGCATCCCGATGACGTGCCGGAGGCGGGACTGCTCAATGTTGCGCAGCAGGTCGGTGGCGGCATGATTGGGTAGGTGCCCGTAGCCCCCGCCAATGCGCCGCTTCAGGGACGCGGGATAACGCCCGGCGGCGAGCATGGCTGGGTCGTGGTTGCACTCCAGCAAGAGGGCATCCGCGCCACTCGCCATCGCGACCATATGGGGCGAGATATGCCCGGCATCCGTCATCAGCACCAATCGGTGGTCTCCGTCGGAGAAGGCGAACTGGGTGGGCTCGCGCGAGTCGTGGGGCACGGTGAAGGGGCAGACCCAGGCGTCGTCGATGTCCAGCGGGGCGTCGGCCTGGATCTCCTGGACGTGTGCGAAGCCATCGTCGCGGGCCGCCAGGCGGGTGCCCGGGCTGGTGAAAACGGTGAGGTCGTACCGCCGGGACAGCGGGCCCGCGGCGCCGATGTGGTCCGCATGCTCGTGGGTGATCAGGACGGCGGTCAGGTCGCGGGGTGCAAGATCGACCCGGGCCAGGCGACGTTCGAGTTCCTGGACCGAGAAGCCGCAGTCGACAAGGAGACGGGTCGCCCCGATTTCCACGACCAGGGCATTTCCGGCGCTGCCGCTGCCGAGGGAGCAGAAGCGGATCATCGCGTCGGCACCGCGGAGGGATTAACGGAGAATCTGCTGTTCGATGCGCTCCAGCACGAATTCCGCATCGCGACGCCGGAGGGGGTCCCCCTCGATATCACGGGCCTCGATGCGGAGGTCGCCGTCGCCCATGTCGGTCAGGCGAACCTGGTAGCGTTCGTTTTCGCGACGGTCTCCGCCGCGACCGAAGATGCGACTGAAGAACCCGCCGCTTTCGCCTTCACCGACCACGTCGGGGCGATAGGTCACCTCGAAGGTCCCGGTGTCACGATCCTGCTCGTCCACCAGCAGCCCGGCGCGATCCAGGAGCGTCCCCATTTGCGCCCACATCCGGTCGAAGGCGCTGCCGATGACCAGCACCGGCTGGCCTTCGTGTTCCGTCTGGTGCAGTTCGGTCGGGCGGTCCCCGATGGTCTCGGCGACCCGGGCGCTGCCTTCCGGCATTTCGCCGGTGGCAAGGAAGACGCGAAGCCGATTGAGCATCTCGGCTTCCAGTTCCGGGTCAGAGGGCCGCATGGCCCAGCGCCAGGTTTCGCTCTCGGGCTCCTCGGACGCGCCCCGGTGGGATATGTAGATCGCGGAGTGCCCGTTGTCGCGTTCGACGCGAAGCCGGTACTTGTCCCGGGTGTTGGCGTCGTACACGTTCCCAAGGGCCCGCGCGAAGATGTTCTGGCTGCCCCGGAGCGGGATGCCGGCACGGTCCTCGGCCCATTCCGTCTCCATGATGCCGACCTGGGGCTCGTTGCGTTCCAGGCGCAGATTCTGGCTGTCCCAGAAGGCGGCAAGGCGATCCCACAGTTCCTCCGGGGGCGCCTCGACGCTGAGCCAGCGTACGCTGCCTTCGCGCATCAGCTGGACCTCGGCGGACTCGGGGAGGACGCGGGCGTCGGTCTGCACCGGTGCGGTGGTGTCGGCCGGCTGGCGCTGCTGCTGACGGGCCTGGGAGTCCTGCTGCATCTCGCGGGCGCTGACGCGCTCGCCCGGCGCATCCGGGATGCGGTAGGCGCGCTCGCTGTCGGGGGCGATGAGGTCCGGCGGGACTTCGAGATTGTCCATCTGCCGGCTCATTTCGTACTGGGGACCGGTCTGGCGGTCGCCCGAGGTGGAACACCCGGCGATGGCGAGGCTCGTGGCCAGGGCAAGGGCGGTGCGCGTCGCGCGGCGGCGGAGCGGGGCGGAGTGTTTCATGTCGGGGTTCAGACCTCTATGCCGGCCTGGCGCATGGCGTCCAGGACCGGCGCATGGAAGGGTTCGGACAGCGGAGTCAGGGGGAGACGGATACCGTCCTCCATGAGTCCCATGCGATGCAGTGCCCACTTGACCGGAATCGGGTTGGCCTCGAGGAACAGCGCGGAGTGCAGGCCGTCCAGCTGGCGGTTGATCGCGCGCGCCTCGTCCGGTCGGCCCTCGCGGACGGCGCGGCACATGGCCGCCATCAGACGGGGGGCGACATTCGCGGTGACCGAGATGATCCCGTGGCCACCCGCCAGCAGGAAGGCGAGTCCGTTGCCGTCATCGCCGCTGTACAGGTCCATGCGGTTGCCGACCCGCGCGACCAGTTCGGCGGTCCGCTCGTTACTCGCCGTGGCCTCCTTGATCCCGATGATGTTCGGGATATCGGCCAGGCGCTCCACGGTTTCGGGCAGCAGATCCACCGCGGTCCGGCCGGGGACGTTGTACAGGATCTGCGGGATGTCGACGGCCTCGGCGATGGCCTTGTGATGCAGGTAGAGGCCTTCCTGAGTCGGCTTGTTGTAGTACGGGGACACCAGCAGGCAGGCGTCCGCGCCACCTTCCTTCGCGCAACGGGTCAGCGCGATGGCTTCGCGCGTGGAATTCGCGCCGGTGCCCGCGATCACCGGGAGGCGCCCGGCCACGGTCTTCACCGTGTGGGCAATCGCCTCGCAGTGTTCGTCGAAATCGAGGGTCGCGGATTCGCCGGTGGTGCCGACCGCGACAATGGCATCGGTGCCGGCCTCGATGTGGAATTCCAGGAGCCGATCCAGCGCCGGCCAGTCCAGGCTGCCGTCCGCGTGCATCGGGGTCGCCAGTGCGACCATGCTGCCTTGAAACATCGACTCCTCCAACATCGGGAATGGTGCAGTCTAACGGGCGGGTGACAAGGCATTCAAGATTCCCGCGGCCGGCATGCCACCGATGCCCGGTTTCGCGCGGCGCGACGCCGTTGGCGCCGCCCGGGCAAGGTGGTATGTTGCGAGCCATCATGCCTGTTGTCGCTTTCATGCCGAGTCCCTCCCGGGAATGGCGCGCCCCCGTTCCCGCACGCCGCCGGCGGGTGCCGCATGGCTGAAGTGGTCGGCACGGGTGCCCATACCCACCTGATCCTTAACCTGATCGGGCCCGACCAGCCGGGTCTGGTCTCCAGCGTGACCCGCGTGATCGTGGATACCGGCTGCAATCTCGAATCGAGCCGGATCACGGTCGTGGGCGGGTACTGCTGCATGGCGCTCAGTGCCAGCGGCAACTGGAAGACCCTCGGCACGCTGGAATCGCGTCTGGAACGGCTCGAAGCCGAGATGGGGCTGGTGGTGGTGGCACGCCGCGGGCCACTGGAGGAGCGCGCCGAGGCCGCCATGCCGTATGCCGTGGATGCGGTAGCCCTGGATGCGCCGGGCCTGCTGAATGCCCTCGCCGATTTCTTCACCAGCCGCGGGGTCAATCTGCGCGACGTTCAGACCCGGGTCTACATTGCCCAGCAGACCGGGGCGCGCATGTTCGCGGCCAACATGGTGGTGGATATCCCCGCCGGGCAGCACCTCGCCAGTCTCCGCGGCGAATTCATGGATTTCTGTGACGAACTGAACGTGGATGGCGTGCTGGACCCGATCAAGGCCTGAAGCCGCCGGGCACGCGGCCTTCCGCTTCGAGACCCACGAATCAAGGAGCAACGCCTGATGAGCATCGCAATCAACCAACCCGTCCCCGCTGACCTGCGCGTCCCGGCGACCGGCGACCAGACCCTGGGCCCGGCCGACTTCCAGGGCCGGATCGTGGTCCTCTACTTCTACCCCAAGGACAACACGCCGGGCTGCACCAACGAGAGCCGCGACTTTGCCGCCAGCCTGGATGCCTTCCAGGAGGCCGGCGCCGTGATCCTGGGTGTGTCGCGCGACAGCGTGAAGAGCCACGAGAACTTCCGCACCAAGCAGGAACTGCCGTTCGACTTGTTGAGCGATGGCGACGAGACGCTGTGCAATGCCTTCGATGTCATCAAGATGAAAAACATGTATGGCAAGCAGGTGCGCGGCATCGAGCGCTCCACCTTCCTGATCGATGCCGACGGCGTGCTGCGCAAGGAGTGGCGCAAGGTGAAAGTGCCGGGCCACGTGGACGAGGTCCTCGCGGCGGTGCGCGAACTCGCGGGGAGCTGACCCCCTTACCCTACCCCCGTTCCGGAGGTGCCATGAACGCGACCGACCAGGATCCGAAACGCCTGTTTGTCCTGGACACCAATGTCCTGATGCACGACCCCACGGCGCTGTTCCGGTTCAAGGAACACGACATCTTCCTGCCCATGGTCGTACTCGAGGAGCTGGATCGCGGCAAGAAGGGGGTTTCCGAGGTCGCGCGCAACGTGCGCCAGGTCTCGCGCTTCATCGACGAACTCACCACCGGCGCGCAGCACGAACAGATCGCCGCCGGGCTGCCCCTGCAGGCCGACTCCCTCAGCGAATCGACGTTCGCACCCAGCGGCCGCCTGTTCTTCCAGACCCGCAATCTCAACGCCAGCCTGCCGGCCTCCCTGCCGGGGTCCTCGGCCGACAACGACATCCTCGCCACCGCCCAGGCGCTGAAGTCGGAATACCCCGATACCCCGGTCACGCTGGTATCCAAGGACATCAACCTGCGCATCAAGGCCGCGGTGATCGGCCTGCACGCGGAGGACTATTACAACGACCAGGTGCTGGACGATGTCAGCCTGCTGTTCTCGGGCATGACCGAGCTGCCGGCGGATTTCTGGGAGACGCACGGCACCAGGATGGACTCCTGGCAGGAATCCGGGCGTACCTACTATCGCGTGACCGGGCCGCTGGTCAGCGAGTGGCAGCCCAACCAGTTCGTCTACCGCGAGGGGGAGAACCCGCTATCCGCGATCGTGCTGGAGATCGACCAGCCGAACGAGTCCGCGGTGATCGAGCTGGTTGACGACTACATGACCCCGCGTCACAGCGTCTGGGGCATCAATGCCCGCAATCGCGAACAGAACTACGCACTCAACCTGCTGATGGATCCCGAGGTGGATTTCGTCTCCCTGCTGGGCGCCGCCGGTACCGGCAAGACCCTGCTGACCCTGGCCGCCGGCCTCGCGCAGACGCTGGAGGACAACACCTACAAGGAGATCATCATGACCCGGGTCACGGTCCCGGTGGGCGAGGACATCGGATTCCTGCCCGGGACCGAGGAAGAGAAGATGACACCCTGGATGGGGGCGCTGATGGACAACCTGGAGGTGTTGTCCAAGTCCGAGGGCGCCGGGGAATGGGGCCGTGCGGCGACCAACGACGTGCTGACCAGCCGCATCAAGATCCGCTCGCTGAATTTCATGCGCGGACGCACCTTCCTCAATCGCTACATCATCCTGGACGAGGCGCAGAACCTGACCTCGAAGCAGATGAAGACCCTGATCACCCGCGCCGGACCGGGGACCAAGGTGGTGGCGCTGGGCAACATCGCGCAGATCGACACCCCGTACCTGACCGAGACCTCGTCGGGCCTGACCTACGTGGTGGACCGCTTCCGCAACTGGACCCACAGCGGGCATATCACACTGACCCGCGGCGAGCGCTCGCGGCTGGCGGACTACGCCTCGAATCATCTGTAGACGGCGGGTAAGGCACGCCCGGGGGCGGCAACGGAGCGGGAAACGGGCACCGTCATTGCGAGGCCCCGCAGGGGCCGCGGCAACCTCCGGAAGCTGGTGGGTAGCCAGCTATGGAAGCAGATGGTTCCGGACGGAGTTCGCCACGTCGCTTCGCTCCCCGCGATGACGATAAGATTCCGTGTCGTTGCGAGGCCGTGACAGGCGCTGCGGCACTCTCTGGTGGCTGGCGCGGTGACGGGATCTGCTGGTTTCGGACGGAGGTTGCCGCGTCGCCTTCGGCTCCTCGCAATGACGGTGCCTGTGCTGGCGCCGATGGGTCGGCTCAGCCGTCCTCGCTGTAGCGTACGCAGGCGCGGTCGGTCTCCCACAGGGTCAGGGCATGCATGCGCAGGCCCGGGCGGTTCAGGCGTTCCGCCATCTGGCGGAAGAACCACTGCGCGATGTTCTCGGCGGTCGGGTTGACCGTGTCGAACGGCGGGACATCGTTCAGATAGCGATGATCCAGCTGCCCGGCGATCTCGCGCGCTGCGGTCTTGACCACCTTGAAGTCCACCGCCATGCCGGCGTCGTCCAGGGTCTCGGCCTGGACCTCGGCCTCCACCTTCCAGTTGTGCCCGTGCATGTTCGCGCACTGCCCCGGGTAATCGCGCAGGGTATGCGCGGAGGCAAAGTCGGTCAGGACGCGGAGGGTGTAGCGGGCACTCATGATCTTTTCCGGGCGAGCGGCCGTCGCCGGCCGGGGTTGTGTCAGCCCGCGAAGCCTAGCCGGCCGCCGTCTTCCGCGCAATTCTCCTGCCCGGATGCGTGGCGAATCGCGGCCAGCACGCCGGCGGTGTCGAGACCGCAGTCGGCCAGGATCTGCTCGCGTGAGCCGTGTTCGGTGAAGACGTCCGGGATGCCCAGGACCTGGCAGGGCAGGGTCAGTCCCTCGGCGGACAGCCATTCCAGTACCGCGCTGCCGGCGCCGCCGGCACGGGCGTGGTCCTCGAGGGTCACGAAGCCGTCATGGCTGGCGGCCAGCCGCGCGAGCACTTCGGTATCCAGCGGCTTGATGAAACGCATGTTCACGACGGTCGCATCCAGCGCCTCGCCGGCGGCCAGGGCGGTGTCCAGCAGGGTGCCGAAGTTGAGGATCGCCAGGCTCCGGCCTTCGCGCACGACCTCGGCACGGCCGACCGGCAGGGTCTCCAGGTCTTCGGGGCCACCGTCCGGCAGCTCGCCGGGCCCGCCGCCGCGCGGGTAGCGCACCGCCGCCGGACCCTCGTGGGCGTAGCCGGTGGACAGCATCTGGCGGCACTCCCGTTCGTTCGCGGGAGCCATCAGCAGCATGTTGGGGACCGTGCGCAGCAGTGCGGTGTCGAAGGTGCCGGCATGGGTCGGGCCGTCGGCGCCCACGATCCCGGCACGGTCCACCGCGAACAGCACCGGGAGATTCTGCAGGGCGACATCATGGATCACCTGGTCCATGGCCCGCTGCAGGAACGTCGAATAGATCGCGACCACGGGCTTCTGGCCCTCGCAGGCCATGCCGGCGGCCAGGGTCACCGCGTGCTGTTCGGCGATGCCGACATCGAAATAGCGTTGCGGAAACTGCTCGGAGAAGGCGACCAGGCCGGAGCCCTCGCGCATCGCCGGCGTAATACCCAGCAGGCGCTCGTCGGCCGCCGCCTGATCGCACAGCCACTGGCTGAAGATGTCGGTGTAGGTGGGCGCCTTCGGGGCCGCGGGGGCCAGGCCATTGGCCGGCTCGAACTTGGACACGCCGTGGTAGCGGCAGGGGTCTTCCTCGGCCGGTGCGTAGCCCTGGCCCTTGCGGGTGACCACATGCAGCAGTTGCGGGCCCTGGGTGGTGCGCAGGTTCTTCAGGATCGAGACCAGACCGTTGACGTCGTGTCCGTCCACCGGGCCGAAGTAGCGAAAACCCAGCTCCTCGAACAGGGTGCCGGGCACGAACATGCCCTTCATGTGTTCCTCGGCGCGCTGGGCGAAGGCCTTCATCGGCGGGACGAATTCCAGCATGCGTTTGGAACCCTCGCGTACCGAGCTGTACAGCGGGCCCGACAGCAACCGCGTGAAGTACTGATTGAGCGCGCCGACGTTGGGCGAGATCGACATGTCGTTGTCGTTCAGGATGACCAGCAGATTGCAGTCGAGGTCGCCGATGTGGTTGAGCGCCTCGAAGGCCATCCCGGCGGTCATCGCGCCGTCGCCGATCACCGCCACGTGGCGGCGGTCCAATCCGGCGTGCTTCGCGGCCAGGGCCATGCCGGCTGCGGCACTGATGGAGGTGCTGGAGTGGCCGGCCCCGAAGGCGTCGTATTCACTCTCCGAGCGCTTGGGGAAGCCGGCCAGGCCGCCATACTGGCGCAGACCGGCCATCCCTTCCCGGCGCCCGGTCAGGATCTTGTGGGCGTAGGCCTGATGCCCCACGTCCCAGACGATGCGGTCGTCGGGGGTGTCGAAGGCGTAGTGCAGCGCGATCGCGAGCTCCACGGTCCCCAGGTTGGCGGCCAGGTGCCCACCGGTGCGCGAGACGCTCTCGATCAGGAACTGGCGCAGCTCGCCGGCGACCCCGGCGAGTTCCGAGGCCGGGCGCTCCCGCAGGTCGGCGGGCCATTGGATTGCATCCAGCAAGGGGGTTGGGGTCATCGGTGCGGGCCGGTTCAGTTCATGCGGTCGACGATGTAGCGCGCGAGGAAGCGAAGCAAGTCCGCCTCCTGGCCGAAGGGTTGCAGCTCGGCGAGGGCCTCGTCGACCAGGGCCACCGCGCGTTCGCGCGAGGCCTCCAGGCCCTGCAGCGAGGGGAAGGTGGGCTTGTGCAGCCGGGCGTCCGCGCCGCAGGCCTTGCCCAGGACCTCGGGGTCGCCCTCGACGTCGAGTACGTCGTCGCGGATCTGGAACGCCAGGCCGATGCATTCGGCATAGCGCGTCAGTCGCCCCAGCGCCTCGGGGTCCGGTGTGCCCGCCAGGGCGCCCAGCCGGACCGAGGCGCGGATCAGGGCACCCGTCTTGAGCCGGTGCATGCGCTCCAGCTCCGGCAGGTCGATGGGCTGGCCGCAGGCGCCGAGGTCGATCGCCTGACCGCCGGCCATGCCGTGCAGGCCGGCCGCCCCCGCCAGTTCGCGCACGGCGTGCAGCCCCGTCGCCCCGGGCAGGTCCGCCACGCCGCCGGTCAGCACGTCGAAGGCCAGCGCCTGCAGGGCGTCCCCGGCCAGAATGGCCGTGGCCTCGTCGAAGGCCTTGTGGCAGGTGGGGCGGCCACGGCGCAGGTCGTCGTCGTCCATCGCCGGCAGGTCGTCGTGGATCAGGGAGTAGACGTGGATCATCTCCACGGCCGCGGCCATTGCGTCCAGGACTACGTCCGGGGCGGCGGTGGTCCGTCCGGCCGCGTAGACCAGTACCGGGCGCAGGCGTTTGCCACCGGACAGCGTGGCGTAGCGCATGGCCTCGATCAGGCGCGGGTCCGGGGCGCCGTCTACGGCCAGGTGGCGGTCGAGAACGGCCTCGATGCGCTGCTGGTAGTGGGACAGGGCCTGTTCGGCATCGATGGCGGTCAACGGCGTTTCGCTAGAACGGGACATCGGGATCCGTGCTGTCGTTCGGCTCCGCTGTCCGGGGAACGTTCGTGTTCCCGCCGTGGTCATTCTGGGCAGAGGCGTCCGCCGGTGTCTCTTGCGCCAGGGCCTCGATGCGGCGCTGAGCATCGTCGAGGGCGCGCTGACAGCGGTTGACGAGTTCCGTGCCGCGCTGGAATTCGCCCAGCGACTGCTCCAGGCCCAGCTCGCCGGACTCCATCCGGGCAACCAGGGCCTCCAGGGCTTCCAGGCTGGCTTCGAATTCCGCCGGGCTGTCGGCGCTGGAAGGGTCGGTCATGATGGATCACCGGGTCGAAAAGGTGAGAAAGTATCCGATCCGCTGCGGCGAGGAAAGACGTACCGCCGGTCCGCCCTTGATTATGGGACAGACGCCCCCATGATGCGGAGGGCTTCCGGTTGACACTGAACCGGGCGCGGACTAGAGTTTTCGTACAGTTTAGACCCAGTCTAAACCGCCGTCTGCACAGGCATTCCTGTGGTTGTGTAGAACCCATAGAGAGAAGGAGAGCACCATGGATCTGAAAGGCAGCAAGACCGAAGAAGCCCTGAAAGAGGCCTTTGCCGGCGAATCGATGGCCAATCGCCGTTACCTGTACTTCGCTTCCAAGGCGGACGTCGAAGGCTACAACGACGTGGCCACCGTGTTCCGTTCCACCGCGGAAGGCGAAACCGGCCACGCCCACGGCCACCTCGAATACCTCGAGAGCTGCGGCGACCCGGCCACCGGCCTGGAATTCGGTTCCACCTCCGCGAACCTGAAGACCGCCGTGGCTGGCGAGACCCACGAGTACACCGACATGTACCCGGGCATGGCCAAGACCGCGCGCGACGAAGGCTTCGACGAAGTCGCCGACTGGTTCGAAACCCTGGCCAAGGCGGAGCGTTCCCACGCCAACCGCTTCCAGAAGGCGCTGGACCAGCTGGACGACTGATCGTCTCCTGCCTGGGAAGTATGCGGGGCCGGTTACCGGCCCCGTTTTCCGGGAGACACGGAACAGCCTGTGGGCGGTGCCTGACGGCCGGGCCCGCATGTTGTTCCGTGTTTCCCCCGAAGCATCGTACTGATACGGACACCGGAGGGATGCATGTCTGCGCCGACGCACCAACGTGAAGGAAGTCTCGAAGCCCCGACCCGTCATCCGCTGGACTGGAAGAACCCCGAGTTCTACAACGAGGAATCGCTGTTCAGCGAACTCGAGCGGGTCTTTGATATCTGTCACGGCTGCCGTCGCTGCGTAAGCCTGTGCAACTCCTTTCCCACCCTGTTCGACCTGGTCGACGAATCCGAGACCCTGGAGGTCGACGGGGTCGACAAGAAGGATTACTGGCAGGTCGTCGATCACTGCTATCTGTGTGATCTGTGCTACCTGACCAAGTGCCCCTACGTGCCCCCGCACGAATGGAATGTGGACTTCCCGCACCTGATGCTTCGGGCCAAGGCCTTTCGTTTCCAGAACGAGGGCGCGAAGACCGCGCACAAGTTGATGTCCAGCACCGACACCGTCGGCAAGCTGGCGGGTATCCCGGTGGTCGCCGGCGCGGTCAACGCCGCGAACAAGAACGGTGCCGTGCGCAAGATGCTCGACAAGACCATGGGCGTGCACCCGGATGCCCCGGTCCCCGAATACCACTCGAAAAAGGGGCGTTCGCGCCTCGCGAAGGCCGCGAAGGGGGTCAGCAACCCCGAGCCTGCCGGCGCCACCCAGGGCAAGGTCGCCCTCTATGCGACCTGCTACGGCAACTACAACGAGCCGCACCTGGTCGAGGACCTGGTCAAGGTCTTCGAGCACAACGGCATCGAAGTCACCCTGGTCGACAAGGAACAGTGCTGCGGCATGCCCAAGCTGGAGCTGGGCGACCTGAAGTCGGTGGAGGCCTCCAAGGACGCCAACATCCCGGCGATGAAGCGCATGATCGACCAGGGCTACGACATCGTCGCCCCGGTGCCGTCCTGCGTGCTGATGTTCAAGCAGGAACTGCCGCTGATGTTCCCGGACGACGCCGATGTGATCGCGGTGCGCGACCGCATCTTCGACCCGTTCGAGTACCTGATGGAGCGGCACAAGGACGGCAAGCTCAACACCGACTTCCCCGAGAAGCTCGGCAAGATTGCCTACCACGCCGCCTGCCACCTGCGAGTGCAGAATATGGGGCTCAAGACCCGTGACCTGCTGAAGCTGGTGCCGGATACCGAGATCGACGTCATCGAACGCTGCTCCGGGCACGACGGTACCTATGGCGTGAAGAGCGAATTCTATGAAACGGCCAGCAAGATCTGCCGCCCGGTGGTCAGCCGCGTGCAGAAGGCCGAGTCGGATCATTACTCGAGCGACTGCCCGATGGCCGGCCACATGATCGAAAACGGGTTGCAGGGCAAGGGCGAGGACAAGGCGCCCGAGCACCCGCTGACCCTGCTGCGCCAGGCCTACGGTCTGTAGGCGGCGCTCGACCCACAGGACGCGACACGGGCGGGAAGACGCGCCCGGGAATGGAGAAAAGACATGGCCAGTGACAGCTACCACGAACCCGTCGAGGAACTGAGCGACGAGTCGCGCGAAATGCACCGTGCGATCGTCTCGCTGATGGAGGAACTCGAGGCGGTGGACTGGTACCAGCAGCGCATCGACGGCTGCAAGGACGAGGAGCTCAAGGCGATCCTCGCGCACAACCGTGACGAGGAGATCGAACACGCGGCGATGGTGCTGGAGTGGATCCGGCGCCATAACCCGGTATTCGACCACGAACTGAAAGACAACCTCTGGTCCGACAAGGACTACACGAAGACGGGGCACCACCACGATCACTGAGGGGTGCCGGTCCTGGCGGGCCAGTCCGATGAGACGGAGGTATCGAGATGCAGATGGAGGCAAGTGTGGACAAGCTGAGTCGTGAAGACCTGTATTCGCTGGAGAAGTACCACGAGGTACGCCCCCAGTTCCGCAGCGAGGTGATGCAGCACAAGCGGGATCGTGTGGTGCAGGTGGGTCCGGCGGTGACCCTGCATTTCGAGGATCGCAAGACCATGCAGTACCAGATCCAGGAGATGCTGCGGGTCGAGAAGATCTTCGATGCCGAGGGCATCCAGGACGAGCTCGACGCCTACAATCCGCTGATCCCGGATGGCTCCAACTGGAAGGCGACCATGATGGTCGAGTATCCGGACGTGGACGAGCGCAAGGTACAGCTGTCCAAGCTGATCGGGATCGAGCGCAAGACCTACGTGCAGGTCGAAGGCCACGACAAGGTCTACCCGATCGCGAACGAGGACCTGGATCGCGAGACCGATGACAAGACCTCCTCGGTGCACTTCCTGCGCTTCGAGCTGACCCCGGAGATGGTCTCCGCAGCGAAGTCCGGTGCGGCCATTGCCGTGGGGGTGGAGCACGAGAACTACAGCCACCGGCTGGACGCCGTCGCCGAGGGCACGCGCGAGTCGCTCGCGGCCGACCTCGATGCCGTCAACTGACGCGGTCCCTATGCCCGCTTCACGAAAGGCGCCTCCGGGCGCCTTTTTCGTTTCCGGCGCATGCCGGACTGTGGCTTCGTCTGGCCGCCTGCCTCGTGGTGGCTGGCCCTGGATCGTCGCTTGGTGTTTACGGTGGTTCCGGTCCACATACTGCCCGGCGCTGACTCGCCAGCGCGCCGCGAGGTCCTTTCTTGCTTGCCCAAGAAAGGACCCAAAGAAGGGCACCCGGATTTCGCCCGGGAACCTCGCTCCGGACGCGCTGGGCCGGCGGCGCTGAACTCGCTGCGCCTTCGGCTCCGCTCAGACATCCAGCGCCTTCTCCCGGCCCATCACGCCCTCCGCGAGGGGCTCCATACGGGGGGGGGAAGGTCAAGACAGAAGGTATTCCAGCCCCACGACACAACAATAGTTATTGCCATCCGAATGAACCGCCCCGGGTTTCCCGGAGACCCGTTGGTTTGGGTCACGCTGCACGAACGGACCCCTGAAGTGGTTGATGGTA
>NZ_KB905918.1:0-35269 GCF_000381105.1 Thioalkalivibrio sp. ALE12 | reverse complement strand
CCCGCCACATCCTCATGACTGGAGTCGTGGTCGCCCTCCACTCCACGCCCGCCTGGGCGCAGAACCTGCCGACGGCCCCCGAGCCCGACGGAGGCTTCCAGGACGGCAACTGGATCGACCTCATGCGCGGCTACATCTTCGAGGGTGCGATCGTCCTCGGGACACTGATCGCCGTCGCCTCCTTCCTGTGGGTGTCCTGGACCGCGCTGACCAAGTTCAACGAGGCGCGGCAGGGCAAGGCCGAATGGGGCGAAGTGGGTCTGCTCGGTGTGGTGGGTGCCGTAGTGCTCCTCGTCCTGAGCTTCTTCGTGAATCAGGCGATTTCGATCATGGAGTAATGCCGCATGGCGACGCCCGGACTCGAAAACCGAATGGCCGAGCGGCTCAACGAGGAGCCGCCGATCTTTCGCGGCTGCTCCTCCAGTGAGCTGCTCGCCATTCTCGTGCTCGCCGTGATCGGCTGGCTACCCGTCGGGATCCTGCTCGGTTTCGTGGTCGGCGCTCCGATGATGGGCGTCGGATTCGCGGCGGTCGCCGTGCTGGGGACCGTATTCATCACCGCCACGATCTTCCAGAAGATCAAGCGGGGCCGCCCCACCGGCTACTACCAACAACGCGCCATGCTCGCCCTTCACCGGAGCGGCCTGCGCAAGGTCCCGGTGACGCTGCGCAGCGGGACCTGGGACCTGGGGAGACGTTCGTGAGATACCGCAAGGAACTCGACAGCGCCCGATCGCACATCAACACCCTCCGGGGCGTCATTGCCGTCATGGCAGTCGTGGCCCTCGGCCTGTGGTTTGGGTGGCAGCAGGCCCCCGACCGCCTGACCGTGCACATCCCCCCGGATCTTCGGACCGGCGGGGTTCTGGAAGCCGGAGAGGTGCATCCCGCGTCGGTGTACACCTTCGCGTTCTACATCTGGCAGCAGGTCCATCGCTGGCCCGAGGACGGGCGTGCGGACTACCCGGACAACCTGTGGTCGCTGCAGGCGTTCCTGACGCCACGGTTTCAGCAAACCCTCGAAGCGGACCGAGAACAGCGCGAACGGCGCGGTGAGCTGCGGGATCGCAGCCGGTTCATCCGGGAGATCGACGGCCTGCGCTACACCCCGGACCGCGTGCAGGCCACGGGGGACGGGACGTGGACCGTATGGCTGGACGTGGAGGTCGAGGAGCGCATCGACGGCGAGCGCGTCAAGCAGGTCTTCATCCGCTACCCCCTGCGGGTGGTCGCCTACGACATCGACCCTGAATCGAACCCCTGGGGACTCGCCCTCGCGGGCTTCGTCCAAGATCCCTATCGCATCGACCCGGAGGAGGAGCAGTAATGCGCCCGATCCTCGCCATTGCCCTTATCGCGGCCCTCGCGGGGCCGGTGTCGGCCACCGCCGGCGACAGCCCCGACCGCATTACGTGGGACGGAGCGCCCGTCCAGGTCACCCTGCCCGTGGGGCAGGAGCGGCTGATCCGCTTCCCTGCAGGGCACGTCCGCGTGGGGCTTCCACCCCACATCGATGACCAGGTCCGCGTGTTCTCGAACGACGGGATCGTCTATCTCAAGGCGCAATCCTCGTTCGGCCCCGCCCGCGCCGTCATTTCCGATGTCGAATCCGGGGCGACGTTCATGCTCGACCTTTCGGCCGAAGACGGCGCCCGCGCCAATGAGGTCGTCATTCATCGACCGGGGAGTCGGCGGGACCACGCGACGGACGTCCCCGACGCCGAACCCGACCACCAAAACCTGGACTACGTGGCGCTGACACGCTTCGCGGCCCAATCCCTGTACGGCCCCAGCCGGCTTGCTCCGCAGATGCCCGGCGTGCGCCAGGTTTCACTGAACCAGGAGCCGGTTCGGCTGGTCCGGGGTGCGGCCGTCACCGCCGAACCGCTCGCGGCCTGGCGCGGCGGGCGCTGGTACGTCACCGCCGTCAAGCTGCGCAACGCCACGGAGTCCCCGGTCATGCTCGACCCCCGAGACCTGCGGGGCGACTGGCTGACGGCCACCTTCCAGCATGCACGGCTGCACCCGGCCGGCCACGAAGCCGACACGACCGCTGTGTATGTGGTGTCCGACCGCCCCTTTGAAGAGAGCTTTTGGGGGGTGCGCTGATGGTTTCCACCAAGGGCAATCGACTTCTGCCGATCATCGGCCTGGCCGTTGGCGCATTGATGATCCTGGTGATGCTGCGCTCCTGCGGCACCGAGCCGACGGCCGAGGCGCCGGACTCGCTGGACCAGCGGCAGGCGGCGGCGGCGCAACCGGACGCGGACACGGCCACCGACACCATCCGCACCCTGACGGCCGAGCAGCGCGAGACGCGCCGACAGCTGCGGGAACTGCGCGAGGACAACCAGCGGATGCGCGAACAGCTGGCCGAGGAAGCGCGGCAGGAGCCGGATCCGGAACGCCAAAGCCACCTGGAGGGGCTCCTCGGGCGCATGGATCAACTCAGCTCCCGCGTACAGGACATGGGCCAGCAGCTGGAGCAGCGCGAAGAAGAGGATCCCGACCTGGTGCCCGGGAGCGACATCCCGATCGGCCTGGGTATCCGGGAGGACGAGGCCCCGGTTATTCGGGACCGCACCCGCACCGCAGAACCCGAATCCGCCGACACCCTGCGTTGGACGAATCCCGTGGGCTACGACCCCGAGGAAGAAGGGGGCGGCCTTCTCGATCGCGGCCGTTCCGCGGCCGGCACCATCCGCGAGCGCGGCGCCGCCGGGGTGGAACGCGCGCGCGACACGGCGGCCCGCGCCACCGGCACGGATACGCCGGAGGAAGATCCCCGGTACACGGTGCCGCGCAATTCGACCCTGATGGGGTCAACCGCCATGACGGCCCTGATCGGCCGTGTACCGCACGGCGGGACGGTCGAGGATCCGGTGCCGTTCAAGGTGATCGTCGGCGAACGCAACCTGGCCGCCAACGACATCGACATCCCCAATATCGAGGGGATGATCTTCTCCGGGACCGCGATGGGCGACTGGACACTGTCCTGTGTCCGGGGCTCGGTGGAGTCGGTCACCTTCGTATTTCAGGACGGCACGGTTCGCACTCTGCCGGATCCCGATGGGGATTCCGGGGACTCTCTCGGCTGGATCTCCAACGAGCAGGGCGTGCCCTGCATCGCGGGTGATCGCATTTCCAATGCACCGGCCTACCTGGCACAGGCCACCGGCATCGTGACGGCACAAGCCGCTGCGGACGCCGCCGCTGCTGCTCAGACCACGCAGATCGTGAGTCAGGAGGGGTTCACACAGAACATCGTCACCGGCGACACCGGAGAGTTCATTGCCGGCCGCGCGGCTTCCGGTGCCGCCCGCGAGGTCGCGCAGTGGCTGCGGGAACGCCAGGAAAGCCACTTCGACGCGGTCTTCGCCCCCGCCGGCGAGACGGTCGCCGTCCACCTCGACCGGGAACTGAGGATCGATTATGAACTTGAAGGCAGAAGGGTCTCCCATGAAGCGTTCGAGCGCCGCTCTACCTATCGCACTCTTGATTAGTGCGGTCCTGACCGCCGGCTGCGCCTCCACTTCGGCGGACAAGGTGATCCCGAAGGACGGCCCCACGATGGACGAGGTGTACGAAGGACACTTCGAGTCCATGGGGCGCACCGATGTCGATGCCGCGCGTCAGGCGCTGCAACAGCCGATCGGCCGAGACGCCCAGGAGGGCACGGCGGATCTCGCGGGCTACACCCGATCCGCCCAGGACGAAATCGAGACGCGATTCAGTCGGGTCCCGAATCCGACGCTCGTGATGTTCGTCTACCCGCACCTGGCCGGTCGCGACGAGGTTCCCGTGCCCGGGTATTCGACGTCGTTCCCGATGTACGACCGCCACCACTATGCACTCCCCGGAGAGGCGGGAGCCCGATGATGCTGAAAATGCTCACCTCGCTCCTCCCCGGCCGTTCGGCAAGGGATGAAGACGAGAATCAGGGGCCCGACCCGAACCTGGGTGGGTCGCGTCCGGTGACGCAGGCCGAGGTCAAGGACCTTTACCGCCGGCCCAACTCGTTCACGGACCTGCTGCCATGGACGGACTACGATCCGGCGACTCAGGTGTTCCTCCTGGAGGACCAAAACAGCGTTGGTGCGCTGTTCGAGCTGATCCCGGCCAGCTCCGAGGCGCGCACGCCCGAGTACATGGAGGACCTGCGCCAACAGATCCAGGGCGCGCTGACCGATTCGGTTCCCGAAGTGGACGGGTCCCCGTGGGTGCTGCAGGTGTTCGTGCAGGACGATCCCGCGCTGGGCGGGGTCACCGACCATATCCGGTCCTACTCCCGCGAGCGGTCCGAAGACAATCCGTTTCGGGACGCCTACCTCGCGGAGGTGGACGACCATCTGCACCGGATCTCGCAGGAGGGCGGTCTCTTCGTCGATCAGCAGGTCACCGGCGGCGCGTGGCGCGGGCAGAAGCGGCGCGTGCGCGCGTGCCTGTACCGCCGCTCGATCGCGGGTGATCTGTCCCCCGAGGAGACCCTCAACCAGGTGGCGGCCCAATGGGCAACCTCCCTGGAGGCTGTTGGAGTCGGCGTGAAGCGCTGCAAGGCGCAGGACCTGTATGAGTGGCTCGTCCCGTGGTTCAACCCCCGCCCCGAGGTCGCCGATGGCGATCCGGAAAAGCTGCTGAATGTCGCCCCCTATCCGGGGGACGAGGATCTCCCGTTCGGCCGCGACCTGGCCGAACTGTTCACATATTCGATGCCGGTGTCGGATGCCGAGGCCGGCGTCTGGCGCTTCGACGGGATGCCCCATGCGGTGCTGAACGTCCAGAGTCTGCGGCAAGCCCCCAAGACCGGGCATTTCACGGCGGAACGCCAGGCCGGCGAGAACATCTATGCGCTGTTCGATCGCGCCCCCGAAGGCACGATCCTCTCGGTCACGATCACCATCCAGCCGCAGGACCAGGTCTCCAACCACATCGGGCAGATCCACGCCGCGTCCCGTGGGGACAACATCGAATCCCGGCTGGCACTGGAGGAAGTGGAGACCGCGCAGGAAGAACTCGCGCGTGGCAACAAGCTCTACCCCACCCAAATCGCGTTCTACATCCGCGCGGAGGACGACACGCAGCTGGTGCGCCGGCGCAACGAGCTGGCCTCGCGTCTGGTGGCGAACGGTCTTCAGATCATCACCCGAGAGGCCGAGCTGCTCCCGCTGGATACCTATCTGCGCGCGCTGCCGATGGCCTATGACCCGGCCCTGGAGCGCGTCACACGCCGGAGTCGCTACGTGTATGCCGACCACCTCGCCGCCCTGCTCCCCCTCTACGGCCGCACGAAGGGGACGGACCATGCCGGTTTTCTGTTCTACAACCGGGGGGCCGAGCCCCTGATGTTCGATCCGCTGCATCCCTCGGACCGGAAGAAGAATGCCCACGCGCTGATTCTCGGCCCCACCGGGGCCGGCAAATCCGCCCTGCTCACCTATCTGATCCTCCAGATGGTGGCGGTCTACCGGCCCCGGATCTTCATCATCGAGGCCGGCAACTCGTTCGGTCTGCTGGGACAGTACCTGGACCACCGGGGCGTCTCGGTCAATCAGGTCTCCCTTACCCCCAAGGAGCGGGTCAGCCTGCCGCCGTTCGCGGCGGCGACCCAGCTCCTCGATGACCCCCTGGTAGACAAGAAGATCGAGGAAGACGCCCCCGACGAGGACGAGGAGGACGACATCGAGGAGGGACGCGACCTGCTCGGCGAAATGCAGATCGCGGCCAAAATTATGATCACCGGCGGCGATCCTCGCGAGGAGGCGCACATGCGCCGCCCGGACAACACCGCCATCGCCAACGGCATCCTCCGTGCCGCCAAGAACGTTCGCGCCGCAGGGCGCGAACAGGTCCTGACCGAAGACGTGGTCGCCGGTTTGCACGAGGTCGCGAAAGAAGAAGATTCGCCCGAACGCCGCAAGCGCGTCAGCGAAATGGCGCAGTCGATGGAGGTGTTCTGTCACGGGTTCGCCGGCAAGGTCTTCAACCGGGCCGGCGAGCGCTGGCCGGAGGCCGACGTGACGATCGTTGATATGGGGATCATGGCGCGCGAGGGCTACGAGGATCAGCTCACGGTGGCCTACGTCGGCCTGATGAACCATATCAACGACCTGGTCGAGCAACACCAGCACTCCGAACGCCCGACCCTCGTGCTCACCGACGAGGGGCACATGATCACGACCAATCCGTTGCTTGCGCCCTACGTCGTCAAGATCACGAAGATGTGGCGAAAGCTCGGGGCCTGGTTCTGGATCGCCACGCAGAACCTGGAGGACTTCCCGGATGCGTCCCGGAAGATGCTCAACATGATGGAGTGGTGGATGTGCCTGGTGATGCCGAAGGAGGAGATCGAGCAGATCGCCCGCTTCAAGGACCTCACCAACGAGCAGAAAAGCCTGCTGCTCGGAGCCCGCAAGGAACCCGGCAAGTACGTCGAGGGCGTGGTCCTGGCCGATCAGGTCGAAACGCTGTTCCGCAACGTACCGCCCCCGATCGCCCTGGCCCTGGCGATGACCGAGAAGCACGAGAAATCGGAGCGCCGCAAGATCATGGACGAGCTGGGATGCTCGGAAGTCGAAGCGGCCGAAGAAGTCGCGCGCCGGATCGGAGGTGACGCGCCGTGATCAATCAACACACCCTTTGGGCCGGCGACTTTGCCTGGACCGAATGGCTGCTGGTCGCCGGGGGTCGCAAGGGCCTGTTCCTGATGCCCGGCCACGACGGCATCCCGGAGCACCTGGAGATCCACACCCTCCCGCTGCAGGGCGAGGGCCAGCTGATCCACAAGGGCGGTTGGCTTACCGATGCCCAACGCGACGGCGTGCTGATGGAGCTGACACTGCACGGGCATTCGCCCGTGACACTGGCCCGCGAGTTCGAGCAGGCCGAGACGCTCAATGGTCCGCTTCGGGAACTGGCGATCCGTCTGGCTGAGGCAGAAGGCCGGGTGTGCGAGCGCATGTTGAACGAACCCCAACGGCGCTTCCGGGCGCAGCTGCAACTTCCCTCGAAATCCAGCGCAGGAGGCCGCTCATGCGACGAATGATGGCCGTACTACTCCTGGTGGGGATCGGCCCCGCCAGTGCCGACCCGGGGCAGATCGAGGTCTTCGTGACCACCGGTACGACCGTATCCACCACGCCGGCCGACCGCCGGGGGATCCCCGTCGAGATCCATCATGTGGACGCCGTGGACCGGGCAACGGAGGCCCTGAGTCAGGGGCTTCCAGCCGATCCCGAGGCCGCGGCCGCGATCGCCCAGGAGCGCCTAGACGCCCGGGCGCATCGGGATCTCGAAGCCGCCTACGATCCGCTGCTGCGCGCCTATCGCCTGAACATTGAACAAGTACCGGCCATCGTCTTCGACGGCCAGGCCGTGGTGTATGGCACGACGGACCTCGCGCGCGGCCTGCGCGAGTATGAACGGTGGCGGCCATGATCCGGGGGTCCATGCGTAGCACCGGCGTCGGGATCGTGGCCGCGCTCTGCCTGCTGGTTGGAAGCCCCGCGAAGGCCGAGGACCCGGACACGATCAGTACCGCCGAGATCACTTCGCAGACGAGCAGCGCCCTCTCGTCCTGCCTGAATTGGGAGATCATCGGAGTCTGTCTGTGGCTGCGCTGCACCATTACCGGCTGCAGTGTGGTCACGACCGAGCGGATCCGGCATTACGTCCCGGACGCCGTCATTTCGGCCTACCAGAACACCGGCGAAAACCCGTGGGCGGAGATTCGGGGAGCGCTCGGATCCGCGCAGGAGTCCGCCGCCGAATCGATCCTTTCCTTCGACGCTTTCGTGGGCGGCGGGAACACGCTGGAGGGGCGTCATTCCCGTGATGCGCGCCAACTGCGCTTCAAGGAAGCGGATGTAGTCGGGCACCCCTTCATGGAGATCCTGGAGTACATCGACGTCCCGTACATTTGTCCGGGCGCGGCCACGGCCGAAGCCTTCCACCCCTACTACCAGTCCGCGACCAGCGTACTCGCCTGGCGCTACGCGGTGCCCGAAATGTTCTACATCGAGTCCCTCCGGGAGGGTGAACGGGAGATCGGAGAGTGGGACGACTACACCTGGGGCGCGGTGTATCCCCGCTCGGGTTACGTCTCCCAGCCGGAGGATGCCAAGGCCGCCGCGATCGTCGCGCAGCGGGCGGGCGACATCACCACCCGGGAAGACCAGTCGGGGCATGTCTATGAACAGCTCCCGGGCGACGACGTGGTGCATGAGGACGGTTACCGCGTGTGGCTCCCCCCCGAACTGATGGAGCGGGACGAAGAGACCGGCACCTTCCAGATGCACATGCCCACAAGCACCAACACCTGCGAAGTGTTTGGGGAAGACGACACCGAGGACAAGGATGGCTGGTCCAGCGACAAGACCAACCTCAAGGGGAACTACGTCTGGACGCTCTGGCGCCCGTACAACTGCTGCGAAATCGGGGGCCAGGTCTACCTCGGCTCTGTCACGTTCTAGGAGACGGATCATGCGGATGCGGAAAACACTGATCGCTGCTACAGCCTGCGCGGCGCTTTGGGGACCTACCGCCGGCCATGCCCTCGTGCCGTCCGAAGACGGGTTCTGGTACTACGAAGTGGGCGGTGCAGAGCCCATTTCCAATGCCCCGAACCCCAATGTCACCACCACCCGCCTGGCCTTCGGCGCGGAGGCCAGTGCGGGGTATAGCTGTGGCAGCTTCGATCCCCTGCTGAGCATCGAGAACACCCTGAACGAAGTGGCCCAGGGTGTGGAAGACATGGTCGATCAGATGGTCCAGGCCGCCACGAATGCGATCGCCTCCCTACCGGCCATGGTGCTCCAGCGGTCCAATCCGGGCCTGTACGACCTGTTCCAGAACAACCTGCTGCGCGCCGAAGAAGAGCTGTCGCTCGCCACGCAGAGCTGCGAGGAAATGGAGGCCGCGATCGCCGACGGTCGCAACCCCTACCAGGAGTGGGTCACGCTCTCGAAGGGCGATGACTGGCGTGCCGCGATGGGGACGGGCGGCGACATCGTGCAGGTCCAGGAGGACATCGATCGGGATGCCGGCAACAACGGAGCCGAGTGGATCGGAGGCCGCCGGGGCGGCCAGGGCCAGGAGCCGATTGACGTGATCAGCGACACCGTCAAGGCGGGCTACAACATCACCCTGGATCGGCCCCCGAACGCCGGCACACCGTATGCCGGCGGCGGTGATTCGCCTCTGCTGGCACGGACCTGGAGTAGCCCGCAGGAGGCTCAGGAGTGGGCAACCCGAGTGCTCGGAGACAAACACATCCGTACCTGCCAGGGGTGCGAAAGCGAGACCACCCCCGGTGTGGGCCTTCTGCCCATCCTCGAAGAAACCAACCAGCAGGTCCGCGAGGATCTGATGCAGCTCGTCTCGGGGGAGACCAATCCCACGCGAAGCAACCTGCGCGACGTCTCGGCACCCGGCGTGGCTGTGTCGCGAGGCCTGATCGAGGCGCTGCGTGAACTCCCGGAATCCGACCGGATGGTGGCGGCGGGACGACTGGCACAGGAAGTCGCGACCGCGCGCACGATGGAACAGGCCCTCCTGACCCGCCGCATGCTACTGAGCGGCCGGAAGGCGCCAGAGATCGACGCGGCCGGGGTCGCTCGGGAAGACATCCGGGACGGGATCGAGGAGATCACCTCCGAGATCGACACGCTGATGATGGAAGTCGAGGCGCGTCAGGCCGTGGTATCGAATACGGCCGGATCGATCCTGCGTGAAGCGCAGCGCCGCGCCCGCGCCTCCAGCGGCACCCCATCCCCGCTCCCGATCGAGACCGCCCCGATCCGTGGCGGGGTGGTGCCACGGCCATGATCTCGCGAATCCCGCGTCACCTCCTGATCGGGGTCGCCGCCGCCTTCGCGATCATCATCGTGGCGGGCCTCGCGTGGAACATGATCGAAGGAGCGGAGGCGGTACGCGCCCGACTGGATCAGGCTGAATGGCTGCTGGCCGGTTGGCGCTGGCTGCTGATCGCGGCGGTCGTGCTGGGTTGGCGGTACTGGGTGACCTGGCTCGGCGGGCACCTGCCGCCGGAGTCGCAACGGCGTCTGGTGGATGCGCGCTGGAGAGTCGCGGGCTGGCTCGTGATCCTGGAGATCCTGCTGGGGCAGAACCTGCTGGGGCGTGCAGTGGAGCTAATGGTATGAACGTCGGTCATCCCCTTGAGGCCTTCACGACCATCTTCGGATGGATGCAGTTTCAGAACCTGTGGGACATCCTCGTGTTCTCGGGGATCGCGTTCATCCCCTTCCTGATCATCGTGATCCGTGCCTTCGTGGACAACTACACCGGACAGGAGGCGAAGGCCGGGAGCCGGAAATCCGTCCACATGATGGAGGTCGAGATCGTAAAAGCACTCTCGGTCGTCGTGCTGGCTGCACAGCCGATCTGGCCCCTCTCGCTCAGTGAGCTGGAGTTTGAGAACGCCTGCAATCAGACACCGGGCGTTTCTGGCATCGAAGACACCACGTACTCGGATGCCTTCGATCTCACGAATGCGTCGGTGCCGGTCTGGTGGTACGGGACGATGGCGATCTCGAAGGGGATCACCGGCGCGGCGATCGCCGGTATTGGGTGCCCGGAAGAAATGGTGCGCACACGCCTGACAATCGATGAACAGCGGATCTCGGATCCCGAAGTAGCGCAGAACGTCCAGCGGTTCACGAATGAGTGCTTTATCCGGTCCCGCTCTCGATTCCAGCGAGAGCGGCCGGACGTCGATTCACTGCTGGCTACGCACGGCACGGACGATCCCGAGTTCATCGGTTCTCGGGTGTACCTGCAAACCGAAGGATTCTATGACCGCTATAGGGCCGAGAGCCCCGTACACGGCTTCGACTACAACCCGATCCGAGACGATCCGGACTACAACGAGGGCGCAGAGCCACCTTACGGCCGCCCGTCCTGCGAGGACTGGTGGAGCGGAAACGGAGGACCCGGGCTGCGGCAGCAGATCCTGGATGAAATGGAAACCAGCACCTTTGAGGGGATCCGGGACCGGGTATCCGGATTCTTCGGGACCTCGGACGAGGAGATCGAAGACCGAATGATCCGCCGGATGGTCGATCAAGCGGCAGTCAACGCCCCAATCGCTACCAGCGAACTGACCAATACCGACTCAGGGGGTGGAGTTTTCGCGACGATCGCAGCGGGGATTGGACTCGGCGCGCAGGAAATGTTTTCCCATGGCCCCATGATGCTCACCATCCGCGAGGCCGCGCCCATCGTGCAGAGCTTCCTCCTCATGGGGATCTACATGCTGCTCCCCATCCTGCTCGTGTTATCGCTGTACTCTTGGGGTCCGGTGTTCATCGCAACGGCCTCGATCCTCACGATCACGTTCTGGACCTACCTCTGGGCGATCAGCCGCTGGCTGGAGGACAACATGATGGCGGCGTTGTATCCATCCACGGGCAGCTATATGGCGTCGAGTTTTGGGTCGCTGCTGTCTGCTGATGGAGGGACAAAGGCCAGCATCCTGAGCATGGCAATCGGGTTCCTGCACATCGGCCTTCCAGTGCTGTTCAGTATGATTGTCGGTTGGGCGGGTTATAAGGTGGCCGATTCCGTCGCTGCAGGCGACAAAACGACGGGGTCAATGGCTAACGCTGGGCCCGCCGCAGCCTCCGCCGCCGGTCGTTTTGCTAGTCGAGGGAAGAAGTAGCACTCCGCGCTCGTTGTTGGCGAGGGAGGAGTGCTGTCAGACGATGATGGGCATCAACAGCTTGTAAGCCCATCACTCCTTGGTGGCATAGTGCGCGTAATCATTTTCGCCGTAGTAGCTCCCAGGGGACATGGCGATGTCCTCTGATGGCGTTCCGAAGGCGGAAAACTCTTCGCTTTCGCCGCCTTCTGCTGCGGCGGATTCCAGAAGCACCGCCAATAGTTCTCCCGAACTAACCCCCGATGCCAATGGCTCAACGCCGTTTTGTGCTTGTGGTGAAACGGGCGCCGCGACGGCGTTTCGACCAACAGCCTGCGCCACACCTGAGCCCAAGCCCGCAGAGGCCACACCGAACTGCCGCACGCCGGCCTTCCAGCCTCGCCGGCGGATCGAAGTGACGAGCCCCGCGGCCAGGAACAAGGCCAAGGGGGCAAGAATGAGTGTTGTAAGTACCAACATGCTTTATCCAGTCGTTTTCGTCCTTAACTACACCAGTAGCGCACGCCAGCGCGAGATTCAAGGCCCGGGGGACCAATCCACGACGCGCGGCACAAGCGGTAAAAGCTCAAGCTCCTTCAGTAGCCCGCCTCTTTCTGGTGCCGGAAGGCGAGGACATACACGGCATCGTCGGCCGGTTCGTGTCGGTAGAGAGCCACAAATCCGGAGTCGCCGAAGGCAATCACCAGCTCGCGCAGCTCGGGGACTTCAGGATCCGGTCGCCCCATATCGGGGGCCGTTTCCAGCAGCAGGAATTGCCGCTCGATCGCCTGACCCGCGCGCCGGGCGGCATCCGGGGCTTTCGTGGCGAGAGAGCGTCTGCACCGCTCCAAACCTTCTACGGCGCCCGCAGTGACGATTACTCGTGGCACTCGGGCGCGGCCCCTTCATCGTCAGTGCCCCATGTGCTCAACCAGTCGCGGGCTTCCTGCCCGGTCAGGTGCTGGCCGGTTTCCCGATAGGCCGACCAGGACGCCAGGGCTTCCTGCCGGAAACTCTCGCGGGCCTCCTCGCGGTCAACGTACTGGCGGATGGCTTCGAGCATGATCCAGTGGGGCGACCGTCGGCGTTGGGTAGCCAGATCCTGGAGGCGACCTTTCAATGCGTCATCGATTTTCAGGGACGTTGCCATGGCGGCCCTCGTATTACGTGGTATTACCTTTTACTAAGGTAGCTCGGTATTCGGCCCCGAGTCCACCCCGCCGACCACTGAACCACTCGTCGCAAAAACGATCGTTTTCGAGAGAACTGAGGCGGACACCGCGACGCCGCCCGATCACCCCCAACGAAGTGTCTCAAAACTGTGTCTTGAAACTGTGTGTCTCAAAACCTAGCATGGAGATGAGTTTCGAGAGAACAGGCCTATGAAAGTCGGGTACGCCCGCGTTTCAACCCGTGACCAAGACCCATCGCTCCAGACCGATGCCTTGCGGCAGGCCGGGTGCGACCGGATCTACGAGGACCGCGCATCGGGAGCCCAACGTGATCGCCCGCAGCTTCGGGAGGCCCTGGACTACATGCGGCAGGGCGACGTCCTGGTGGTATGGCGACTGGACAGGCTTGCCCGATCCATGCGGCAGCTCATTACCACCGTGGGAGATCTGGAGGAGCGCGGGATCGAGTTCCAGTCCCTCACCGAGTCCATCGACACGACGACGCCAGGCGGGAAGCTGGTCTTTCACGTATTTGGCGCAGTGGCCGAGTTCGAGCGCTCCATCATGCAGGAGCGGACCCGTGCGGGCCTGGACGCCGCGCGCCAGCGTGGCCGCACCGGCGGACGGCCCCCGGCACTTACAGACGAACAGCTGGCCTTTGCGTGGACCGTCCTCTCCCATTCCGATGCCCCCGTGCGGGAACTCGCCAACCAACTGAATGTTTCGCCCGCCACGCTCTATCGCCACTTTCCCGGCGGTCGGGCCGCGCTCCGCGACAATAGCGACGAATGAGGTCCCCCTGCGCAAAATCGCCCCTGAGCGCAATCAGTACCGGTACTACCGGATGTTCATCCAGCGGCGAGGGGTTTTTGGTGGGTATGCCGTCTGCCGCGAGTGGAGCCGAATAGGACAACCGGGCACGACCCGGGAGGACTGGTGCACCACCTTGGACCAGGCGACGGCGATTCTCACCCAAAGGGCTGCGGCCAAAGTCCGGCGCGGGTACACAGGCTGGACGGGCAACGCAGCAACTACAAAGGGAAAGGGCCGGTAAGGGAATGGGATGGAGAATGGCAAGGGGCTTATCCAGAAACGGTTAGAAAGGGGCGCACCTGATGAGTGTCGAAGCGAACTGCTCCCATGAGTAAAGCGCGCTCATCATCGGCGAACCTTGGCTTCGTAAATCGCTTGTGCAATTGTCAACTCTGCGGCTGGCCAAGGAAGGCGCCTGCCTCTTCGCTTCATGAGGTCCAGAGCCGTCCGCGCTTGGTCCTGCGTCAGTAGTCCAAATTCGATCACCTCACCAAGGATCCACAGCGTGCCTCGGACCTCGGTGTCTTCTCGTGCTGCCAGGACGCGGAGATTGCCATCGCCCGTCAACAGCGGACAGGACTCCTGTTTAGCGAGGGCTAGAGCGAGTCGATCGTTGAAGCCAGGCTCATCGCCGCGGGCTTCGCCCAAGGCAATCGCGTAGTCGACGTACTCCGCGTTAACCACCAGCGTCTTCAGCCCCATGTCGGGCAGGTACGGGCAACCGCCTTTGATCTCTTCCTCGAAGAGCACGTCCGGCATCGCGAACCGATATGGGAGCTCGAAGAGCGAATGCAGTATCTCACCAGCCTCTAGGTCGATGATGATATTGGCGTCACTGATCAGCAGCAGCATCCTGCGGCTCCATGCAGCGTTCCCGATAGAACTGCATCCGCGGGATGCCGAGTAGTGCGGCGGCCTTGGCCTCCGAGATCAGCTGTTCGCCGACAGCGTGATACACCAACTGCTCAAACTGTTTCGGGGCCTCGGCCGCTATCGGTTCACCCGGCTCCCGTCGCTTCCATCCACGCGCTGAGAACAGCCGCATCAACGACTGGAAAGAGGTGTACGGAATAATTTCACACTGGAGTGCGCGCATAGCCCAGCCCGCCATGGAGAGGCCGTACTCGTGCTTGAGCCGGTACAGCTCTCGCGGCTCCAGGCGGTGTCGGCGTTCGCCCAGTTCATGGATGACCGAGGTTTGAGGGGCCAGAAAGGCGCCCGCAAGGCGGTCGCAGGCCTTTTCTTCGTCAACGCCATCCCCTAACCGGCCGGCCAACAGCACGTGGGCCAGCTCGTGAGCGAGCGTAAAGCGCTGACGATCTCCGGGCCAAGAAGTTGATACCGCAATCACCGGGTACTGCTGCCCGTCTGCGGCAACAGCCGTGGCCGTCATGCCGGAGAACCCCTTATGATCGACGTTGACCGCGAGAATCATAAAACCAAGGTTTTCGAGCGTATCGGTCAGATCTCCGATCGGGTTCAGACCCAGAGACCACGCCCGTCGAACCTCGTCCGCGATTTTCTCTAGAGCCTCCAGCTCGTCCACTTGTGCGGGCACGCAATCCGGGACCGAGAACCGAGAGATCGGACGCTCGGGAAAAGCATTCAGTAACTCGACGCGCTTCTCGATTTTCTCGGCAACACGGATCTGAACGGCATCAGCACGCTTGGCGCCAAAGCCGGAGTTCTTACGGAACTCCACATTGTTCAGATGCACGGTCGCCTTGCGAAAAAAGTACTCTGTACGCACCCCACAGGCCCCGGCAATGGCAAGCAGCTTCGCAGAATCGGGCGTCACGCCGTCGTTTTCGTACTTCCGAACCGCTGCCTTGGACACACCCAGACGCTGGCCCAACGCTTCCAGCGTAAGGCCGGCGGAAAGGCGCGCCTGGCGAATGCGTTGTCCCAGCATCGCTGGCTCCTAGTGGTTCACTTTAGTGCTAATGCTACACAAAAAGTAAACCACTGTAGAGCGAAGTTGGAGCCCATAGCCCCCCCGGCCCCATCCCAGCGGTAAGCGGGACTGCAGGCGTTCGCGGATCCAGTCGATCGGCGGACGCCCCTAGATGTCGTCGCAGAGCCGGTGTTATGCAATGGTACGGAGGGGGCACAGGTTCTGGACGGGCGCAGAGAAGGGTTCATGATCGACCCATCGCCGGGATCTAGCAGCCCCAGGTCGTCGTCCCAGCGCCCTAGATCGAGGCGCTGCTCTTCTCCAGAGTAGTTGACGCCAGACACCAGTGACCGTTCGAAGGAAATTCATCAAGCAGACTCGCTGCGTCAGCTCGTCATCAACCAGGTTGGTTCGCTTGAGCACGAGGCCGCGCTGCGCCGACGGACGCGCTGCAGACAGATCTCCGGGTCTATGCGGTCCACCTCGCCCATTGCATCTACGATGGCATTGAGCTCGCCGAGCTTATCGGGGGCTAGCTGGCTTACAAGTGACCGAGCTAAGTGTTCCAGTAGTTACGAATGGCCTTCGAGAGCGCACACAGATCTTCCCTGGAGATGTAGGGAACCTGCGCGTAAATGACATTCGGTTCCCCGGGGAGGCTCGCCGCGAGTTGCCCTTTGGGCAGGAGCTTTTCCGCCCCTGGGACCCCGATCAACGAAGCATTGTTCTCATTGGCAACGCGAAGCGCTAAGCGATTACCAAGATTCTCTCGCGCCTGCAACGGCATGACATCCCGGTCGGGGCGTTGGGTGATCAGGAAGATGTGGATGCCCGCGGCCCGGGCCATCTGCCCAAGACCGTTGATCTGCTGCTCCGCTAACTGCCGGTAATCTTTGTCCTGCCCCCAGAAGGCAAACTCGTCGTGAAAAACATATAACCGCGGAAGGCGCTCAGAAGCCGGAACGAGCTCGTTGTACTCGTCCAGTTTTTGCGGAGCGCCGCGCGTATCTCTGAAAAGGGCGTTTCGTCGGTTCATCTCCTCGACGAGCGCAGTAAGTGTGTTCGAAGCGGAATTTTGGTCCAGTGCCATATCGCCGGCCAAATGTGGCATGCCTTCGATCCAGCGATAATCGAGACCCTTCTTGGGGTCGATTATCCAAATGCGGGCCGCGTTCGGGGCGTTCGTCGCGCAAATATCGAGCAGGAGATTCTGAACAAGTACGCCCTTTCCGCCGCCGGTCATGCCGGCAATCAGCGTGTGCGGGGCGTGCTCTTCCTGCCCAGCGAACTCACCGGCGAGGTTCAGATAGAGCGCCTCGCCGGTGTCCTCACGCACGCCGAGCAAGATGTTCGCATTGGACTGTGGGGCGCCGTTCGGGAGCCTACGCCGGCTCCACACCTCCCGGATCGTTGGGAACTCACGCTCCGGCCGTTTGATCATCACCGAAACCCGACCCGGCGCCTTGAGGATCTGCGCGATCTCTAGACCATGGGAGACAAGGAGTTCGTCCTGTTTGCGTTGTATCTGCGTGGGGGTAAGCCGACTAGAACCCTGAAGGTGAACCAACGCCGCATTGGGCGTCAGCCGAGCTTCAAGGACCTTGCAATCCATAGCGTACTCGCGCAGGCCGATGCGAAGCCCCTCCACAGTCTGCGCAAGCCACTGCTCGGCCTCAGCGCTGCCCTCGCGAGACTCGTTTTCGCTTAACAGAGCACGCACGGGGGCAGGGAAAACACCCCCCTCATCGCTGGCCTGATGCCGGCTGCGGCCGTCTTCGCTGTCCGACTCAACCTGCGCGAAGGTGCTGTTGATGCGACGCGAGTCGGCTCGCTCGCCCTCTTTCTGCGCATGCGCTTCGCTAGCGCCATCCCCGTCTTGTTGACCATGAGCGTTGTCAACGGTCTCGTCTACGGCGGTGGGTGAATCCGGACGGACGCGTACACCGCTTGTCGCGGCGAACCGAGCCACGCCTGATGGCTCCGGCGAAGCCTTGGCTGCGCGGTCGGCTCCGGCCTCGCGACGTAGCAACTCAGCAATAGCCTCGCGCGGTAGCAGTAGTTGGACCTCCCCTGGTCGCACCTCTTCGCATTCAACTTCGGCCGGTGGCGCCAAATCGTGTACGAACGTGTAGGAACGGCCGCGAATACGTATCTCAAGGCGGCCCTCGCGAAGATCGTCGGCCCAAGAGGCGAGCGTTTGGGGGTTATTGTCCCCGAAGGCCTTGAGGTGTTCGAGCATCATGTCGGCGAGACGACCGCGCCACATGGGCTCATCGACTTGGCCCTCTTGCGAGCAGAACCGGTTGACGAAGCCCTGGACCGTTTCAAGAAGCTGACGGTTCGACTTGTGAAGCTGCTCAGTTTGGTGCGCCGCGGCGACGAACTTGCTCTCAGCTATGACCAAGTCGAGTTTGCGCTCACCGTCCTCGACACAGGGCGACAAGGCAAGAATATCAGCGACCCGACCGGCGCTGTGGCCGAGCCATGGACCGACGTCGTCGAGGAAGAACCACGCGAGCGCCGGTTCGTTCCTCCCGAGCAACTCGCGGATCAATGGCTTCGAGAGTGCGATACCGATAAGTTCGAGCGTATTGCGTTCAAAACGCGCCGCTCGCATCACGATCTGCCCAGATATTTGCGAGGCCTCATCGAGCAGCCGGTCGACCAGGCCCTTGCGTCCTTCGACATCGAAGCCCGGCAATAGCCGCTGAAGCTGCTCGTCGAGGCGCTGGCGTAATTGCCGGCCGGGATCCTTCGCCGAGACAATGAGGTTATGATGACGCCCGGGTCCGCTGAGATGACGAATGATGCGGATATCGCTGGCATTCGCCTCCAGCAGGTGACGGTCGGCGATCGCGTCGTAGTTGACCACCCACTCGCCGATCTGGTGCGAACTCTCAAGGGCCCGAGTCACGGCTTCGTCATCGAACGAGACCTCGCGCACGGGCAGCCAGCTGAAGCCCCCGTCGGTCTCGTCGTTCACGAGATAGTCGTGCAGCAGGTCGATGTAGGCTTGGCAAGGGCGGGGCAGGCGCGGTGGCGTTAGGTACGTTGCGGAGCTACGTCGTTTCGGGTCTCGCGGGCAGCGCTTTGAGATTGTATTTGGGTCGAATGTTGAAAGCGCTACCGACGGATTCGCCGGCTGCGCCTTGCGCCAGCTCGTGCGCGCATGTCGGGCAAGGACGTCTTGCATGAGCACAAGGTCTGCAGCATAGGCGAGGCTGTCGTTCTCCCGAACCGCTTCTAGGTCGTTGAAGCCAACCCGTAATCGCGAGAGAAAGCTTTTGGCGCCTTCACTCGACAAGGCACTGTCGACCTCCCGGCCGATTTGCGCGTTCTGCTCGGCGTAAATGCTTCGCAGCCGCGCCGGGTCATCATGGGTCAACGTGAGTTCGCAGCGCAGGCGCGGCTCGGCGTCGATCCGGCGCGCTAGCTGCTCAGAGAGCGCCCCTGGTAACCCTTGAGACTCCGCATTGAAGAGCACACAGGAGAAATTGGCCTGCTCGTGAGGCTTAAGCTCGAGTTGCTCGTCGCAGACGCCGACGAAAGCGTTTGCGGCCTCTTTGGGCTCGGCGTCGAATAAGGTTTCGGCTCCCTGCTCGACCGTCTGCGGCTCCATGATTGTGTATCCACCGAGCATCTCTTCGCCGGCGAGCACCGCGGCGGAGAAGCGGCTGTGACCGACGGCACCGGGGTAGTGGAGGTGTCCGAGCGCACTCGCGCGCTCGTCGAAATAGCCGCCCCGCGTGGCGATATCCGTGAGATCGCGCCCGAGCAAGTCGCGACAAAGCTCTGCGAACTGCCGAGCTTTGGCGGCAAGCTCGGCAAGTCGAAGAGGATGCCAGGCAGTGACCACGGCACCCGGCGGCCCATCGCTCGAGAAGGCCACGCCTATTGACAAGGCCGACTCCCATAGATGCGGCCGAGCTGCCTCGGCGCGCACCTCCTTGCGCAGAGTCTCAAGGAGTTCGCCGTAGCGACTCGCCTGCTCAAGCAGCGCCGGATCTGCCAGACCGCGTCCGTCGGAAGCGATCATGGCGGCAATTGCCTGCGTGTAAGCCACCTCAAACGCCTCGAGCGCACCGCGGACCGATTCCGCTGCAGTGGCGCTTACTACGTGATCCGCCTCAAAGCGCGAGAGAGTCTCTCGAATCCGGCTCGCGACGTCATGGTCCGCCTTGAGTGGATTGGCAAGTTGGCCTTCGCTGCTCCCACCGGCATCGAGCAGGCTGTTTCGATCCGCGAGAGTCATATTCGCAGTCCGCCGCTGATCGGGCCTCGGGTTACGGGAGATCGTGGAGGTGAGCAACCACGCCGGCTTCGAGCTATCTGGTAGCAAATTCCTGAGATCGGAGGGCATCTGGGCGGGCAGCGACTCCGCGGGCATCGTCCAGTGAAACTGCCCCTTTGGGGCGTGGCGAAGTACTTCACGCGTCGGTCTGTTCTTGGCGTCCAGATCGTCCCGCTCGAGGAGGTAGACCTCGAATTTGAACTCCGTGGTCTGCGCGTTGACGTTGGTCACCTCAACACGCTCCATCTTCTCTTGAACCTCCGGACGCCAGCAGACGCCAAGGTCGACGATCACCTCCGGACCAGCAAGCTCCGGAAGGCCGCGAAGGGTATCGCGCAGATAACGACAGAGCGCCGTATGCTTTGTTGTGCTCCAGAATGCGGGCGCGTGCGAGCCGGCCAGGAATACGTAAGCCACCGGGTTGGCCGGTGCCTCCGACATGAGCTGCAGTGCGCTCCTGAGCGCGAGCAAAAGCCCCGGGAAAATCTCCCGTCGCTCGATCGGCTGACGAAAGATGTAGCGTTCCCAACGCGTGTACAGGGTTCGGCTCTCCTTACGCAGGGTCTCTCGGTGATCGAAGAAAAACGCCTGCTCCTCTGCACTCGGTTCCTGTTTGCGTTCATTGGTCTCGTCGAGCACCTGCCGATCTTCAGTACTAATAGCCTCCGGATACCAGTGATCGAAGAATTCACGTGTGTCCTCCCCAAGCGGCTTCTTTTGCTGCCGGGGCTTCGAATCCGCGAACAGTTTCTCGACTTCATTCCAGGAACAATCGACAAGGCGCGCCTGACTTGGTTGCCACTGTCCGGCGGCAATGCCATCGTCTTGGAGGAAGTCACGGGCCACAGACGCCACATCGGCGTCAATCTTGCCATCCTTCGTCAAGTCCTCGACTCGTGCACGCAGCAATGATCGATCGAGTGGTGCACCCTTGACGTCGCGCAAATAGAGTTTGTCGCGCGTCTCCCGCTCAACACGTACGAACTCGCTGGCCCATTTCGCCGCGCTGAGCGGACGCGATTGAGGTTTTTTGAACCGGCCGGCGTCACGAGGCAAGCGAAGAGCCGGCAGCGCGCGATCGAGCGCCCGCTCGACAGGCACCTCCTCGAGGTGCTCGAGAGTGCGGGCGACAAAGCGCGCGAAGAAATCCACATCGAAGATGAGATCGGTGCGCGTGAGCCCTGTAAGTGCGTCGGTCAATCGCTGTCGTTCGTCTTCGCCGAGGGCCTGGTGGCAGGCCTCGAGCCAAAGCGCGGGCTGCTCGATCAGCGTAGTTGTATCGAGCGTGGCGATATTGGCGATGGACGCGCCCGTGGTCTCGCGCTCGCCCTCGGGCACGGCGAAGACTACCGCGCCAGCACCGTCCGGCTTGCTCGCATTGCGCCAATACGTGGAGGTTTTATCCGAGAGTAGCCGCGTGGGCAAATTGCCATCATTGAGAGCGTGATGGATGTGCACCTCGGCGCTAGAGATCGCCTTGTCAATCTCTAGCGCGATCGCACAGATCTGCTGCTGAGAGAGACCGATGACCGAGAACAGCACGCGTTCCCCTGGATGGTGATCCACGGCGGCCTGGACCTGCCGCCGCGCGACACGGGCCATGAGCGCGAGGGGTTCGATGGAGGTGGACGTCTCAGGGGTGGTGTTAGAAGAAGCGGTATTTGTCATGGCATCAGGCCGCCGGGCTTGCTTTCGTATACGGGTTGTGAACGAACGCGCAGTCGTCGGAGAGCCTGTGGAGGAAACCGAGTGCGCGCATGCGCTCCTCGAAGCGCTGAAGATTCTTAGTAAGTTGCTCCTCGCGCACCGGCATCCCACCAAACGCTTGCCGGGCCTCCTGCGGGCCGACCACCAGGGAGTATCGCGCGTGGAGTCGCTCGAGGAAGACACGTAGTTCGACGGGCTCATGGACATTGGCCAGCACGAGCGCCTCCAGTATGCCGTCATCCGGTGCATACCAGCTTCCCGCGCCGCGGCGGCGTACGGCGAGGCCCACTTTCTGGAGATAGGCGTTGGGGATTGGCCCAAGCCGACTAGCGTGGTTATTGATAACGTTCTCGTAGAAGGAGTCGAATTGGCGCTCCGGCGGCTCGCTCGCATCACCTCCCGTCCAGCCAAACGCCTCCCGCAGGCACTGGTTTGCACGCTGACAGTTGCCCGCCTCCGTCAGCGCTCGCCAGGGCTCGCTCACCCGGAATTTCTCTAAGCGCTGCTTCAAGGCCTCACGGGTGGCGTGTTGATTCGCATGGAATTGGTCAATGGAGAGCTTGCGCACGGCGTTGGCGCCGGTGGCGATCATCTCCAGCGGAATCGGCGCAATGCGCCCGGAGCCGGCTGCTTCAGCGGCGCGCTCGAGAAGATAAAGGGCCGTGTGCAGCCCCGTGAGTCGCATCAAGGGCTCGAGCGCGTAGTCGCTCGGCAAATCGACGGCCCCCAACAGCGCGACCCAATCCTCGGCGAGCGCGTTATAGCGGCTGTGCCGTGGGAGCGGGAGGTAGCCCACGTGTGGATTGCCCACCCGCGTCGTCTCACCTGGCGGCTGCAAGCGCTCGGCAAGCCGGTTCCAGCGCTTATTTGGCGCGAGAAGTCGATCGCGTATTAAACCCTCGAGTCTATCCCGCTCATCGGAGCGGCTCAGCATGAGAAACACTAGCTCGCCGCCCCGGGCGAAGAAACGCCGCTCAGCGGGATCCATGCGGCCACTCCTGAGCTCTTTCAGATCCGCCATGAGGGTAGCGGGGCCGTGCGGCACGAGGTGCTTCGATGTCCAGCGACGGTTGCGCTCCAGTTCCGCCTCGAGGTTACGCAACAAGAGAGCGGTGTTGGCGAAGGCCTCAAAAGTCTCGAAACGCTTCTGTAGATAGTCAAAATGTAGCGCGCTGTCTTCCTCGGACTTAGCGATCCAGTGAGCCCAACGGGCAGTGTCGTTAGCCGCGCCCTGTGCAGCCGCCTCCTCCAACCGATGGTCCCGGAAGAGGATATGGCGTAGCTCCATGCGCAGCGGTAACGAGTAGGTGAAGGATTCGTGCTCGCCGCGACTGGAATCAGCGGCCGGGCGCTCGGGGAACATCTCCAGCGCTTCGGCGTTTGCAAGCCGTGCTGCGCAGACATTCAACAGCTCGATCAGCAGCAGCCAAGGGCTTTGGTCATTGCGAAAGCGATGACCCCAAATCGCCTCGTCGACCCACGACTTCATGCCCGAACGGTCAAGTGCGGCGGGTGGCCGCAGCGTATCGGTCTCTTGCATCAGTATGTCTCTCTGATAGCGAGTAGCGAGCCGTTTAACCGCCCCGTATGCGGATCAAGCGATACAAGCTGCATATCGCCATCGGAGGGCTCAACATCGTCGAGTTCCGTCAACGCAGCCGTGGCCTGCAAACGGAAGTGCTTGAGTTCCTCGAAGCATTGCCGAGAGAAACTCGCCGGGAGACTCCCATTCGCAACCCGGATGAGATATTCGAACATCAGCGGCCTTAGCTCGATTGAGGCGAACGGCTCGGGGGCGCCCCGGTGGGTGAGGATCAACCTTAGGCGACTGTTGACACCCGCGCTGTCAACGGTGATAAACGGCGCCCCCATCCTGCCTCGCAGGATCGGGATAGGGGGGTGTTCAAGCACTCGGCCCGTCCGGTCATGAACATTGCCCGGCGGAATGGCCAGCCAGAGCAACTCGGTATCATCAGTCATTGTCCCGGTAAAAGTGCGGTTAAGCCCTTTCACAAGCCGCCGCAAGAGCGGCGGCTCGAACTTTTCATCGCGCATCTTCGCCTGCAACCGAAGATATTCACCGCCACTTTGGAATACCGTGAGCGCCCACGGCGCGAGGCCCCGCTCTGAGCCCTCATCAGGTAGCGTGAAGTACAAGCGTCGACGCTGTGCCTCCAATCCTGATAGCAAGGCTTCGAAACGCTCGCGCTCGCCCCGCAGGTAGGCACTGCGGGCGTCCTCTAGCAGGTTTGCGCCGTAGAGTGGGTCGTTAGCCAAGTGGGCGGCGTGTAGCTCAGGAGGGGCTGCCTCGATGAGAAGCGCGTCAACATCGCTGTTGGTCTCCTGACCGATCCCGAGGCTCGAGAGTGTGGTGAAGGCCGCATAGCGTTCGCGGTAAGAAGGCCGCAGGTTGAATCCGAGCGCATTGTCGTAGGGGTTGGTGGCCGCATAACGCCTCGCCTGCGCACGGTTTTGGGCCTTTTGACAGCTCAGAAGTCCAAGGCTGTCGCTGTCGCCAAGCAGGATGTTAGATACGAGCAGAAAAAGCTGACGCATCGGCAAGTGAAGATCGTTAGCCGCAGCGAGCGCAATCGAGTCCTTCAGCCGTTGGCGAAACATGCTGCTCTCGTCCGCGCCCAAGCGTCGTCGATTCTCCAGGATCGGACAAGCTGGTTGCTGTTGGGCGACCGGACACCCATCGCACATGCCCCAGTCCGTGTGGCGGAGGACTGCGTCAACGACCTGCTCGAAGAGCTCGGCGTTCGACTGCCGGCTCAGGTTCTCGAGCCGCAGCCCGGGAAGATCCGTATGGTGCGAGCGCTCCTCCTTGAGCATCCATCGAAGGGCCTCGAACACACGCTGGGCGTGTGTATGTACGTCGACGAAGTCCCGCCAAAACTTGAGCAACTGACCATCGTTCGCGGCAATCAAATGCACGTGATCCGGGTCATCGCCCACGAAAGCCCGGGTCACGGCCTCGAGCTCACGCTCCTTGTCCGCCTCGCGAAGCTCGCTCAGGTCCTTGATGATCGTCAGCGTCTGCCCGCTTGATAGACGTATCCGGGCGACCTCTCCAGCTTCTCGAAAATCCGCCGCCGAGCCGCCGAGCCGCTCGAAAAGCTTGCGGCAGAGATAGGTCTTGCCGTCGCCGGCCGTGCCGGTGAGAACTACGCTCTGTGGCTTGTCGGCGTCGAAGTTGCGCTGGAGATCGCTGAGCAGGGGGTTGTCAACAGAGAAGGGGGCGACTCGGTAGCGCTCGGCCGCATTGACAACATGCTCGTCAAAAAGGTTGTTCGCCGCCTCCGACGGGCCATAGGCTCTCAGGAAATCGATTAGCGGATTGCGGTAGGTCATATCGGTGGTCTATAGATGGCAGATGGCGCAGCCATCAGAGTCAGTCCCGTCTGAGATCTCGTAGCGAGCCTTGAGCCGCTCAAGATCTTCAAGCCGCTGCCCCTGACGCCAGGTAAACTGTTTGCCACTTTTATCCCGCTCGTAGCGCTTGGCGCGCTCGAAAAGCAGCGGATGTTGCTCTTTGAGGCCCTGCCACTCGCCGATCTGCTGATAGAAGCAGAAGTAGCAGCCCGAGCGCGAGCGCCACTGATAGTAATCGGGCAACCCGAGACCGGATTCCTCGAGCAGCCGTTTGATATCCGTCAGACCCATGCCGTGCTCTTTGAAGGGGTAGACTGGAAGGATGTTGGGCTTGTCGGAGAAAACTGGCGGTTTACCGCCTTGTTGCTGATAGCCTACGCGATTCTCATCACCACGGATGCCGATGTAGCTATAGGCGGTTGACCCGCCGACGTAGCGTTCGAACGGCCGGATCTTGAGCACCCGTGTGCACCAGCGCGCTTGGGGATTGGGGAGATAGCCGCCATAGGCCTCATCCAACCAGTAGTCGAAGGGCGTTCGGCGCCCCTTCTCCTCGACGCCGAGCTCGTCGAGGGCGGTAACCCGTACTATCTCTTGTCCGAGCACCGCTTCTAGGCGCTCGAAGTACTCCAGGGTTTCCGGGAGCTCCACGCCGGTATCGCAGAAGACATATTCAATCGGCAGCTGCGGATAGTGCTGACGCATAAAGATCGCTAACGCGGTGGAGTCTTTGCCGCCCGAGAGGCTAACGATGTGGCGCGTCTCGCCATCATCGGCCGTGCGTAGCGCTTCGTCTAGGTTCGCCATCATGTTCCTCGTGCTCAAGTTCGCTAAGAATTCCATCGAGGCGGCGATGAGCCGCGTCAGCGCCCACCGCGTCCACAAGCCGGCTGATATAGATCTTCAGTCGCCTCTCCACGAGGTTAGCAGCGTCTTCCCCGTAGGCCTGGGTGTCGGCGAGCGCACTCGCTTCGATGCGGCTCGTGACGGAGCTGACTTCATTGCGAAAGCGTTGTAGGTCCGCATCGTCCCAGCGCTTCGGCTGTCGACCCACGAGCAAGGCCGCAGCGGCGTCAATAAATGCGTCGTCACTACGGTAGAAATCGAGATTCAAATTGAGAAGGTTCCGCGGCACGCCCCCGAGGTGGTCCCCCAAGCCTGTCGGCAGCATCCTTCGCCAATAATCGAAACGCTCCCGCTCGGAGTCGATCGGAGCATTCGCGTCGAGCTGGAGGCATCCGTCGAGGCTCGTTAGAGCTTCCTCGCGATAGCGCGAAAGCACGCTTTCCAACTCGGCCTTGGCCTCGACGATCCAGCACACGACCGCCGCGAGGTCCTTCGACTCGGCGAGTTGCGGGAATCGCCGAAAGAATAGGTCAAATGGGCTGAAGGGCGCGCGGACGAGGCTTTGAAGGGCTCTTCCCGAGGTGCCGATGATCCGACTGTCCCTGGCACCAGGTGGTAGTTTCGCGCACCACGCCTCGAAGGCGTCAAAGGCCTGGCGCATGAGATCGCCACTGTTGCGCGCATCATTGGGTGCCTTGGACGAGAAGGTGCGGGTCAGCGCCTGCAGGTATTGTTTGGCCTCCTCATTGAATTCGAACACCGTTAATGCGTACCGATTCGGGCGATTGCAGATGTCCTCGATGACACTTGGTAGCAAATCGTCGACGTACTCGCCCTTCTCGTTGGTAATGGCGAGCGTCGTCTGGAATGCGCGCAACGCGGCGGCGAAGAAAATCGGGATGACCCCGCGACGCAACCCAATCGGGGGTTCGGTGAGCTGCTCGAAAAAAGCCTCGAGATCCTTGGGGCTGTCTGTAGGCTCGGTGACAAGCACCTGGAACTGCCTCCAGACCGCTTCGAGGTTGGGATCGTCGAGCTCTTCGGGTTGGGCATAGCGATATCCCTCACCATCATCCTTGGGTCGGTACAGCCCCGTCCGCTCGAGAACGGTGCGGAATACAGAGGCATCGGCGTTCTCGCCTTGGATACCGAGCCGTTCCTGTCCATGGCGCTCGAGGATGCCCATGACGAGTTTCTTTCGGGCATTGACCAGCGGAGCGGAGAGCCTGTGGCGGACAATCATCTCGTTGTTGATCTTCGGCGTCGTGTGGAAGGCTGCGTCACAGATTTCGCTCAAGCGAGCGAACACTGAGGCCACGTCGCTGATCTCGAGTGCTTCACCTCGGTGATACCAGACCGTGTCGGCACCAGGGTGCGTCAATTGGGTGGCTTGCGCGTGGAGATGCGCTTGCGCCTCATCGAGCATCTGTTGAAGCTCTTTCTCAGCGAGAGGATCCTCGGCAAGGAGTACCTCGTCTGAGGCGAGGCGCTCGAGTGCGCGCACTTCCACGGCGGCGCTTCGGAAATCGCCGACTGAGGCAGGTACCACGACCAACAAACGCTCAACCTCGCACCGTCTCGCAACGTCGACGGCCCGCTGACGCTCGGCCTCATCCGAGGGGACAAGATACACGATACGACCGTCTTCACCGGGAGCGAGCAGCTGCTCGTCGGCAGTTAGCCACTGATGGAAAGCGTCGACACTTGCGAATGTGCCTGCGAAGTAACGTCGGAGACCGTGGTGATCGTTGTGGCGTAATGGCCGGAGCGGCGTTGGTGGAAAATCGGCGTTGAGCTGGCCGACGGGATCGATCTCCGGATCCTGCCGTGCGATCTCTTCATCGAGCCGTGCGCGCAGATCGATATCGGTGCCGTGCCAAAGCGAGACCTGATTGCTGCGGCGTCGATGGAGAAGGAGCTTGCGCTCGAGGAGTGTGTCCACAATGAGTGTGGCCGCTTGCCCCCCGCTGAGCGCGAATTCGAGCAGCTCACGCGTGACCCGCTGCCGGTTCCCCGCCAGGCCAAGCTCCAATACGCTCGCGCTCTTTAACGCGCGGATCTCGTGCGCATCCTCCGCTTTCGCGAGCGCGCTCTCGGTTTCGAGCCATTTGCGGTAGGTCCCACCGAGCGCGGTATCGGCCTGCATGGCGCCGGCGAAATAGTCGTAGACCTGCTCGACGGTGACGGGTCGTGAGAGATCGGCGCTCAACAAAAACCCAAATAGTGTGCGCTCGTGCTGAGCAACCCGTGCGGCGAGTTGCGGGAGAATGTGCAGCGTCGCCGGATCGAGCGGGCTCGCGAGGCGCAGGAGGTCGGGTAGCTCAGCGCCGAAGTCTCCGAACAGCCCGACGGCCCGCGCTCGCTGCGCCTTCTCACCTTTGTCTTCGAAAAGATCCTGAGAGGGACGGTTGTTGGACACCACTTTGGCGATAAGCCAATAGAGCTCGTGGCTGTCGTCGACGTACTGAATGGGCTCGAAACGCCCCTCAATTTTTCGCCACTCGGTGAGGGCGGTCTGGCTGAGTCCAGAGGCATACTGGAGTAGCCCCTGGTGCATGATCGGGCCAAACGTTACTGGGAGCACGCGGCTCCTAGCTGCGTATTCCGCGAGCGTCTGGATCTCAGCGAGTTGGTCCGGCCGACCGGATCGCACGAGCTGCTCCACGTGCCGGCCGAACTCATCCCAAATGATGGCGATACGATCGATTTGGTTCTTTGCTTTGCTCTTGGACGCGGTGTGTACCAAGTACTCGAGAACGCCGATGGCGCCGTTGATACCGCTGGCTTCGAGTGCCTCGACGGCCTCGGCGCGCGATTTCAGGCCGAGCCGGCGAAGCGATGCGGCTGCGGCGCGCCCTAGCGCCTCCCCGATATCCTGAATCGCACCCTCAAGCACGATGGCCACGCCATGGGGGCGGCCGCGGGCCAAGCGGCGCTGAGCGAAATCAGCAAGTTCTGGGCTTACACTTTCAAGGCGTTTGCCAATGGTCTCCAGCACGCCCGATGCACTAGCTCGATTTTCCAGGAGGTGCAGGAGGTAGGTGGCACCAAGCGACTTGCCTGAGCCATAGGGGGCGATGACAAAGAAAGCCCGGTGCGGCGTCTCACCACTTACCCCCTCTAGGAATCGAACGGCTTTCGATGTCGGCTCGTAGTGTGCGATACGCTCCGGAGTATCGGCATCGTATTGCAGATTGATCGCCCTGAGTAATGGGTGTTCAGCGTTCATCTCGGCATTTACCTGTTAGGCCGCCGCGCGCACTGAGCCAACGCCTGCGTAGTAGGACTCCAGCCACTCGGAAGCCGAGCGCTGATCGAGCCGGATGCGCCGCTCGCCGGCCGAGCCGATTACCCGCACGCCACAGCGGCGTGCCTCGGCCTGCTCGACCCAGTCGAGGAAGGCGTTGAGACTGAGTTGAAACGCCTGTCCGGGCCCCCCATCGTAGAAACATGCCTCACGCAGCGGCACCGCCTCGTCCGTGACACCGCACTGCGCAAAGGCATAGCCGACAAGCTCCGGCGGGAACTGCGCGACATTGGGCTCATTGCGTTGATAGACATTCGAGTCACGGAACAACGTCAAAAGCCCTAGACGCCGGAACGGGGAATCCGAGGCGTCCTCCGGATCGGCTGTCTCGCTGGGGATGGGTGTCGCGTAACAGGACAACAAACAGGCTATATCGCGTTGGAGCGTCTTCGCGGCCGGTGAGCGTTGCTCCTGGCGCTGCACGAACCGCTCAAAGGCCGCCGACGCCGTCAGCCGATCAAAGCGGCGTTCGACAAAGCGGCTAAAGAACCACGTCCACACCCGGGCATAGCCTTGCTGATTGAGTAGGTTTACGTGTAGCGCCGCCCAAGTGCCGAGCTGCAGGCAGTAGCGGTCGTGCTTGTAGATAGCCGCGCCGAGCGGCGTGAGGGCGAGCCGCTTGCGCTTGGCATTGACTGTCGAGTTCTCGGTGACGGCAAGCCCGGAGGCGAGCAACCAATAACGAATGGACTTGGCCATGTTGCGTCCGACACCGAGCGCGTCAGCGACGTAAGGGTCATTGAACCCTTCCGAATCGGCCTCGATCAGGGAGAGCCCTTTATAAATCCACCCCTCCCGAACCGGGAATGTTTCGTGCCCGCCGAATCTCATGCAAACAATCTCCTGAGCTGTCTCGCAATGGCGACCACTGCGTCAGCGGCCTCCACGACCTCATCCTGGGTGTTCATTACGCCCATCGAAAAGCGAACGCTTTCATACGCCTCGCTCTCCGAAAGCCCCATGGCGCGCAGTACAAAGGAGGGCTCCGGCTTCTGGTTGGTGCAAGCAGAACTCTGTGAGCAATAAATCCCTTCGCCGTCGAGGCGAGCCATCAGTGCCTCACCATCAATACCGGAGAAGCGGATATTGGTTGTATTGCAAACACGCGGCGCCCGCGTGGCATTCACCTGTGCCCATGGGCAGGCTTCGAGCACCCGATCCTCAAAGGCATCTCGCAGACGGCGCATGTGATCAATTGCTTGGGATAGGCTGTTCCGCCTTTCGCGGGCGGCCGCGCCGAATGCAGCGATCCCAGCAAGGTTTTCCGTGCCAGGATGAATGCCCTGTTCCTGCATGCCGCCGAAGCGCATGGGTTGGATCCACTGAGGCTCACGCGCGTACAGGGCTCCTACCCCACGGATGCCATTGATCTTGTGTGCGGTGCAGGAAAGAAAATCCGGGGCGAGTTGCTCAACGTCGCATGGGAGCTTACCGACGGCTTGCGCCGCATCGATATGGACGCGTGCGCCGTGACGGCGAGCGATGTCGACCAACTCTTCAACCGGCTGAATCGCCCCCGTTTCATTATTAACCCACTGCACCGAGAGCGCGGGATGGTCTACTCTGCGAAGCGCAGACTCGACGCTCTCGAGGTCAACTCGCCCATCGGCTCGGACATCGGCTTTGACTATATCCAAACCCCGAGCTGCGAGGTAATCGGCATGCTGAATTACCGACGAGTGCTCGATGGGCGTCGTCACTAGCCGCCACAGTCTATTCGAGGCAAGGGAATGAATTGCAAGGTTATTCGCCTCGGTCCCTGACCCGGTGAAGATTAGCTTCTCGGGGTCGCACCGAAGCAGCTCGGCTACCTCTGTTCGGGCTCCGACGAGCAGTGTACGAGCGAGGTCGCCGGCACCGTGCGCGCTCGAAGGGTTCCCATAATCGGCGCTTAGAGCCGCTGTGGCGGCGTTGACTGCGGCGGGAGAGGGGCATGTTGTCGCGTTATTGTCGAGGTTCACCGACGCCATGACTACCTCACCTTTGTTTTTGGCAGTCTACCTTGCTGGATGGGTTACTCCAACCCCACCCAGCGAGACCGCCTCAGCTCTGAACGCCGCACGCAGGATTGTGCCCGATGAGCGAGCGGAAGGTTGACCCCATGGCGAGTACGATCTATTCCAACGCGCGCACCACGCCCCGGATCCGGCAGGAACTTCAGGAGGTGCCGGCCTGCGTAAGAGACCCGGAGCTACGGCAATAGCCTCGGCCACGGCGCGCCGCCCACAGGCGGCAAGGGCGTGAGCTGTGGCCGCGGGCGCTTGGCGATCGGCGTGGACCGCCGGCGAAGCCAGCGCATTGTGTGCGGCTATCAAGAGGAGATCACGGTGGACATCGAGGAAGGTGTCGAGCCGACCCGGTGGATTGAGAAATATCCCGGCATGAAAACTGAGGTCAGGTGCGGACAAGGCGCAAATTCAAACGCGACGCGCGTGGCACACAGCCTCGGAAACCCACAAGATCCCGTTAAGGTTTTACGGCGGACAGATACGTGAGGCAAAAGCCATCATCGCTGGTTCGTCAACAACGGCCTTTCGGCGGTCCTACATGCTGCCATTCCTCAGTCGCAACTCCCCTGCTGCAGAAAAAGCCGGTCGACAGAAAGAACCGCCGAAGGACGGCCTGCTGCCGGTCGAGAGCGCGGACGCACTGCTGCAGCCTCCCCACCGACAGGCTCTACTGCGCCAGATCACCGGCCTTCTCGCGCTGCCGTCGGAGTGCGCCGAACAATATGTCGCCGCGAGCCTGCGCCAGTACGCAGCATTCGTCCAGGAAGTGCCCGCATCCGAGGTTCACCACCACTCCGGCCGAGGGGGCATGCTGGACCACGGCCTCGAAGTCGTGCTCAAGGCGCTTCAGATTCGCCGGGGATACGTCCTGCCACCCGGGGCGGAGCCCGAGAGGCTGTCACACGAGGCGGATGCGTGGTCCTACGGCGTCTTCTCCGCCGCCCTGCTGCACGACGTGGGCAAGCCCGTGGTTGACCAAGAGATCGTCCTGTACGACGCCTTGGGCAACCGCCTGGGGCGCTGGGAACCCTGGCACGGGCCGATGACCGAGCGACGGGGTGCGCGCTGGTACTCCGTGCGGTACAGGCGCGGTCGCGTTCACAAACTCCACGAACCTGTGTCCAGCCTCGTCGCGCATTGGGTCCTACCGCCGGAAGGCATGTCCTGGATCGCTCAACACCAGGAGCTGCTGCAGGCGTGGATCCATGCAATCCACGGGCACATGGAGGATGCGGGGGCGCTAGGACAGATCATCCTGCAGGCCGACCGGGAGTCGGTGGCGCGGAACCTGGGCGGAGAATCACCGGACCGACTTCCGACGCCCATGAAGCCGCTCCACGAGAAGCTGATGACATCGCTTCGGCACCTGTTAAGCAGCGAAGATCTGCCGCTGAACCGCAATGGCGCGGCAGGCTGGCGCACGGAGTCGGATCTGTGGCTCGTGTCGAAGCGCGCAGCCGACGCACTGCGGGCACAGCTTCGCGAGGAAGGGCATTCCGGCATTCCTTCAAACAACGACCGGATCTTCGACACACTGCAGGAGCATGGAGTGCTGACCGCTAACGGGGACCGCGCCATCTGGAGGGCCCGGGTTGCCGGTGACGGCTGGTCGCACGAACTGACTCTCATTCGCTTGCCGGTGGCCCGCATTTGGTCCGATCCTGGTGCGATGCCGATGGTGTTCGAGGGTTCCGTGAATCCGCTTGGTGAGGGGTCGGCCGAGGGGACAACGGAGTCTGGCGACAGATCGCCAAGCCGCTCTTCACCTGAAGAGACGGCCGCCCCCACGGCAGATCCGCCCACGGCGAGGACCGTCGCAATCCAGACAAGTCAGTCTGAGGAAGCGGAGGAACGTCGCTCGACCCCCTGCCCGCCCGTATCCGGCGGTGTTGACGATCTGCCGCTCCCTCCGGGGCTCGACGGCGTCCTGGATGAAGCCACTGACGAGCCGACGGCCGAGCCCCCACCGCAGCCAATGGCATCCTGCGATACGGGTGCGGACACTCCCTTGCCTGAAGACCCGGGCGACGCCTGTCTTGAATGGATCCGGCGAGGTGTCGCGGACGGGTCGCTCCTGGTGAACACACGAGAGGCCCGGATCCACGTCGTCCCCGAGGGCGTGCTACTCGTTAGCCCCGGGATCTTCCGCGACTTTGCGAGTGCGACGGGCCACGCGTGGAACGCCGCCCAGAAGCGCTTTCAGCGGTTACAGCTGCACGAGAAGTCCTCAGAGGGCACCAACATCCATCGCTATGTGGTGAGGGGGGAACGCCAGACGAGCCGAATCAACGGTCTGCTGATTCGCGACGTCTCCGTGGTCTTCGGTCCGGACTGGACCCCGTCACCCAACGACCACCTGACACCCGCCACCGAAGCGTAAGCTAGCCGTCTTGCCCGGATAGTTACAGGGGTGTGACACGGGAGCAAGAACGAAATATTCTCCGTGGTTTCTTCCGAAATCATAAAAATCGAATATTCGGAAGAAATGCAGAGGGAGCTGGCAAACAGGCAAGGAAGCAAGGAGGAGGAACAGGAATGTTGGTTTTGACCCTGAAGGACGGGGAAGCACTGTACGTGGGGGATAGCGCCCTCGTGGTCGCGGTGCAGACCCAGGAAGCACCCCTTCGACTGTCGGCATGCGCGCCCGGTCTCAATGTCGAGTGGGACACCGCAGGCAGCCGAATCACGCTTCATCACCCGGACGGCCCTGTCCGTATGGAGTACGTCGATCATCGCAAGGCGCGCCTCGGCATCGAGGCTCCCGAGAGCGTGGAGATCGTGCGCGAGGCGTTGCAGGAACGACGTCAATCTTCCCAGGAAATTTCGGCTCCATCGCAAACGGAGTAGGCGGTTTCACTGCTGGATTCGTGAGGACGCGCGCCTGGCAAGGAGACCGTGTGCTAACTTCAGTGATGCCAGGGGCGTGACTTGAACCCGTTACAGGGGAGGGCATGCCCGCGATGGAAACCCACCGCACCCTCGACGACCTGGTGCAGATCTATCTGCGCGAGCGGATTTTGCGGCCCGATACCGCCATCCGATACCAACAGGTTGTTCGACAGTTTCAAAACGACATGGGCGTCAGGACGCTGGACGAGATTCAGCGCGACACGCTGCTGGAATGGCGCAGCCAGGTCCTGCAGCGCGCCCGCGCTACGACCTGGAACTACTACCGTCGCCATTTCCGCGCGATGTGGCGCTTCGCCATGGAAGCGGAATGGATCAGCCATGACCCCCTGGAACGGGTCGATGCAGCTCCTGAAGATCGCCGGATCAAGACCGTTTCGCGCGACCTTCTGGATCAGGCGATCGCGGCGCTCGATGATTCCGAGAATCGTTGCCTTGAGCCCCGCTGGTTCTGGCTCGTAGTCCTGCTCACGTTCTACTACACCGGTATGCGAAGGCGGCAACTGGCGGCACTGACGTGGGGCGACGTGTGCTGGAACCAGAACGTGCTGCGGCTATCGGTGGCGGGATCGAAGACCCACCGCGAGTGGGATATTCCGGTTCCAGCGCCCTTACTTGAGCCATTGCGGGAACTGTATGACCGGACCATCGCGCTCCGCGGGCCTCGGGGCCTTGAGCACTCGCAAGTGTTCGACCTGGGCCTGCATCGGGGCGAAGCGCGCTACCAGGGGAAGGGCATTCGCGTTGAGCAGGTCAGCGGCTTTTTCCGGAAGCTGAGCGAGGTCTTGGGTCAGCCCATTTCGCCGCACCGTCTCCGGCATACGCTGGGGACCGAGGTGGGGCGTCAGGAGAACCCTCCGCTTCGCGCGCTGCAGCACCTGCTGGGACACACCAACCTATCGACTACGATGCAATACGTCGAACCCGACATGGGGCAGCTGCGCCAGTTGGTTGACCACCTTCCCCAACCGGGCCGATCCTAGCCAGCGTGCCGGATCGCCGCAGACACGCAAACCCTTGCTTGACTGTGGATTCCGATGTGGGATAGTAAAGGATCGGGTGGCTGTACATGCCGCCCGTAGCCAGTCAGTACGTGCCACCTGGCAGTACGCCTCGACATTCGAGCGGGGGACGCAAAAGAGAAGGGCGGTGTGGGTAGCACCGCCCTTCCGATGGTCCGAATAGGGCGGACCGGTCCCTGGCTCTGGTCTGTCATCGCCCCCTTGATCCGACGATGACAGCAAGATTGGTGCCGGCGAGAGGAGTCGAACCTCCGACCTATCGATTACGAATCG
>NZ_KB905917.1:29462-44567 GCF_000381105.1 Thioalkalivibrio sp. ALE12 | reverse complement strand
AGGCGCTGGATGTCTGAGCGGAGCCGCAGGCGCAGCGAGTTCAGCGCCGCCCGCGAAAAGCCTCGGAGCGAGGGAAACCCCGGCCCGCACAGCGGGCCGGGGTCGCGGCAGTCGGGCGTGTTTCTTGGTGACTTCTTTGCACGAGCAAAGAAGTCACTCGGGGCGCGCTGGCGAGTCAGCGCCGGGCAGGCGGCGGACCGAAGGCACGTAAACACCCGAGGCCGAACCAGGACCAGCCACCACGAGGCAGGCGGTGAGCCGAAGGCACCGTAAACGTGACCGGCGGACCAGCCGGGAAGGGGCGGGGCTGGCCGCTAAAGGGCGTCGAGGACTTCGGAGAGGCGCGAGACCGCGACGACTTCCATGCCCTTGATGGGCTTGCGCGGCGCGTTGGCCGCCGGGGCGATCGCCCGGGTATAGCCGTGCTTGGCCGCCTCGCGCAGGCGCTCCTCCCCATTCGGCACCGGCCGGATCTCGCCGGCCAGCCCGACCTCGCCAAAGGCCAGCATCTCCTGCGGAAGTGGCCGGTCGCGAAAGCTCGATAGCGCGGCCGCGAGCATCGGCAGGTCGGCGGCCGTCTCGGTCACGCGCACGCCGCCGACCACATTGATGAAGACATCCTGGTCGAACAGGGCGACGCCCCCGTGCCGGTGAAGCACGGCCAGCAGCATGGTCAGGCGGTTCTGCTCCAGCCCCACGGTGATGCGCCGCGGTTGCGAGGCATGGCTCTCGGCGACCAGGGCCTGAACCTCGACCAGCAGCGGCCGCGTGCCCTCGCGAGTGACCATCACGACGCTGCCGGGCACCGGGCCCTGGTGGCGGGAGAGGAAGATTGCGGAAGGGTTGGAGACGGCCTTCAGGCCGTTCTCCAGCATCGCGAACACACCCAGTTCGTTGACGGCGCCGAAACGGTTTTTTACCGCGCGCAGCATGCGGTAGCGCCCGTCCGGGTCGCCCTCGAAATACAGCACCGTGTCGACCATATGTTCGAGGACGCGCGGCCCCGCGAGCTGGCCGTCCTTGGTCACATGACCCACCAGAATCACGGTGATGCCGCGCTGCTTGGCCAGCCGCACCAGGGCGGCGGCACTCTCGCGCACCTGGCCGACCGAGCCCGGCGCGGATTGCAGCGCGGCGGTGTAGAGCGTCTGGATGGAGTCGATCACCAGCACTCGCGGGCGTTCGCGCTCGCAGGTGGCGATCACGTTCTCCACCTGGGTCTCGGTGAGCAGGCGCAGCCCGTCGACCTCCAGACCAAGGCGCCGGGCCCGCATGCCGATCTGCTGGGCCGACTCCTCGCCGGTCACGTAGAGCGTGTCGCCGACCGGCAGCATCGCCAGGGTCTGCAGCAGCAGGGTGGACTTGCCGATCCCCGGGTCGCCCCCCAGCAGCACCACCGAGCCGTGGACCAGCCCGCCACCGAGCGCGCGGTCCAGCTCCGACAGCCCGGTGCCGGTGCGCGGGACCTCGGCCAGCTCGACCTCGCCCAGCCGGGTGATGCCGGCGGCCTCGCCGGCGTAGCCGCCGCGCGGGCCGGCGCTGGCGGCCGGGGTGGCCTCCTCGAGGGTGTTCCAGGCGCCGCAGTCGCCGCACTGGCCGGCCCATTTCGGGCTGACCGCGCCGCAATCCCGGCAGACGTACTGGGTCTTTGCCTTCGCCATCAGGCTTCCTTGTTGTCGGGCGTGGCGGGCAGGTCCGGTGCGACCACGCGCACGGTGCGGATCGTGTTGTTCTTGATCTGGGCGATATCCATCACCACGCCGTTGATCTTCACGCTCACCGGTGCCTCGGGGATGCTCTCCAGGTGTTCGACGATCAGGCCGCTCAGGGTCTTGGGGCCGTCCTGCGGCAGGTCCAGACCGAGGGCGCGGTTGAGTTCGCGCAGGTGGATGCCGCCGTCGACCATGGCGGAGCCGTCTTCCTGGCGCAGCACGTCGTCGCTCATCGCCGGGGAGTCGGTGGTGAACTCCCCGACGATCTCCTCCAGCAGGTCTTCCAGGGTGATCAGCCCCTCGATATCGCCGTACTCGTCCACGACCAGGCCAATCCGTTTCTTCTGTTGCTGGAAGTTGATCAGCTGGCGGTTGAGTGCCGTGCCCTCGGGGATGAAATACGGGGGCGTCACCACCTGGCGCAGGTCGTCGGGGCCGAATTCGTCGCGCTCGACCAGGGGCAGCACGTCACGGCGGTGGATGAAGCCGACGATACGGTCCAGCTCGCCTTCCACCACGGGCAGGCGCGTGAAGCTCCCGTGGATCAGCTGGTCTTCGACTTCGTTCCATGGCTCGTTCAGGTCGATCACCACGATCTCGTTGCGCGGGATCATGATGTCCTCGACCGTGGTGCGCTCGAGGTCCAGCAGGTTCAGCAGCATGCGCTGGTGATTGGCCGGGATTAGTGCGCCGGCCTCCGAGACCACGCTGCGCAGTTCATCGGTATTCAGCGCGGCGCGCTGGCCGGCGTTCATGTGCACGCCGAACAGGCGCAGCACCCCGTTGGCCATCAGATTGATCAGCCACACCACCGGCCACATCACCCTGATCAGGCCGGAGTAGACCCATGCGGCGGGGTAGGCGATGCGCTCACTGTGCAGGGCCGCGAGGGTCTTCGGGGCGGTCTCGGCGAAGATCAGGAGGGTCAGGGTCAGCACGCCCGTGGCGATGGCGACCCCGGTATCCCCGAACAGGCGCCAGCCGATGAAGGTGGCGATCTGCGCGATCAGGATGTTGACGAAGTTGTTGCCCAGCAGGATCAGGCCGATCAGCCGGTCCGGTTTGTCCAGCAGCCGCGCGGCCAGTTGCGCGCCGCGGTGGCCGGTCTGCGCGCGGTGGCGCATCCGGTAGCGGTTCAGCGCCATCAGCGCCGTCTCCGAGCCGGAGAAAAACGCGGACAGCAGGAACAGCACCACCAGGGCGCCGAACAGGACGGACAGCGGGATCTCTTGCAAGGGCGCGGCCTGCGGTCAGGGTTGGGGCGGACGCGGTGGCGTCGTCGGGGTCATTTCAGGCAAGGGGCGCCGGGGTGTCAAGCCGCCTCGGGGGCATTCAGATCCGCCCGAGGATGACCTCCAGCACCAGCTTGGAGCCGAAATAGGCCAGCACCAGCACGACAAACCCGCCGGTGGTCCAGGCCAGCGCGCGGGTGCCGCGCCAGCCCAGGCGCCAGCGCCCCAGCAGCAGGGTGGAGAAGATCAGCCAGGCCAGGATCGACAGCGTGGTCTTGTGCACCAGATGCTGGGCAAACAGGTTGTCCACGAACACCAGGCCGGACAGCAGGCTGAGCCCGAGGAACAGCCAGCCGATGAAGATCATCCGGAACAGCCACACCTCCATCGAGAAAAGGGGCGGCAGGGCGCGCACGAAACCCGAGGCATGGTGGTTGTGCAGAGCGCGATGCTGGGCGGCCATCACCGCGGCCTGGGCGGTCGACAGCGCGAGGAAGGCCCAGCCCAGCGCGGAAAACAGGATGTGCAGGTCGATCCCCGCGGAGGTGGCATAGCGGGTATCACCGTCGCACAGCAGCGCGGTCATGGCGGCGAGCGCCGTCAACGGCAGGATCACCACGCCGAGGATGGCCAGCGGGTGGCGCCAGCTCGTCAGCCACAGCAGCGCGGCCACCAGCCACAGCGACGCCGACAGGGCGTTGCCGAGGCACAGATTGAGCCCGGTCTCGGTCAGCACCATCGGCAGCAGCGCGCCCAGATGGGCCAGCAGGGCCAGCCCCCACAGGGCCAGGGCCGCTCGTGGCTGGCCGGGCGTCAGCGGCTGGCGTCGGGCGGTGATGGCCAGGTAGCCCGCGGTGACGAGATACAGCGCGACGGCGAGGAGTCCGGTGGCAATGATCATGACGCCGGATTATCGCTGCAATGCCGGTGGATTGCACATGCCGGCGGCGGTTGCGGGTCGCCCCGCGGCGGGCCTGCATGCAAGGCCGCGAGACCGGTATACTGTCCGGTCCCGCGGTCGGCCCAAGCCCGCCGCCCGCGCACGGATCAGAAGAGGACACGCGATGTTCGACGGCCTTTCCAGCCGCCTGCAAGAGACCATGAAGCGCCTGAAAGGTCAGGCGCGGCTCACCGAGGACAACATCCAGGACGCCCTGCGCGAGGTGCGCATGGCATTGCTGGAGGCCGACGTGGCCCTGCCCGTGGTGCGCGAGTTCATCAAGGACGTCAAGGAAAAGGCGCTGGGCAAGGAGGTCATCGGCAGCCTGACGCCGGGCCAGGCCCTGATCAAGGTCGTCCATGACGAACTGATCGCGACCATGGGGGGCGAGAATGCCTCCCTGAACCTCGCCCATCAGCCGCCCGCGGTGGTGCTGGTGGCCGGTCTTCAGGGCGCGGGCAAGACCACCAGCATTGGCAAGCTCGCGCGCCTGTTGCGCGAGCGCGAGAAGAAAAAGGTCGCGGTCGTGAGCTGCGACGTCTACCGCCCGGCGGCGATCCAGCAGCTCGAGACGCTGGCGGGGCAGGTGGGTGTCACGTTCTATCCCAGCGACACCAGCCAGAAGCCCGAGGCGATCGCTGATGACGCGGTGGCCCGCGCCCGCCGCGAGGGGGTCGAGGTCCTGCTGGTAGACACCGCCGGCCGGCTGCATGTCGACGAGGACATGATGGCCGAGGTCCGGGCGCTGCATCAGGTGATCGACCCGATCGAGACCCTGTTCGTGGTCGATTCCATGACCGGCCAGGACGCCGCGAATACCGCGCGCGCCTTTGGCGAGGCCCTGCCGTTGACCGGCGTGGTGCTGACCAAGGCGGACGGCGACGCCCGCGGCGGTGCGGCGCTGTCGGTGCGCCAGATCACCGGGGTGCCGATCAAGTTCATCGGCATGGGCGAGCGCCCGGATGCGCTGGAGCCGTTCCACCCCGAGCGAATCGCCTCGCGCATCCTGGGCAAGGGCGATGTCCTGTCGCTGGTCGAGGAGGCCAGCCGCCAGGTCGACCAGGACCAGGCCGCGAAGCTGACCCGCAAGCTGAAGAAGGGGCGTGGTTTCGACCTGAACGACCTGCGCGATCAGCTCGGCCAGATGCAGAAGATGGGGGGCATGAGCTCCATGCTCGAGAAGCTCCCCGGTGGCGGCAAGCTGCCGGACGCCGTAAAGAACCAGGCCAGCGACAAGGAGATCGGTCGCATGATGGCGGTGATCTCGTCCATGACCGAGCACGAACGCCGCCATCCGGACGTGATCAAGGGCTCGCGCAAGCGGCGCATCGCGGCCGGGTCCGGCACCCAGATCCAGGACGTGAACCGCCTGCTCAAGCAGCACACCCAGATGAGCAAGGCGATGAAGAAGTTCTCCAAGGGCGGCGCGTCGAAGATGATGCGCGCCCTGGGGGGCAAAATGGGCGGCATGGGGGGTATGGGTGGCCCCGGCGGCGGGATGCCGTTCCGCTGATGGTCAAGGTTCGCGCGAACGACCGCCTGCAGCCGTGGGGAGCCCTGCCGCTTCCCTTGTGTTGCTGGCCGGATTCGTTATAATCGCGCGTTTTCTCGAGAAAACGGACTCACGGGGTTCAACACTACATGGTTACGATTCGCCTGCTACGCCGCGGCGCCAAGAAGCGCCCGTTTTATTCGATCGTGGTTACCGATTCCCGCGCTCGTCGCGATAGCGGCTACAAGGAGCAGATCGGGTTCTTCAATCCGGTGGCCCGCGGTCAGGAAGAGCCGCTGCGCATCGATCTCGAGCGCGTGGACTACTGGCTGGGTCACGGCGCCGGCATGTCCGAGCGCGTGAACCACCTGGTCAAGGGCTACCGCAAGCAGCAGTCCGCGGCGGCCTGAGGTCGTCCGGTCCGCTGTACTGACGCTTGGCTGCGGTCATGAACGAGGCGGGTGAGCGCATCCGCGTCGGGCGTGTCTCCGGGGTCTATGGCGTCAAGGGCTGGGTCCGGGTGTTTTCCGAGACCGAGCCGCGCGCCGCGATTACCGAGTTCCCGCAGTTGTGGATGCACTACGGGAACGACTGGCGCTTGGTCGAGATTGAAGGCGGCCGCGCGCATGGCGCGGGCGTCGTGATGAAGTTCCGCGAGGCGGCGGATCGCGATGCCGCCTACGGGCTGATCGGCGCCGAGTTGGCGATCGAACGCGACTGGCTGCCCCCGGCCGAAGAGGGCGCCTACTACTGGGCCGACCTGCTGGGCATGGCAGTCGAGAATCGCGACGGCACGGCACTGGGCACCATCTCGGGCTTGATCGAGACCGGTGCCAACGACGTGCTGGTGGTCCAGGGGGATCGGGAACGCCTGATCCCCTGGGTGCGCGAGCAGTATGTGCTGGACGTGGACCTGGAGGCTCGCTGCGTGCGGGTCGACTGGGATCCGGATTTTTAAGCGGCGCCGGTGCGTTTCGACGTCATCACGCTGTTTCCGGAACTGGTCGCGGCGGTTGGCGAAGCCGGCGTGACCGGGCGGGCCGTCGAGCGCGGCCGGCTGGACCTGAAATACTGGAATCCGCGCGCCTGGGGCGCCGGCTTCCACCAGGCCGTGGACGACCGTCCCTATGGCGGCGGGCCGGGCATGGTGATGCAGTACGCGCCGCTGGCGTCCGCGCTGGATGCAGCGGTGGCGGACGGGGAGGCCGCGCCGTACGTGATCGCGCTGACCCCGCAGGGGCAGCCGATCCGGCAGGCGATGCTGCGCGAGCTGGCGGCGCGCCCCCGGGTGGCCCTGGTCTGCGGGCGCTACGAGGGCATCGACGAGCGCTTCATCGAGGCGCGGGTCGATGAGGAATGGTCGCTGGGCGACTTCGTCCTCTCGGGCGGGGAGCTCGCGGCCATGGCGGTCGTCGATGGCTGCGCCCGTCTGCTCCCGGGGGTCCTGGGGCATGCGGACTCCGCCGAACAGGATTCCTTCAGTGTCGGGCTGCTGGATTGCCCGCACTACACCCGGCCGGAGACCGTGGCCGGGCGGGCAGTACCGCCGGTACTGCTGGGTGGCGACCATGGCGCCATCCGTCGCTGGCGCCGCCGTGAGGCGCTGGGCAGGACCTGGAGCCGGCGGCCGGACCTGCTGGCCCGGCTGGAACTCGGGGCCGAGGATGCGGCCCTGTTGGACGAATACCGTGTGAGTGGCCGGACAGGCGGCTCGCGCACCGAAAGCGATGATTGAGGTCGAGCAATGAATAACGTCATTCAGGAACTGGAAGCCGAGCAGATGAAGTCGGATGTGCCCGACTTCGGGCCCGGCGATACCGTGGTGGTGCAGGTGAAGGTGCGCGAAGGCGACCGCGAGCGCCTCCAGGCCTTCGAGGGTGCGGTGATTGCCGTGCGCAATCGTGGCCTCAACTCCGCGTTCACCCTGCGCAAGGTCTCCTACGGTAACGGTGTGGAGCGCACGTTCCAGACCCACAGCCCGCAGATCGCCGAGATCAAGGTGAAGCGCCGCGGCAAGGTGCGTCGCTCCAAGCTGTACTACCTGCGCGACCGCACCGGCAAGGCCGCCCGCATCAAGGAAGACGTCAAGGCGGCGAAGTAACGCCGGCCGGCGGGGTGCGGCAAATGGCCGTGACCCCGTCACCCCTGGCTTTTCGCTATTCGATGTCGGCTGGATCGACGACCCGCAGCCAGCGCTGTCTCCTCCCCGGAGTCGCGCTGGCTTTTGCGTGGCTGGAATCCGCGAACGGTGAGCTCCTCGCCTGCGACTGGCAGGACCCGGATGATCCCCGGGAGCTGGTCCCGCTGGCCGACATCCCGGGGGCCGATCGTCGCCCGCCACCGTTTGCCCCGGACGCCTATGGCCGGGATGCGTCCGCCTGGCAGCCGACCCCCGCGGTCCCGCCGGGCAGTGCCCATGCGCGCCGCGTCTGGGCGGCCCTGTCGGAGATCCCGGTCGGCGAGGTCCGCACCTATTCCGAGATTGCGGCCCGCGTGGGCTCGGCGCCCCGCGCCGTGGGGCAGGCCTGTCGCGCCAACCCCTGGCCGCTGTTCATCCCCTGCCATCGGGTCGTGTCCTCCCGCTTTCGTCGTACCCATGATGTGGGCGGCTACGCAGGCGATCAGGTGGGCGAGCTGGCCCAGGTCAAGCGCCTGTTGCTGGCGCACGAGGGGGTTCTGAAGCACGAATGATCCGGCGCCCGTCGCGCGCCGGTTTTTCTCCCTTCCTTCCGTCCTCCCGATGATTCTTCCCGCCTCCGCGGCGGCTGGTCTGCGTGCTTTGTTCCCCCTGCGGGGAATCTTCATCTCTTTTTTCAGTTTCTTGCGCGCCCGGGCCGTGCTGAACGGCGCCTGAAAAAAATTCCCCAAAACCGGGAATAGATTGGAGTGGTCCCCCGTCTGCCCCTCGGTGTTGATGCCCAAGAACCTTTCAAAAACAGACTTTTAGGAAACGCTAATATAGTCTTTTGTGTTGACAGCACGGACTCGGGTTCAGCACTCTGCTACACAGGTCCGGGCCAGATCAGTCCCGGGCTTCATCGAAAAAAACCCGTGTGATGGAGGTTTCCATGTTCAAGAAAGCATTGCTTGCGTTGCCCGTAGCAATGGCTGTTGGGGCTGCGGCTCAGGCTGGCGAGTGGCAGGACCCCAATGATGTCCTGCAGAACCTGCTGCAGAACAATCCCGATTCCGCCTACCTGCATCAGAGTGAAATGAACATCATGATGATGCCGGACAACCCCGCCCTGTGGCTGATCGACGAGGGTGAGGAGCTGTTCTACGCCCGCCGTGGCCCGAACAACGTCTCCCTGGAAGGCTGCGACTTCGGCAAGGGCCCGGGCGAGCTTGAGGGTGCTTACGTCGAGCTGCCGCGCTACTTCGAAGACACCGGCAAGGTAATGGACTTCGAGATGCGTCTGGTGCACTGCATGAAGGAACTGCAGGGCTTCACCAGCGATGATCCCGCGGTGGCCCGCCGGCACGGCAACGGCTCCGACATCATGCAGCTGACCACCTATATCGCGCACCAGTCCTCCGGGATGGCGTGGAACCCGCCGCTGGACCATCCGGAAGAGCAGGCCATGCGCGACGCCGGTGAGGTGCTCTTCTTCCGCCGCGGTGGCGCGATGGACTTCAACTGCGCCTCCTGCCACGGCGATGCCGGCAAGCAGATCCGCGCCTCCGTGCTGCCCGAAATGCGCAATGGCCAAGAATGGACCAAGGCTGTCTCCTGGCCCGCCCACCGCGCTGGCCACGACAACGTGCGTAGCCAGAACCACCGTATCCGCGGTTGCGTGTGGCAGATGCGTCACGCCGGTATCAAGGCGGACACCCCGGTCAACACCGCTCTGATCTCGTTCTGGAACGATGCGGCGCGCGGCGAACCGGCCGTCCTGCCCGACCTGAAGCGGTAACCTACGGACGCAATAGGAGACACCAAGTATGTTTAAGAAGAATGCTGTTGCGGCCGGCATGGCCGCGTTCGCATCCGTCGCCCTGACCGCAGGTTGCGCTGTCGCCGACGGGAGCAAGGGTTCGGATGTCGACATCACCGCGATGAGCGCCGAGGAGCTCGCCGAACACCTCATCTTCGAGACGGACAGCTTCCGTGATCAGGAGATGCAGGAAGGCGGTACCTGGCGTGATCGCATGACCCAGGATGAACTGCAGAAGGCCTGCTCCATGGAAGGTGACCCGGACGGCGAGACCGCCGGCCGTGTGGTCGCGATGGCGCGTGCGTCCTACGAGGCACCGGAAAGCATCGAGCTGGGCGACTGGCGCAAGGGTGCCGAACTGGCCGACTCCGGCTACGGCTACCGCCAGGGTCACCGTACGGATGACCACAGCCAGCGCGAGGCGGGTGGCAACTGCTACAACTGCCACGTGTTCGATCCGCGCGTGTCCGAGCAGGGCACGATCGGCCCGAGCCTGCAGAACTACGGTGCCAACCGTGGCACCAGCGAAGCCGTCCTGCGCTACGTGCACGAGGTGATTTCCAATCCTCACCAGTACTTCCCGTGCACGCAGATGCCGCGCTTCAACTCCGACCGTCACCAGCTCCTGAGCGACGAGCAGATCAGCCATATCATGGCCTACCTGCTGGATCCGGAGTCGCCGGTCAACAACCAGTAAGCAATTTGCTGGATCGGGGCAGTCCGCAAGGACTGCCCTTTTTTGAGTCCCCGCGCAGGGTTGCGGGGATTCAGAAAAGGGTCCCATCGCGTTCGGCCTCCCGTCCGCGCGCGGGTCCCGGACGGGAACGAGACGCTCCAGCCATCAGGGCAGCCGGGCTGAATGCCTTGAGGCGCTGGTCTCACCGCGGGCAAGAAGCGGCAACAGCCGACGCAAGAGGAGATATCAGGGATGCTCAGTAACAAGACAGTGGGGGCGAGCTTGGCCATCGTGGCGTCGACGGCGCTGATTGCAGGCTGCGACGGCTGGATGGGCGAGCGAGGCGGCGAAGTCGATATTACGGCGATGACCGCCGACGAATATGCGGAATACCTCGTGCTGGAGACGGACAGCTACAGCTTCGAGCAGGAGGCACAGGAGGGTGGATCAGCCCGGGACCGTATGGTCCAGGATGGCATCCAGGCGGCCTGTTCGCTCGAAGGCGAGCCGGATGCCGATACGGCCGGCGAGGTCATCGCGATGGCGCGCGAGAGCTACGAAGAGCCGCCGGGCGGCCCGCGCCTGGGGAACTGGCGTCGGGGTGCCGAGCTGGCGCGTTCCGGTTACGGCTATCGGATCGGTCATCGCAATGACGACCACGGTACCCGCGAGCCGGGCGGCAACTGCTATGCCTGCCACCAGATGGATCCAGCCGAGGAGCTCTACGGCACGCTGGGCCCAAGCCTGGCGGGTTACGGGGCCACCCGTGGAACCGACAGCTCGGTCGTGAATTACGTGCATCAGGTGGTGTCCAACCCCCACCAGTACTTCCCGTGCACCAAGATGCCGCGCTTTGGCCACAACAACTTCCTGACCGAAGAGCAGATCGCGCACGTGATGGCGTATCTGCTGGACCCGGAGTCTCCGGTCAACCAGTAAACCGGTCACACGGTCGAGGGCGGTCGCTATCGGCTGCCCTTCTTGAGCCACCGCGGGTACGCTCGCGGTGGCTTTTTGTTTGAGGGACGCATGCTCAGCTACCAACACGACTATCACGCCGGCAATTTCGCCGATGTGCACAAGCACCTGGTCTTCTGGCAGATCCTGGAATCCCTGCGCGGTCGCGACAAGCCCTTCGTGGCACTGGACCTGCACGGGGGTGCCGGCGGGTACGACCTGACCGGTGCGCGGGCGCGCAAGACCGACGAGGCCGCGGCCGGTATCGCCCGCCTGTGGGCGACGGAACAGCCCTTGCCCTCGGGCGTGCGGGAGTTTCTCGGCACGCTGCGGTCTATGCAGCCCCGGCCCCCGCGTCTGACGGAGTACCCGGGATCCCCTTTGCTGATCCAGGCGCGGCTGCGCGAACGCGATCAACTGATCGCCTGCGAGCTGCATCCCGAGGCATACGGACGTCTGCGGGCGCGGTTGGCGGGGGATCCGCGCTGTCACGTGCACAAACGCGACGCGCGCGAGGCCGCGCGGGCCTTGTTTCCCCCGGAGCCGCGCCGTGGCCTGGCCTTGCTGGACCCCTCCTACGAGCGCGGGGCCGAGTATCGCGAAGTGGCCGAGATGGTGACCACGATCCGCCGTCGCTGGAACACGGGGATCATCCTGATCTGGTATCCGATCCTCGCGGGCCGGCCGGATCACGCGATGCGCGAGCACTTGAGAGCCGAACTGGAGGATCCGTGGCTGGCCAGCGAGCTGCGCATCGCACCCGACCCCGAACGCCACATGGGGCTGGCGGGTTCCGGGATGCTGGTGCTGCGGCCCCCGTGGCAGCTGGAGACGCATCTCCCCGAGCTGCTGGCGCCGGTGTGGCAGGTCCTGGATCCGGAGGGTGCCGGTGGGCTTTACCAGGCTGCTGTCCTTGAAAACGGCGCGGGCGACCCTACCTTGCGACGTGTCGAGATCAATCAAGGGACCAGCAGGCCATGAGCGAAACCCAGACCGCACCGCAACCCGAGACCCGCCGCTTCGAGACCGAGGTCAGTCAGCTCCTGCAGCTGATGATCCACTCGCTGTACTCCAACCGCGAGATCTTCCTGCGCGAGCTGATCTCCAATGGCGCCGATGCCTGTGACAAGCTGCGCTTCGAGGCCCTGGCCCAGCCGGAGGCGATTCCGCAGCCGGCGGAGCTGGCGATCGACGTCGAGGTGGATCCGGAGGCGCGCACGGTGACGGTGCGCGACAACGGCATCGGCATGTCCCGCGAGGAGGTGGTCGAACATATTGGGACCATCGCCCGTTCCGGCACCAAGGCGTTTCTCGAGAAGCTGACCGGGGACCAGAAAAAGGATTCGCAGTTGATCGGCCAGTTCGGGGTGGGCTTCTATTCCTCGTTCATCGTGGCCGATGAGGTGCGCCTGGAGACCCGCCGCGCCGGCAGTGAGCCGGATGCGGGTACCCGCTGGGAGTCACGGGGCGACGGCGAATACACCATCACCGCCTGCGAGCGCACCGAGGCTGGCACCGAGATTACGTTGACGCTGAAGGAAGACGCCGACGAATTCCTCGAGCCCATGCGCCTGCGCCACATCATCGGGCGGTATTCGGATCATGTGGCATTCCCGATCCGCATGCGCAAGTCGGATGACGAGGGCAACCCGACCGATGAATGGGAGACGGTCAACCGCGCCAGCGCGCTGTGGACCCGTTCGAAGAGCGAGATCAGCGACGAGGAGTACCAGGAGTTCTACAAGCACGTCGCGCACGACTTCGAGGACCCGATTGCCTGGACGCATAACCACGTCGAGGGGCGCCAGGAGTACACGACGCTGTTCTACATCCCGAAGCGGGCCCCGTTTGACCTGTGGGACCGCGATGCCCGTCACGGGGTCAAGCTCTACGTGAAGCGCGTGTTCATCATGGACGACGCGGAAAAGCTGCTGCCCAACTACCTGCGCTTCGTGCGCGGTGTGGTGGACTCGGCCGACCTGCCGCTGAACGTCTCGCGCGAGATCCTGCAGGACAACCGCCTGGTCGACTCGATCCGCTCCGGCTCGGTGAAGAAGATCCTCGGGCTTCTGCAGTCCATCGCCGACAACGAACCCGAGAAATACGCCGAGATCTGGAAGAACTTCGGGCGGGTGCTGAAGGAAGGCCCCGGCGAGGACTTCGCCAATCAGGAGACCATCGCGAAGCTGCTGCGCTTTGCCAGCACGCACAATAGTGACGACACCCAGAACGTGGCGCTGGCGGACTACATCGAGCGCATGAAGGACGGTCAGGAGGCGATCTACGTGATCACCGCCGATAATGCCTCCGCCGCGCGCAACAGCCCGCATCTGGAGGTGTTCCGCAAGCACGGGATCGAGGTGCTGCTGCTGTCCGACCGGGTCGACGAATGGCTGCTGTCGCACCTGCGCGAGTTCGATGGCAAGGCGATCAAGAATGTTGCCAAGGGCGACCTGGACCTCGACAAGATCATCGGCGAGGAGGCAGACCCGAAGAGTGGTAGCGACGAGCCGGCGGGCGACGACGATCTGGGCGATCTGCCCGAACGCCTGCAGCAGGCGCTGGGCGATCGGGTCGACAGTGTGCGCGCCTCGCGGCGGCTGGTGGAGTCTCCGGCCTGCATCGTGCTCGGCGAGCACGAGATGGCGCTGTACCTGCAGGAACTGCTCAAGCAGGCCGGCCAGGAGACCTTCTCCGGCAAGCCGGTGCTGGAGGTCAACCCGGGGCACCCGCTGGTCGAGCGTCTGAAGGCCGCCGAAGGAGACGACTTCAACGACCTCGCCTCGCTGCTGTTCGAGCAGTCCCTGCTGGCCGAAGGCGGGCAACTGGAGGACCCGACCGGGTTCGTCGCGCGGCTCAATCGCCTCCTGTTGCAGAAGGCCGCCTGACCCGATTGGCCACCCGCCGGAAACCGTATCGCCGGCGGGTGGACCTGACGCGCGGCCGTGTTCCGCGTTACCCTTACAAGTTCATGTATTAAGAGGGCAAAGCCCATGCAAGTCGCGCAGAACGCCGTGGTGGCCATCCACTACACCCTGACCAACGACGCTGGCGAGAAGATCGACAGCTCCGAAGGCCGCGAGCCGCTGGCCTACCTGCACGGGAACGGCCAGATCGTCCCGGGCCTGGAGAAGGAGCTGGAAGGCAAGGCCGCCGGTGACAAGGTCCAGGCCAAGGTCTCCCCGGCAGAAGGCTATGGCGAGAAGATCGATGCCATGGTCCAGGAGATCCCGATGGATGCGTTCCAGGGCGTCGAATCCGTCGAGCCGGGCATGCAATTCCAGGCGCAGACCGAAAATGGCCCGCTGACCGTCACCGTGACCAAGGTCGAGGGCGATACCGCCACGGTCGACGGGAACCACCCGCTGGCCGGCGAGACCCTGAACTTCGACGTCGAGATCGTCGAGGTCCGCGAGGCCTCCGCCGAAGAGCTGGAGCACGGCCACGCCCATGGCGAGGGCGGTCACCAGCACTGAGCGTGCCGGGCCGGCGCCACGCTGGCCTGACCACGAGGCGTGAAGGCTCGCCAGTCCGACCCGCTCCGGTGCCGCCGGGGCGGGTTTTTTCGTTCCGGGCCCGCCCGATGTGCCGTGCTCGGGGCTTCATTTCCGATAGTGATATTGCAAACCATTCTCATTACGTATAGGGTGCCCTCCGTTGATGGCAACGGCGACCGGATCATCCTCCGCGCCCGCCACGATCACCGGACCCGGCTGAAGGTGTCCAGTCCTTGCAGCGAGCGTGCTCGATGATGGCCAAACGTACGAACACAACTCCCCCCGGACGCCGGCGAACGCTGGCGCTGGGGGTGGCCGCCAGCTTCGCGCTGCATGCCGGAGTGCTGGGTTCGCTTTGGGTCATGCGCGATGCCGAGCCGGAATCCATAGGCACCCGGGGCGGTGGCATGGAGGCCCACTGGGTCGATCTGGATAGCGTCCTGCCGGGCGAGCCGGCGATTGAACCCGAGGCCGTTGCGGAGACACTGGACGAACCGGAACCGGAACCGGAACCGGAACCGGAACCGGAACCGGAACCGGAACCGGAACCGGAACCAGAGCCAGAGCCAGAGCCAGAGCCAGAGCCAGAGCCAGAGCCAGAGCCAGAGCCAGAGCCAGAGCCAGAGCCAGAGCCAGAGCCAGAGCCGGAGCCAGAGCCAGAGCC
>NZ_KB905917.1:0-29362 GCF_000381105.1 Thioalkalivibrio sp. ALE12 | reverse complement strand
GAGCCAGAGCCAGAGCCGGAGCCGGAGCCGGAGCCAGAGCCAGAGCCAGAGCCAGAGCCAGAGCCAGAACCGGAGCCAGAACCGGAGCCAGAACCGGAGCCAGAACCGGAACCAGAGCCGGAACCAGAGCCGGAACCAGAGCCGGAACCAGAGCCGGCCGGATTCACCCCGGAGCGGGACGAGGGGGCGGAGACGGGCGCGACCGCCAGTGGGCCGGCGGGGCAGGAGGACGAGCCCTTCGAGGAGCCGGGTTTCGGGGCGGATTACCTGAGCAATCCGCCGCCCGACTATCCGCGGATCTCGCTGCGTCGTGGCGAGGAGGGGACCGTGCTCCTGCGGGTCCGGGTTTCCGCGCAGGGGCAGCCGCTGGACTGGTCGGTGGAGGAGAGCAGTGGCCACCGGCGTCTGGACGAGGCCGCTCAGGCAGCGATCGAGCACTGGGAGTTCGAGCCGGCGCGCCGTGGCGGCCGCGCGGTGGAGGGCGTGGTCCTGGTGCCAATGGAATTTTCGATTCGATAAACGCGTGAGCCCCGCCGCAGGGGCGCCGTCGAGGATGACTGCATGAACGAGTTCGATGTTTTCTACGTGTTTCGCCATGGCGACCCGGTGCTGATCGCGGTCTTCCTGGTCCTGCTGGTGATGTCGGTGGCGACCTGGGCGATTGCCGCGAGCAAGCTGTTCACGCTGTTCGGTGTGCGCCGCGACAACCGCGCGACGCTGGAGGCCTTCGATGCGAGCCAGACGGCGCCGGCCTTTCACGATGCGATCCGTGATCAGCGCGGTCCGCTGGCGGCGATCGGCCAGGAGGCGTTCGCGGCGTTCGACGACTATCGCGGTGTGCGGGATGGCTCGGACAAGGCCGAGCAGCGTCTGGACGACCACGTGGTGCGCCGAATCCGCCAGGCGATGGACCGCCAGCTGTTGCGCATGCAGGCCGGCAACATCGTGTTCGCCTCGGTCGGGGCGCTGGCACCGTTCGTCGGGCTTCTGGGTACGGTCTGGGGGATCCACGGCGCGCTGATCGACATCTCGCAGGAGTCGTCGGTATCCATGGACCTGGTCGCCGGGCCGCTCGGTGAGGCCCTGGTGGCGACGGCCGCCGGTCTGGCCGCGGCCATTCCGGCGGTCGCATTCTTCAATATCTTCAATCGTTCCCAGCGTCTGCTGCACCAGGATTTCGAGGCCTTCGCGCATGATGTGCATGCCCTGCTGATGCACTCCGACCTGATGCCGGGCAATGCACGCCAGGCCCGCGACCGCCGTACCGATCCGCATGCGCTGCCGGACGACGGCCTGCATCAGGGGGTATGAGCGATGGCCTTCGGACGCATGGGTGATTCCAACGAGCCGATGTCGGACATGAACGTGATCCCGCTGGTGGATGTGATGCTGGTGCTGCTGGTGATCTTCATCATCACCGCGCCGGTGATCACACACTCGGTGGATCTGGATCTTCCCCAGGCCACCAGCGAGCCGGTGGATGAACTGCCCGAAAGCGTCACCCTGGCGCTGGACGGGGGTGGCGATCTCTACTGGAACAACGAGCCGATTGCGCTGGAGCAGCTCCCGACGCGCCTGCGCGATGTGCTCGAGACACAACCGGACGTCGCGATCTACCTGCGCGCGGACCGCGACACCCGCTACGAGCGGCTGGCCCGGGTGATGGCCGAGGTGCGCCAGTCCGGGGTGGGCCGCATGGCCTTCGTCTCCGAACCGGAGGGGGAACGATGAATTCCGGCTCTTCTGAATCGGTCAAGCCCGCCGCCCGCGAGCAGACGGGCCCGCGCGAGATCGCCAGCGAACAGTTGCTGGGACCCGCGCGGCAGATCCGCATCTGCCACCGTGGCGAGTGGTACACCTTGCGCCGCACCGCGAACGACAAGCTGATCCTGACCAAGTAGAACCACACGAAACACCCGTCACGGTCCGTACCGTGACACCTGCCAGCCAGGGGAGCCCCTCCCTCAGCCAGCCTCCAATCCGTCACCGATCCGCGGCGTCTCGACGTCCGGGCGGTATTGATACTGGCTATTCAAGGGAGACCACCATGGCTCGAAACCACCAGCCGACCCACCGAACCGAACCGCGAGCAACGCGTTCGCCCATCCACGGCGCCTGGAAACGGCGGGCGATCGTGCTCGCGATCGCCGGGGTCGCGGGTATTCCCGCGCTCCATGCCCATGAAGCCGACCCAGGGACAGTCCCCGAACCCGAGGCCCGGCTTGCACCGGTCCAGATTCTCGGGGATGTCACCGCGACGCAGCGGCTGCCCGGTTCAGCGGCCGTTGTCGGGCGTGACCAACTGGAAACCGAAGGGACCACCGATATCCATCAGGCGCTCAAGACGGTGCCCGGTGTCTATGTGCGGGAGGAGGATGGCGCGGGCCTGCGGCCGAATATCGGTATCCGGGCGGCGCCGCCGGGGCGCAGCAGCAAGGTGACGCTGATGGAGGACAACGTATTGATCGCCCCGGCCCCGTATTCCAACCCGGCGGCCTACTATTTCCCGACCGCCAAGCGGATCCACGAGATCGAGGTACTGAAGGGAGCGCCATTGCTGCGCCATGGCCCCCAGACGACCGGGGGGGTGATCAACCTGGTGTCCACGCCGATCCCCCGCGAACGTGAAGGGTCCATCGAGGCGGTGGTGAACGATCGCGGCGGCACCGATGTGCATGCCATGTTTGGCGACCGTTCCGGCGACTGGAGCTACATGATCGAGACGGTCCAGCGGGACGGGGCCGGTTTCAAGGACATCGATCGCAGCAACCGGGATACCGGGTACGACATCCAGGACTATGTCGGAAAACTGCGCTGGGAGGGTGAGCGCCAGAGCATCGAGACCAAGATCCAGTATTCGGAGGAGACCTCGAACGAGACCTACCTCGGTCTGACCGACGAGGATTTCGCGCGGGACCCCAACCGGCGATACGGCCTTTCCGAGATCGACCAGATGAATAACGATCACCTCGGGCTGAGCCTGACGCACGACATCGACTGGTCGGATCGCGTACGCATGACCACCACCCTGTACCGCAACGAATTCGCGCGTAACTGGTTCAAACTTGGTGGCGGCAGTGCGTTTATCGACGACGCCAACCAGGGGGATGCCACCGCGCAGCGGATCCTCCGGGGCGAGGAGGATGTTGCGGACCTGACGTATCGCAACAACAACCGCGAGTATGTCTCCGAGGGTGTCCAGACCGAGTTGAGCATGGACTTCGGGGACCACTGGCTGCGCGCGGGTGCCCGCTATCATCAGGACGAGATGGATCGGTTCCAGCCGGATGATATCTATGACCAGGTGAATGGCTCGCTGGTCTACCAGGACACGATCCAGCCGACGGGCAGCAACAACCGGTTCGAGGATGCCAAGGCCTGGAGTTTCTGGGTGGCCGACGAGTGGTACGTGAACGATCGGCTGACCGCCAACCTCCTGCTGCGCTACGAGGACGTCGAGACCTCGCGTACTCAATACGGCGACGCGCAGCGCACGGTTGTGGACTCCCGGCGTTCCAATTCGAGCAGCATCTGGTTGCCCGGGGCCTCGCTTACCTATGACGTGACGGATCGCTGGCAGGTCCTTGCCGGCGTACACCGGGGATTTGCCCCCCTGGGCGGCGGTGCGACCGAGGAACAGGATCCGGAAACCAGCACCAACTGGGAACTGGGTGCCCGTTATCAGGGTGATAACGCCTTCGTCGAGGCCATCGGCTTCTACAGCGATTTCTCCGACTTCGTGCAGAACTGCTCGATCGCCACGCCCTGCTCGGACGGATCCACCTCCGGGACCTTCACCACCGGCGAGGCGGTGATTTCCGGTCTGGAACTGCGTACGTCCACAAGCATGGATCTCGGCAGCTTCCGGGCCCCGCTGGAGGCTAGCTATACCTACACCAGCGCCGAATACAGCGCGGACAACGCGGTTTCCGGTGTGCAGAAGGGAGACCGCCTGCAGGCGATCCCGCGTCACCAGTTCAGTCTGCGCGCGGGGCTCGAGCATGGCAGTGGCTGGAACAACTACGCCATCCTGAAGTACATCGACGAGACCTGCAGCAGTGACGGCTGCAATCGTGCGTCGGGGGACTTCAACCGTACCGAGTCGCTGACCACGCTGGACCTGGTAAGCCGCTATCCGTTGGGTAAGGACACTGACTTGTTCGTGCGCGCCACCAATGTGCTGGACGAGCAGAGCATCATCTCGCGGTACCCGGACGGGGCCCGGCCCAACGAACCGCGCACCTTCTCGGTGGGCCTGAAGCACCGCTTCTGAGACCCCCGAACGGGGTTTGCATGTGCCTCCGATTGGCCGCGGCCTTGTCCGCGGCCTTTTTTATGGATCGGTTTCCGTGGGTGTGCATCACAGTTTGCAGGCCCAGGGCCCGAACGAATCGAACCAACGGAGTTCAGCCGGGCCTTAATGCCGAGTGCCCCGGCGGCGGGTGACCCGCTCGTGCGTAGGGAATGATCCAGAACGGACTGCAACGGTAAAGGAGAACACCATGTGGAAATCACGACTGACGATTCTGCTGCTTGCCCTGATGATGGCGCTGGGCAGCGCGACCCTCGCGGGCTGTGACAATCAGGGCCCGGCGGAAGAGGCCGGCGAGAACATCGACGACGCCATGGACGACGCTGGCGACGCGATGGAGGATGCCGGGGACGAGATGGAGGATACCTTCAGCGACTGATCCCGGCTGAGCCGAAACAAAAAGCCCCGGCACGCGCGGCGTGCCGGGGCTTTTTTGCTTTATCCGGATTGGACGCCCCTGCAGGGCGTCCGGGGGTCAGAAGTTGCCGTCACCCTCCGGTTCCATGCCGCCATCGGACGGGGGCTGCTGCATCTCGCCCTCCTGCGGCGGCTCCTGCATGCTCCCTTCGGGTGGCGGGGCGCTCTGCATGCCGCCTTCACCGCCCTCGGGCTGTTCCTGCATCTGTTGTTCCTCGAACTCGTCCATGCCCATGTCACCGTCGGAGCAGCCCATCAGAAGTACAAAGGGTGCGATGGCCGCGGCGGCCAGGATCTTGGTGGAATGCTTCATGGAAACTCCTGTCCATTGAGGTGGATGTAAACGCGCAACTGCGTTCACACCTCTTGACCCTTGAGCCCCCTCCGGTGTTTCGGGAAATTCATCACAGCTTTGCGTTTCGCCCGGGGCGTGGTTTCTGTCACGCATCCTCGTGCGGTTTGTCGACGGCCCTTCGCAGGGTCGCTAGAGTGAGACAATGGCAATTCCGGACGGCAGTGATGGCGCAATCCTCTTCGCAAGAATCTCTCCTGGAGCAGGCTCGCAATGCCTGGGCCCGCGGCGAACACGCCGTCGCGATGACCCTCTGGCGGCAGGGGGCCGAGGCCGGGGACCCGCAGTGCGCCTTCAACCTGGGGGTCCTGCTGGATGAGGGGCAGCACCTGCCGCGGGATCCCCTCGAGGCCGCGCAGTGGTATCAGCGTTCGGCCGAGGCCGGGTTCCCGGATGCCGCCTTCAACCTGGCCGTCCTGTTCGAGCAGGGGGACGGCCTGGAGGCGAACCCCAACGAGGCGGCCCGCTGGTTCCATATTGCCGCGGAGCGCGGGAATGCCCAGGCGATGTTCAACCTGGGGCTCAAGTTCGACGAGGGCCGGGGCCTGCCGCAGGATGCGGAACAGGCGGCCCAGTGGTATCTGCTGGCGGCCGAGGCCGGCGAGGGGCGCGGTGCAGCCAATCTCGCGCGGCTGTTCGCGATGGGCGAGGGCGTGGAACGCTCCGATGTGTCGGCATTCAAGTGGTATGCGATCGCGGCGGAGATGGGGATCGCGAGCGCGGCGCGTTACCGCGAGCGTGTGGCGCGCGAGCTGAGTCCCGACGAGCGCCTGCACGCGGGCGAACGCGCCCAGGAGTGGCTGCAGAACCAGGCACAGGCCAAGGCAGCGCCGCGCCTGCAGTAGCCGGCACGGCCGCCTGTCAGGGATGCAACCTGAAGGAAGCGCCGGGATCTCGCGAGCCGATCGCCACGGCGCTGCGCGCCTCGCGATGACGGCTGTTGGGTGTTCGGGATGACGAGAGCGTGGGGTGGCGTGTCACGCAGGGACCGAGGGCATTGCCAGGGACTGAGGGCAATGCGTCGTGACCCCAACGCGCTTCTTCCGATCTTCCGGGCCTTCCTGTGAAGCGCTGTGGACCTTCTTCGTGCGCTCCGCGGAGGGCTAGACCACCACGTTCAGTTCGCGGCGTGGCTCCTCGGCCGGCCCGGCCAGACTGACCGCGAGTTCTACGCGGCGGCGCAGGGCCTCGACACCGACGCCGCCCAGCACGCCACCGTCCGGCGCCGCGGCCCCTTCGGCGTCATTGCCGCTACTGCGGAAGGCCTCGATCTGGGCCGCGACCCGGGCCCGCGAGGCCATCTCCTGTTCCGAGCGCGGGGGGAAGGCCAGGCCCTGGTCCTGTTCGGCATCGCCGCGGCGGTTCTCGTCCTGTTCCGCGCGATCCTCGATCGGGCGGCGGGCCTCGCCGGCCTCGGGGTCGTTCAGCGGGCGATCGAAATCGGCCGGGGTGGAGAGCTGCCCCAGGCCCAGCCGGTCGCTGCCGGTCGGGCGTGTGCCGACCGGTACCGCAGCAGACGGGTTGGTGACCGGGACTTCCATCGCGTAACTCGGCGAGCCTCCTGGTAGGTCGTGTTCTCAGGCGTTGCCCGGATTCAGGCGCGTACGTCCAGCAACGAGCCAATCATCCGGTCCTCGGCCTGCAGGGTCTTCACCGAGGCCTCGACCTGATTCTGGCTGGCGATCATGCCCACCTGGGCACCCATACTCTCGCGACTGCCCGCGTTCTCGGTGGCCACCGTGTGGGCCTGCTGGCGCATGCTGGTCATGCCCTTCTGGATGCCCGCGAGGGAGTGGCTGGCGTCGATCATGTGCGTGAACCTGTCCGGCAAACCTGTAACTCGTTGACCCGATTATAGATCAATTAGTTGCATTTCACCGCCCGGCGGCTCCGCGCCGGGTCAGGCGGGGGCGAGCAGGGCCTGCAGGCGGGCGTGCACCGCGGCGCGTGCGCCGGACTGGCGGGACTGCCATTCAGCGAGGCGTGCGCGCCGTGCCGCCGGGTCGATCCCCTCCGCGAGGCGCGCGAGCACCTCGTCGGCCACCCGCTCGGGGTCCTCGCCGCGAGCGACGAGGCCGGTGTGCTCGGCGGCGATACGCAGTCGCGTGGCGGCATCCGGGTGGCGTTCATGCTCCGCCGGGCCGCAGATGACCGCGCTGCCACAGGCCAGCGGCAGGCCCAGGTCGGGCGGGGTCTCGCTGGCGGCCAGGGTGCCGCCCGGCAGGGTCACCTGGGCGCAGGTGTAGGCGGCGTGCAGCGTCTCCGGATCCTCGATGTAGTAGACCCGGTTCTTGCGCGGCACGAAGGAGGTCATGAAGCGGTTGTGGCGGATGATCGGCAGCGAGTACTTGATGGCGTCGCGATAGACCGGCTCGTGACGAGCCGGGTCCGCGGGGGCCAGTAGCAGGATGGCCGCGCTCTTGCGCAGAACCGCGAACAGCACGGCAAACGCGAAGGCCTCCTCGCCCGGGCCGGTGTTGGGTGCCAGCAGGATCGGATGGCCCTTTTCGTGGTATTCGCGAAAGCGTTCGCAGAATGCGCTGGAGTCGGACGGCGGGGCCGGCAGTTCCACCGCCCCGGCGATCGGGTCGCCGATCACTTCGGCGATCCCGGGGGCCGGGGCGTCTTCGCGCGCCGCGAACACGGCATCCCACTCGACGCCCCCGGTGTCGCCCTCGGCATTCACCCAGATGCGCGGTGCATGGAGCGAGGCCAGTGCGGGGCCCAGGTCGTGCTCGCCGGCCCGCAGGGGCCCGATGACCACGACGGCGCGCGGCCGCAGCCGCGCCAGACGCGGGGCCGCCAGGTCCGGGCGCATCGCCAGCGCCGGGGTGGCATCCATCAAGCCGGCCGCCTCGCGGTCATGGCCGCAGTCGGTGACCCCCAGCGTGATCGGCCCGACGGCGTCGGCCAGCTCCGCGAGCCAGTCGGCGGCCGTCTCAAGGGTGGCCCGCGGGGCGAGGATCAGGATGCGCCCGCCGCTGTCGCCGGGGACGGAGCGGGCGGTGATCCAGGCAGACAAACGTGCGAACATGGCGGGCTGGTATCCGGTGGTCGGGCGAGCGTCGCATTATACGAGGCGGCATGGCGCGCCCGCCACGGCCGGGCTTTGTGTCTTCAAGGGGAATTGCGCGATGCATGTACGCTGGATCATCGGGCTGGTGGCGATGGGGGTCATCCTGGCGCTGGCCATGTGGGTCTACTCCAACCCGGGTGGCATGCGCAGTCAGCAGTTCTCCGACCTTCCGTGGCAGATCGAGGTAGGGGATCGCCAGCGCACGCGGGTGCTGGGCATCGTGCTGGGCGAGACCACCATGGCCGACCTGATGGGCCTCCTGCCGGTGCCGGACATCCGCCTGTTCGTGGATGCCGACGGTTCGCGTTCGGTGGAGGCCTACTACGTGAACGCGCGCATCCCCCCGTTCGAGGCCAACCTGATCCTGCGCCCGGATCTGGATGAGGCGGCGCTGGACCGGATCGAGGCCGAGACGACGTCCGAGCGGCCCATGCCCAGCGGGGCCCGGCGCTACGGACTGAGCGACGACGCCCTGACATCGCTGGGCAACGTCCCGATCGTCGAGATGAGCTACATCCCGCGCGCCCACTGGACCGAGGACCTGATTACCCAGCGTTTTGGCGAGCCGCGCGAGCGCCTGCGCATGGACTCCGATCACAGCTACTGGCTCTACCCCGAGGACGGGCTGGCCATTCTGGTCCCGCGCCGCGGGCGTGTGCTGATGCACTACGTGACCCAGGAGCGCTGGGGACAGACCGTGGAACGCCTGCGCGACGAAGGGCGCCGCCGCCTAGGCGAGGACTACGGGGATCATGAGTGAATCGGCCGCGCCGGATGCCCGCCCGTTCTGGGAGCGCCCGCTCGAGACCCTGAGCCACGAAGAGTGGGAGGCCCTGTGCGACGGCTGCGGGCGCTGCTGCCTGCACAAGCTGGAAGACGAGGACTCGGGCGAGCTGGCCTTTACCTGGCTGGCCTGCGACCTGCTCGACTGCGAGACCGGTTTCTGCTCGGACTACGCCAACCGCCGGGACTTCGTGCCGGACTGCATCCAGCTGACCCGAAAGGACCTGCCCCACTATCACTGGTTGCCGCCCACCTGTGCCTATCGCCTGCGTTTCGAGGGCCACCCGCTGCCGACCTGGCACCCTCTGCTGACGGGCGATCCGGAGACGGTCAAGCGCGCCCGCGTCTCGGTGGCCGGCCGGGTCATCCGCGAGTGTGATGCCCCCGACCTCCCCCTGATCGACTACGTGGTCGACTGGCCCGGCCAGGTGCCGGAGTCCGCGCGCCTGTGGCGCCCGGTAGTGCGTTTCCCGCAGGAGTAGCCATCGGTATGGCGGGATTCGTCGACCTGTTCGTGTACGGGACGCTGAAGCGGGGCTTCGCCAACCACCGGGCGTTCTGCTCCAGCGCCCTCCGGATTCGCACCGCGACCATTGTCGGGTCGCTATATGACTTACCCGTGGGCTACCCCGCCGTGCAGATCCCCGCCAGCAGCATTCTCCTGAAAGCCGGGCAGGACCCGGCCCGTGACGCGGGGCGTCAGCGCCGCTTCCGGGGGCTCGCGCCATCAGCCCCGGATGCGGCGCAGGAGCTTGTGCACGGCGAGTGGATTCGCCTGCCCGATCCGCCGCGGGCCCTGCCGCGCGTCGACGCCCTGGAGGGTGTGCGCCCGGACGGCCGCGGGGAGTATCGCCGGGCCCTGGTGCCCGCCTGGACCGAGGATGGTCCCACGGCCCTCTGGGTCTACTGGATGCCGCGTCTGCCACCCGGTGCGCGCCATCTGGCGGGTGGCGTCTGGCCGGCACGGCCCTGAACTGCATGGTTCAGCGGTGGTGATCCTGTAGCGCCCGCTCCACGATCCGCTGCGCTCATCGCATCCTGCGTGTTGTCCTTTGTGGCCTTCGTGCTGGACTAACCGGCGGAGGACAGGAGTTCGCGGGCGTGGGTGCGGGTGGTCTCGGTGAGCTGGGTGCCGCCGATCAGGCGGGCCAGGGCCTCGACGCGGCGCTCGTCGTCCAGCGGCTGGATGGCAGTGCGGGTGCCGTCCTTGCCGTGCGATTTCTGCACCTCCAGCTGCTGGTGGGCCTGGGCGGCGACCTGGGCCAGATGGGTCACGCACAGGACCTGATGGCGCTCGCCCAGGGTGCGCAGCTTGCGCCCGACGACCTCGGCGACCGCGCCGCTGATGCCGCTGTCGACCTCGTCGAAGATCAGCGTGGGTACGGTCTGCTGCTGGCTGGCCAGCACCTGTAGCGCGAGCCCGATACGCGAGAGCTCGCCGCCGGAGGCAACCTTCGCCATCGGCTGCGGGGCGGAGCCGGGGTTCGCGGCGACGCGGAACTCGATGTGATCCACGCCGTGCGCCTGCGGTTTGTCGGCGGGCTCGATCGCGATCTCGAAGTGGCCGCCGGCCATGCCCAGCTCCTGCATGGTGTCGGTGACCGCCTGGCCGATGCGCTTGGCGGTCTGCTGGCGGGCCTTGCTCAGCGCCTTGGCAGCCGAGTCGAAGGCGGTACGGGTCTCCTGTTCGCGCGCCTCCAGGGCCTCTAGGGTCTGGTCGCCGTTCTCCAGGGCGTCCCGCTCGGTCTGCAGTTCGTCGTGCAGGCCCGGGAGGGCCTCGGGATCGACCCGGTGCTTGCGCGCCAGGCGCAGGTACTCGCCGACGCGCTGGTCCAGCTCGGCCAGGCGTTCCGGGTCCAGTTCGATGCCGTCGGCCAGCCGACGCAGGGTGTCGCCGGCCTCAGTGATCTGGATGCGCGCGGACTCCAGCAGCTCCAGCGTCGGGTTCACCCGTTCGTCGTGCTGCGCGGCGTCCTGCAGTGCGTGCAGCACATGGCCGATCTGGGCATCGACGCCGGCGTCGTCCTCGATCTGCTGGCTGGCGGTCTGCAGCGCGCTCAGCACCTCGGTGCCGTGGGCGAGCTGGTTCTGCTCGACCAGCAGTTGCGGGTATTCGTCCTGTACCGGGGCCAGTTCAGCCAGCTCGGTGGTCTGGAAACGCAGCAGGTCGAGGCGGTCGGAGGTGTCGGCCTGGCTCTCGCGGGCCTGCTCCAGCGCCCGGGCGGCCTCGCGCCAGGCCTTGTGGGCCTCGCGCACGCGGGAGACCCGGTCGCCTTCGAGGAAGCCGTCCAGCCAGAGGCGCTGGGTGTCGCGCTGCAATAGCTGCTGATGGGCGTGCTGTCCATGGATGTCCACCAACCACTCGCCCAATGTGCGCAGCTGGCCGACCGCGACCGGGCGGCCGTTGATCCAGGCGCGGCTCTTGCCCTGGCGGGTCAGGACCCGGCGCAGCAGCACCGCGTCGTCGTCGGGGTCCGCAAGATCCTGCTCGGCCAGCCATGTGCCGGCCGGGCCCTGCCCGGGCAGGGCAAACTCCGCGGACAGGTCGGCCTGCTCGGCCCCCTCCCGCACCATGCCGGCGTCGGCGCGGTCGCCCAGCAGTTGGCCGATTACGTCGATCAGGATGGACTTGCCGGCCCCGGTCTCGCCGGTCAGGGCGCTCAGGCCCGTGTCCAGCTCCAGTTCCAGCTGGTCGATGATGGCGAAGTCGCGGATGCTGATCAGTCGCAGCATGGGATCAGGGCTGCTCGCCCCAGCGCAGCTTGGTTCGCAGCACGCGCAGGAAGTGATGTTCGCGGGGATGGATCAGGGTCAGGGCCTGTTCGCGACGGTGGATGCGCAGCAGGTCGCCCGGGGCGAAGTCCACGTTCTCCTGGCCATCCAGCGCGACCTGGGCCGGGGAACGGCTGCCACTGGACAGGCGGATCTCCACCGTGGAGCGGCCGCTGACCACCAGCGGGCGGTGGTTCAGGCTGTGCGGGCACACCGGGACCATGACCATCGCGTCCAGCTGCGGGGTCAGGATCGGCCCGCCGGCGGACAGGGCGTAGGCGGTGGAACCCGTGGGCGTGGCCACCACCAGGCCATCGGCGCGCAGCCGGCCGACGTCCATGCCGTCGATCGCGGTGTCGAACTCGATGATGCGCACCACGCTCAGTACATGGACCACGACGTCGTTCAGCGCGATCCCGTGGTGGATGGTGACCCCGTCGCGGATCAGCTCGGCCTCCAGCATCGCCCGCGGCTCGCGCTCGAAGGCCCCGTCCAGGACCTCGCCCAGTTCCTCCGGGGCGGTGTCCGGGGAGACATCCACGAGGAATCCCAGGCGACCCAGGTTGATCCCCAGCAGCGGCGTGTCGGCGTCGGCGACCTTGCGGGCGGTGGCCAGCAGGGTTCCGTCGCCGCCGATGACGATCAGCAGATCGACCGCGCTGGCCAGCTCCTCCAGCGGCAGGAGCCCGACCCGCTCCGGACGCTCGAAGCCGTCGATCTCCTGTTCCATGAAGACCTGGCGGCCGCGCTCCTGCAGCAGACCGACCAGCGTGGCGACCAGCGGTGCGGTGCGCGAGTCGCTGGTCTTGCCGACCAGCCCGACCTTGTTGAAGTCTGGCATCATGCCGGCATTATCCGGAAAAGGGACCGCGACTGCACCCGGGGTTTCTTGACCGGATTCCGGCACCATCCAAGACTGGTACCTTCTGGCACTCGACCGAGTGGAGCGCTGACGACCCATGGAAAACGCTTTCATCAATCTGGACGCCAGGGCCCGAACCCTGCTGCGGACCCTGATCGAGAGCTACATCCGGGACGGCCAGCCCGTCGGCTCGCGTACCTTGGCCCGCAGCTCCGGGCTGAGCGTGAGCGCGGCCACCGTGCGCAACGTGATGGCCGATCTCGAAGACATCGGTCTGATCCATTCGCCGCACACCTCGGCCGGGCGCATCCCGACGCCGGCCGGCTACCGGCTGTTCGTGGACAGCCTGCTGGAGGTGCGCAACCCCTCGCCGGAGGAGGTGCGCGCGATCCAGTCCGGCTTCGACCCGAACGCCAGTACCCAGGATCTGATGGACACCACCAGCAACTTGCTGTCGCGGGTTACGCGCATGGCCGGGATGGTGCGCCTGCCGCGGCATCGCAACGTCGCGCTGAGCCAGATCGAGTTTCTGCGCCTGGGCGAGGGACGCATCCTCGCGATCCTGGTCATCGACGGCAAGGAGGTGCAGAACCGCGTGCTGGAGCTGGAGCGCGACTTCGGCCAGGACGAGCTGCAGCGCATGGCCAACTACCTGAACGCCCATCTGGCGGGCAAGAGCCTGCACGCCGTGCGAGCCGAGCTTCTGCGCGAGATGCGCGACGTGCGCGACGACCTGGACGCGATGATGCTGGCGGCGATCGATCTGGGCGAGAAGGCGGTCGGTGACGAGGACCCGGACGACGTGGTCGTGGCCGGCCAGACTCACCTGCTCGGCTACGAGGAGCTGGCGGACATGGAGCGCCTGCGCCAGCTGCTCGAGGCCTTCAACGAAAAGCAGGAGATCCTCGGGATTCTCGACCAGTGCATTCGCAGCGACCGCGTGCAGATCTTCATCGGCCGCGAGTCCGGGCTGGACTGGTTCGAGAACTGCTCGGTGGTGACTGCGCCCTACAGTGTGGATGGCGAGGTGGTCGGCGTGTTGGGGGTCATCGGACCCACGCGCATGTCCTACGACCGGGTAATCCCGATCGTGGACGTGACCGCGCGTCTGCTCGGCTCGGCTTTGGGCGATCAGCCGCCGGGCGACCCGAAGTAGCGGGCCGCCCTTGAAACCCGGACGGATGCCCCCACAGTCCCCGTAGTCAACCCGAATACCCCCGCCTGCCGGCTGGCGACCCGGCGGGCGGTTTCACTTTTCATTGATTCGCGAGGCCAGCATGTCGGAACAGCGGGAACCCCAGGAACAACCGGAAGAGCTCGAGACCGGGAACGAGGCGGCCCCCGAGGCCGATGGCGACCATCCCGGCGAGGGCGATACCGAGGCACGGCTGCAGGAGCTCGAGGCCCTGGCCGAGGAACGGCGTGACCAGGCCCTGCGCGCGCAGGCGGAACTGGAGAACCAGCGCCGGCGCTTCGAGCGCGAGCTGGAGAACGCGCACAAATACGCGATGGAAAAGTTCGCCTCCGAGATGCTGGAGGTCGGCGACTCGCTGGAGATGGGGCTGAAGGCGGCCCGCGAGACCCAGGATGTCGAGCGCATCATCGAGGGGGCCGAGCTGACCCTGAAGAACCTGACCAAGGTCTTCGACAAGTTCGGCATCCAGGCCGAGGACCCGACCGGCCAGCGCTTCGACCCGGAGCGCCATCAGGCGATGTCCATGCAGGAAGACCCGGAGAACCCGCCGAACACCGTGGTGGCGACCATGCAGAAGGGCTACATGCTGCAGGATCGCGTACTGCGCCCGGCCATGGTGGTGGTCTCCAAGGCACCGACCTCGCCGAACATCGACGAAAGCGCCTGACCCGGCTACCCGGGCGGATCAGGGGGCGGCTCGGATATCGCCCCTTGAAAACCCGGCCCGGGCCCCCAGATTCCCGTACAAGTTGGCAGAGAACGACGCTCTGCAGCGCCACTTTTTCGCATCAGGAGATTTCAATCATGGGCAAGATCATCGGTATCGACCTCGGGACCACCAACTCCTGCGTCGCCGTGATGGAAGGCGACCAGGCCAAGGTCATCGAGAACGCGGAAGGCACCCGCACCACCCCGTCCATCGTCGCGTTCAGTGACGACGGCGAGGTGCTGGTCGGCCAGTCCGCCAAGCGCCAGGCGGTCACGAATCCGCAGAACACTGTGTTCGCGGCCAAGCGACTGATCGGCCGCAAGTTTGACGAAGGCGAGGTCCAGAAGGACATCAAGCTGGTCTCCTACAGCATCGTGAAGGCCGACAACGGCGACGCGTGGATCGAGGTGCAGGGCAAGAAGATGGCCCCGCCGGAGATCTCCGCGCGCGTGCTGCAGAAGATGAAGAAGACCGCCGAGGACTACCTCGGGGAGGAGGTCACCGAAGCGGTGATCACCGTTCCGGCCTACTTCAACGACTCCCAGCGTCAGGCGACCAAGGACGCCGGCAAGATCGCCGGGCTTGAGGTCAAGCGCATCATCAACGAGCCGACCGCGGCCGCGCTGGCCTACGGCATGGACAAGCAGCGCGGGGATCGCAAGATCGCCGTGTATGACCTGGGTGGCGGTACCTTCGACGTCTCGATCATCGAGATCGCCGAGGTGGACGGCGAGCACCAGTTCGAGGTGCTGGCGACCAACGGCGACACCTTCCTGGGTGGCGAGGACTTCGACAATCGCCTGATCGACTACCTGGTCGACGAGTTCAAGAAGGACCAGGGCATCGACATCAAGGGCGATCCGCTGGCGATGCAGCGCGTGAAGGAGGCCGCCGAGAAGGCCAAGATCGAGCTGTCCTCCAGCCAGCAGACCGAGGTCAACCTGCCGTACATCACGGCCGACAACACCGGGCCGAAGCACCTGGCGCTGAAGATCACCCGCGCCAAGCTGGAGAGCCTGGTCGAGGACCTGGTCAAGCGCTCCATCGAGCCGTGCAAGGTTGCGCTGAAGGACGCCGGCCTGTCCGCCTCCGAGGTGGACGACGTGATCCTGGTCGGCGGCCAGACCCGCATGCCCAAGGTGCAGGAAGCGGTGCAGGAGTTCTTCGGCAAGGAGCCGCGCAAGGACGTGAACCCGGACGAGGCCGTTGCGGTCGGCGCCGCGGTGCAGGCCGGCGTGCTGGGCGGCGACGTCAAGGACGTGCTGTTGCTGGACGTGACCCCGCTGTCGCTCGGGATCGAGACGATGGGCGGCGTGATGACCAAGCTGATCGAGAAGAACACCACGATCCCGACCCGGGCCAACCAGGTGTTCTCCACCGCCGAGGACAACCAGACCGCGGTGACCGTGCATGTGCTGCAGGGCGAGCGCGAGATGGCCAGCGCCAACAAGTCGCTGGGCCGCTTCGACCTGCAGGACATCCCGGCCGCGCCGCGCGGTGTGCCGCAGATCGAGGTCACCTTCGACATCGACTCCAACGGCATCCTGAACGTGTCGGCCAAGGACAAGGCCACCGGCAAGGAGAACAAGATCGTCATCAAGGCCTCCTCCGGTCTGTCCGACGAGGAAGTCGAACAGATGGTCAAGGACGCCGAGGCGCATGCCGAGGAAGACAAGAAGTTCCAGCAGCTGGTCCAGGCACGCAACCAGGCCGATGCCCTGGTGCACTCCGCCGAGAAGTCGCTGAAGGATCTGGGCGACCAGGTCTCCGACGACGAGCGCTCCGCGATCGAGTCGGCCGTGGCCGAGGTCAAGACCGCGATGGAAGGCGAGGACGCCGATGCCATCGAACAGGCCACGCAGAAGCTGGCCGAGGCCTCCGGCAAGCTGGCTGAGAAGGCCTATGCCCAGAACGCGGACGCCGCGGGCGAGGCCGGTGCCGAGCAGGCCGACAGCGGCCAGCAGGGCGACGATGTCGTGGACGCCGAGTTCGAGGAAGTCGACGACGACCAGAAGAAGCAGGGCTGATGCCCGTCCGGCGGCGCCTTGGCGCCGCCGGACTTCGACCACACGCCACGCCCGGGGTACACGGTACCTCCGGGCGTTTGCGTGAAGGCACTCCGCGTTCGCGCGAACGATCTACCTGGAAATGACCATGTCACAACGCGACTATTACGAGGTGCTGGGCGTCGCCAAGGACGCCTCGGCCGCCGATATCAAGAAGGCCTTTCGCCGCCTGGCAATGAAGTACCACCCCGACCGCAACCCGGGGGACGAGGAGGCCGAGGCCAAGTTCAAGGAGGCGCGCGCCGCCTACGACGTCCTCAGCGACGATCAGAAGCGGGCGGCCTACGACCGCTATGGCCATGCCGGCGTGGACGGTTCGGGCGGCGGCTTCGGCGGCGGGGCCGGGGCCTCCAACTTCAGCGACATCTTCGAGGATATCTTTGGCGATATCTTCGGGGGTGGTGGAGGCGGCCGCGGTCAGCGCGCCTACCGGGGCTCCGACCTGCAGTACAACCTGGACCTGACGCTCGAGGAAGCCGTGTTCGGCACCGAGGTCAAGATTCGCATCCCGACCACGGTGTCCTGCGAGGCCTGCGACGGCTCCGGCGCCGAACCGGGGACCTCGCCGGAGACCTGCCCGACCTGCAACGGGGTCGGGCAGGTACGCATCCAGCAGGGCTTCTTCTCGGTGCAGCAGACCTGCCCGCGCTGCGAGGGCTCCGGCAAGATCGTCTCCAGCCCCTGCAAGTCCTGCCACGGCAAGGGTCGGGTGCAGGAGCAGAACACCCTGGACGTGAAGATCCCGGCCGGTGTGGACTCGGGCGATCGCATCCGTCTGGCCGGCCAGGGCGAGGCCGGCATGAATGGCGGTCCGCCGGGTGATCTCTACGTGCAGGTGCGGGTGAAGCCGCACAAGCTGTTCCGGCGCGAGGGCTCGGACCTGCACTGCGAGGTGCCGGTGTCGTTCGCGACCGCCGCCCTTGGCGGCGAGCTGGAGGTCCCGTCGCTGGACGGCCGGGTCAAGCTGAAGGTCCCCGCGGAGACGCAGACCGGCAAGCAGTTCCGGGTCAGCGGCAAGGGCGTGAAGTCGGTGCACGGCGGTGCCGTCGGCGACCTGATCTGCCGCGTGGTGGTGGAGACGCCGATCAACCTGACCAAGGAGCAGAAGCAGCTCCTGCGCCAGTTCGAGGAATCCACTCAGGCCGGTGGGACCAAGCACAGTCCGCAGGCGCAGTCCTGGGTGGACGGGGTGAAGGGCTTCTTCGAGGACCTGAACTTCTGGTCCAAGTAACCCGGCCATAGTCGTGCCGGGGACCACTCGTGTTTATTGCACCACAGAGTGCACAGAGGCCACGGAGAAAAAACGGGCAAGGGCAAGGGCGATTTACAGGAAGTTTGGAAGACAGAAAGATTTTTTGGGTGAAGGGATGGACCGTTGACCGCCGCGTGGCACGGCACCGATAGTGCCCACGCAACCGCCCACATCATCCCTCTTCCGATCTTCCCGTCTTCCTGTAGACCGCTTTTCTCCGTGTTCTCTGTGCGCTCTGTGGTGAAAAATGGAGTGCGGGCGCGCGGGGCTCAGGTCGAGGCGAAGTCGAAGGTGGGGGCCGGCATCGGCGCCTGCAGGAAGTAGCCCTGCACGAGGTTGACGTTCAGGCTGTAGAGCACGGCGAGCACACTGGCGTCCTCGACATACGGCACGATCACCTGCTTGCCCTTGGCGTGCGCGGCCTCGGTATGCTCGCGGATCAGCTGCTGGTTTTCCTCGCTTTCGGCCAGGTTCTTCACGTAGGACGGGTCCAGCTTGATGTGGTCCGCCTCCAGGTGCTGCAGCAGCTGGAACGGGTTCAGGCCGTTGCCGAAGTCGTCGATGCACAGGTGGCCGTGCATCTCCTGCAGGCCCCGGGCCACGTGGATCGCCGGCTTCAGGTGGGTTACCACGGTGGGTTCCTTCAGCTCCACCACCACGTTGTCGGCGGGGATGCGCAGGGCGTGCAGGTCGTCGTGCAGCCAGCTGACCACCGAGGGATCGCCGAGCGAGCCATTGGTCAGCTTGAGGAAGAACTGGGTACCGGGGTCCTTCTTCAGCTGTTCCGCGAGGACGCCCAGGGCGGTCTTCAGGATCCAGCGGTCGATGGGCTGGGCCATCTCCGTGCGCTCGGCGCTGGGCAGGAAGGCCTCCGGTTCGTGGATATGACCCTCGGCATCGCGCAGCCGCACGAACACCGAATAGCGCGCCCGGTCGGCCCCGTGCAGGTTCACGATCGGTTGGTACAGCAGCTCCAGACGGTCGTGATCGAGGGCGTCCTGGATGCGTAGCCGCCATTGCTGGTCGGCCTGTGCCTGGGTCATCTCGCCCTCGGCCGGGCGGAAGAAGCAGTGGGTCCCGCCGCCGGCTTCCACCGCTTCCTGCAGTGCGCGGTCGGCCTGCGACAGTAGCTCCTCGGTATCCACCGCAGTCTCGTCGGCGATCACGATGCCGGCGGACAGGGTGCAGTTGGTGGAGGCGTTGCCGAGCTCGAACACGCGCCCGGTGACCGCCTCCATCAGACCGTGGACGCGGCTCTCCACCTCGTTGCGGCGGGTATCCGGCACCAGGATGCCGAAGTGCTCGGCCTCCAGGCGCGCGGTGATGGCCGGCTCGGGGAACTGGTCCTCGATCAGCTTGCCGATGTCGGCCAGCAGCAGGTCGCTGGCGGACATCCCGACGTTGGCGCGAATTTCCGCGAAGCGGTCCACCGCCAGCGTGATCAGGGCGAAGGGCTTCTCCGACTGCGCGGCCTGGCCCTGCGCGGTCTCGATCATGCCGGTGAAGTGCTGGCGGTTGTAGAGGCCGGTGACCAGATCGCGCTGCGACAGGTAATCGATCTTCTCCGCCAGTTCCGGGTCCTCCTGGGCCGAATCCAGCAGGACCTGGGTACAGGCCTCGCCCTCGACGCTGGCGGTGGAGAGGCGCAGGTTGGCCTCGAACGGAGTGCCGTCGAAGGCCTGCAGCTGGAAGGCCTGATGGGTCTGTTCGCCCTCCTCGCCGTTCTGGAAGCGTCGCAGCAGGCCCTTCAGCTCGTCGCGGCTCTCCGGCGCGACCAGATCCATCAGCGGCAGGCCATCGACGTCCTCCGGGTCGCCGATGCCGAAGCGTTCGCGCCAGGAGGCGTTGGCATAGATGTGCATGCCCTCGTGGACGTAGGCGATGGCGTCGCGCGAGTTGTCCAGCAGCAGCTGGCAGCGGCGCTCGGATTCCTGCAGCGACGCGTCCATGCGACCCAGTCGCTGGCGCAGCTGGAACTGTTCGGCGGCGCGAATGGTGAGGAGGCTGGCCAGTTCGTGCAGTTCGTGATCCACCACCGCGTACGCACCGGCCTCGTAGTCGTCCACGCGTTCCGCTTCCGGACGTTCGGTCAGGATCACGACCGGGATCCGCCGGCCGGAGGCATGCTGGGCCTCGTCCACGTGCTCGCGGGCCAGGCTCAGGCCGGGTTCGATCAGTACGATCACGTCGAAGCGCCGGTTCTCCAGCGCCTCGGCGAGGGCGTCGGTGGTCGAAACCTGCTCCGGGCGGATCGCACTGCCGCGGGTTCGGATGCTGCTGATGACCTCTTCCGCCCGGTTCGGATTACTGGTAACGAAGAGGGTACGAATGGTCTCGTTCATGGGGCCTGGTCGTCGCGGTTGCGGGTGGTGAGGGACAGTCCGTTGTCATTCGCGAGGCCGGGGTCCGCCTCCGTGCCGGGGGATTCCGCGGTCGGGCTGCCGACCTCGAGCGCAGTCATGCGGCAGCCCACCTCGGTGAACAGGGTAGTCCCCGTGCGCTCGCTGTCCAGTTCCAGAACGCGGGCGCGGTCGTTCAGCCAGCAGACCACCCGTTTTTCGTGGTCGAAGACCTGGGCCGGCAGGAACAGGGCGGCCCCGTCGGCATCCGTTCGTTGTGGCGCAAACAGCCCCGGCTGCGGGACCCCAGCGGCGACCCCGTTGCGAAAATCCTGGATCTGCATGGGGAGGCAGCGATTGGCAAGGAACTCCACGCCGATGCTAATGCGTTCGCCGACCTGATCGTCGAAGCGAATCCAGCGTAGCACCCCGACCGTCCAGCGGTGGCCGTCCACGGCGCGCAGCCCGACCAGGTCGCCGATCAGCAGGGGCTGCTGCGGCGCGTCCAGGCACAGGCGAACGCCCCCGGCGCCGATGTCGTCCACCTGCCAGTGTTCCGGAGGGTGGCGCTTGGTGATGGGCCCTGCCGGCTCGTCGTGGCCGGCGATCTCGAGGCCGCGCCCGACGTCTTCCCAGGCGGTCGCGGCGGGGCCGGGGGTGTCGTCCGCGAGCGGCCGGAGATCGCTGTCGCGACCGGCGGCGGGCGGGCTGTCGACCAGGGCGAGATCCGACCCCCTCAGTGCCGCGGGCGACATCTCGAAGACGCTGACGCCGCGATCACGCTGCTGCACGGACTTCAGGCCGGCCTCGCCGTTCTCGTCCGTGTCGAGTTCCCGGGCGCTGGCGTCACGGCGACGCTCCATCTCCGCCAGCAGAAAGTCATGGATGCGTTCCAGTCCCATGACGCAGACCTGCTGCAGGTCGCCTGCGCGCTCGCGACTGTGCCGCCGGGTGGGCAGGTGCGACCACAGGCGCAGGAGATGCTCGGCCAGGGCCTGTGCATTGCCGGTTTGCACCGGCTCGAGGTTTTCCGGGGCGTCGCGCAGTGCGGCCAGGGCCGGGCCCAGCTCCACGAAGCAGGCCAGGTCGCCGGCGGGCTGGTCGCGCAGGACCAGTCCCGGCGCATGGTCGCGCTCGAGCTCGCAGCGCAGCACCGGCAGGTCGGGATGCGGGTCCGGGTCGGGAGCGGCTGTGCAGGTCAGCGCGATCGCGTTGATCCAGCGAACCAGCAAGTCCATCTCGCCCATCTTCAGGGCGTTCGGGTCGGTGCTCCCCAGCACCATGAGGCGCGCGCTCATGGTCTCGATACGATCCGTATGCAGCGGCCCGAAGCGCTGGTCGGTGGCGGGGCCGTGGTCGGCGATGTGCTGGGCCCGTGCCAGGCGCAGCAGGTCGTAGAGTTGCTGCCAGTGACCGGAGGGCAGGTTCTGATACAGCCGCCAGTGGTGCACGGCGAGCGCGCCCAGCAGCGCGACGGCGGCCTGCAGGGGCGCGGTCAGGCGTTCCGCATGCCGGGTGTCGTCGGCGTCGATGCGCTCCCGGACCACCAGCAGTTCGGCCCTGAGCAGAGCGCGCAGGGCGCTCCCGAGGACCTCGGCACGATCGCGGCTGCGGCGCCCCAGTGGCAGGGGGCGCTGGCGCAGCAGGCGCTCCAGCACGGGGAACAGGGGCAGGAGGTGGTCCTCCAGTATGCGCAGCAGGCTGGCGCGGACCCCGGGCCGCAGCGCGATCTGGTTGAGCCCTTCGAGGGCCTTGCCGAGTTGCTGCATGCCGAGCTCGGGCTCGCTGCCGGGCAGTTCCGCGCACCAGGCCCGCAGAGCCTGCGGCGTCCGGTGCGGGAAGCTGGCAGGGCCGGCCGGTTGGGCGGGCAGCTCGGGCAGGGCGTGCAGCATGGGCGTGTCCAGTGGTCGCTGGGCCGGTTGCGTGGGACTCTCCGGAGGGCGCGTTCACGCCCCGGGTCTGGCGCTACTGTAGCAGCAAACCGTGTTTTTGGTGTGGGAGGCGTCGGCCTTTGCTCCCGCCCGGCCTACGGGGCTTGCAGGGTCTTCCCGGATGCACCCGGGATCTCGCGCGCCAGGCGTGGAACCAGGTAGCCTGGCAGCCGCGCATGGAGGGCCCGGTGGAGTTCTTGTGCGCGGCGATCCGAAACCTCGAAATGGGCCGTGCCGCGGGTGCGGTCGAGCTGGTGCAGGTAGTAGGGCAGGACGCCCAGGCGGAAGCCGGCCTCCTGCAGTTCGCTCAGGGTCTCGGCATCGTCGTTGATCCCGGCCAGCAGGACCGCCTGGTTGAGCAGCGTAACGCCGGCGGCGCGCAGGCGGACGAGTGCCGCGTCGGCCGGGGCGGCGAATTCGCGCGGGTGGTTCGCGTGCAGCACCAGGATGTGTTGCAGCCGCCCCTGACCGAGCCAATCCAGCAGGCGGTCGTCGACCCGCTCCGGCAGGACGACCGGCAGGCGCGAATGGATGCGCAGGCGTTCCAGGTGCGGGATGGCGTCCAGCCGCTGGGCCAGTCGGGCCAGGCGGGTATCGGAGAGGCTCAGCGGATCGCCGCCGCTGAGGATGACCTCGCGGATGTCCGGATGCGCCGCGATGTACTCTAGCGCGGGCGCCCAGTCATCCCGGGCCGGATTGTGCTCGGAATAGTCGAATTCGCGGCGAAAGCAGTACCGGCAGTGGATGGCGCAGGCCCCGGTGGTCAGCAGCAGCACGCGGCCGTGGTACTTGTGCACCACGCCGGGTGCGGCCAGGGCGTCGTGATCGCCGACCGGGTCGCTGACGAAGCCCGGGGCCTCCAGGGCCTCGCGGGCATCCGGGAGGGCCTGCAGCAGCAGCGGGTCGCGCGGGTCCCCCGGGCGCACGCGCGCCAGGTAGCTCTCCGGGATGCGGGTGCGAAACAGTCGGTGCCCGGTCTGCATGCCCGGCAGGTCGTCGAGCGGCAACCCGAGGCGTGCGGCGAGGGCCTCGGGATCGGCGACCGCACGCGCCAGCGCCTGCTGCCAGGCCGGCGTGGCACGCGGCGCGGGTGGCTGGGTTCCGCGCGGCTCGCGCGTTATCATGACGGGCTTTGTGGGCATGAATCGTTTCCGGACGGGGCGGTATGCCCGCGCCACGCATCATCGAGGAACAGCACGCAATGGCAACCTACAGTACCAACGAATTCAAGGCCGGTCTCAAGCTGCTGCTGGACGGCGATCCGCAGGCCATCGTGGAAAACGAGTTCGTCAAGCCGGGCAAGGGCCAGGCCTTCAACCGGGTCAAGCTGCGCAATCTGCGTACGGGCCGGGTGCTGGAGAAGACCTTCAAGTCCGGCGAGTCGGTGGAGGCGGCCGACGTGATGGACACCGAGATGCAGTATCTCTACAACGATGGCGAGTTCTGGCACTTCATGGTGCCGGACACCTTCGAGCAGTATGCCGTGAGCGAGGCCGCGCTGGGCGATTCCGGGCAGTGGCTGAAGGAGCAGGATATCTGCACCGTGACCCTGTGGAACGGCGAGCCGCTGTCGGTGGTGTCGCCGGCCTTCACCGAGCTGAAGATTACCCAGTGCGATCCGGGCGTGCGCGGCGATACCGCTCAGGGCGGTACCAAGCCGGCGACCCTGGAGACCGGTGCGGTGGTCAAGGTCCCGCTGTTCGTCGAGGAAGGCGAGACCGTGAAGGTCGACACCCGCAACGGCGAATACGTCTCCCGCGTCTGATCGCATCTGCCCCCGGGTTCGGAGGTGAGTGACTGGCGGCCGGGCGCGGCGCCGGCCCGCGCGGCGCGGGCCCGTCTGCTGGCGGGTCTGCGGGCCTTCTTCGCGGATCGCGGGGTGCTCGAGGTCGAGACCCCGATCCTGGGCCGGGGCGCCCCGCAGGATCCGATGCTGGAAAGCTGGGAGGCACGCGCCCCCGGCGGCGAGCAGGGCTACCTGCAGACCTCTCCGGAGTACCCGATGAAGCGCCTGCTCGCGGATGGGGCCCCGGATATCTACCAGATCGCCCGGGTCTTCCGGGGCGGCGAGTCCGGGCCGCGCCACAACCCGGAATTTACCCTGCTGGAGTGGTATCGCCACCGGCTGGACCATCGGGACCTGGCGCGCGAGGTGGTTGCCCTGATCGCGGATCAGGCCGCGCAATCCCGCGAGTGGCACGCGCCCCGCGGCTGCGTGGTGATCCCCTATGCCGAGCTGTTCCGGTCGACCCTCGGGCTGGACCCGGCCGCCGCGGAGGCCAAGGAGCTGGAACGGGCCGCGGCGGCCCGCGGGCTCGCGGTGGCGGGCGAGCTTGACCGGGATGGCTGGCTGGATGCGCTGATCAGCCTGGTGATTGCCCCGGGCTTCCCGCCGGACCGGCTGACCGTCGTGGTCGACTATCCGGAGAGCCAGGCCGTGCTGGCGCGTCCCTGTCCGGAATCCCCGGGGTACGCCGCGCGCTTCGAGTTGTACTGGGGCGACCTGGAGCTGGCCAACGGCTATCACGAACTGACCGATCCCGAGCTGTTTCGCCGCCGCCGCGAACGCGACATCGCCATCCGGCGTGCGCGCGGACAGCCCCTGCCGCCCCCCGATGACTACCTGGAGGCGGCGCTGGACGCCGGACTGCCCGACTGCGCCGGGGTGGCCCTGGGCGTGGACCGGCTGCTGATGCGGTTGCTGGGGGTTTCCAGCCTCGATCAGGTACTCGATTTTCCCTGGTCGAGAGCGTGACGCGAAGGGCTTGTCCCGGCCGGGGTGCCGGCACACTATAGGGACTGTTGCTCCGCACGTTTGCAGGATGGTCGGACCCCTATGCCCCCTCGTCTTTTTGCGCGCCGCCCGGGCCCCCTTCCGGTTCGTTCCGGGTGGGCCATTGCCCTCTGTCTGATGCTGTCGCTCTGGCTTGCGCCGCTGACGGCGCAGGCACAGTTCGAACACCTCCCGCAGCCGCTGCAGCGGGCGATCGAAAGTCAGCGCCTGCCGCCGGAAAATGTCGGTCTCTGGGTCCAGCGGATGTCGGACGGGGCGGTGCTCGCGCGCCTGAACGCCGATCAGCCGTACAACCCGGCGTCGACCATGAAACTGGCCACCTCGCTGGCGGCCCTGAACGAGCTGGGCCCGGACTACACCTGGACCACCGAGGTCTGGGCGACGCGCCCGGTGCGCGACGGGGTGTTGGCGGGGGACCTGGTGATCCGCGGCACGGGCGATCCCGGCATGGTCAGCGAGGAACACTGGCGCATGCTGGGGCAGCTGCGCCAGACCGGCTTGCGTCGTATCGAGGGCAACGTGATCCTCGACGCCTCGCATTTCGAACTGCCATCCGGGGACCCTTCCGCCTTCAACGACCAGCCGCTGCGGGCCTACAACCAGCTGCCCTATGCCCTGCATGTGAACGCCAACGCGCAGCGCTTTCGCGTGCGACCGGAGCGGCACGGGAACGGGATCGACGTGACGGTGGATCCGCCCCTGCCGGGGCTGGATGTCGTCAATCGCCTGCAGCCGACGCGGGGCAGCTGCGGCGCCTGGCAGCGCGGGATCCGTTTCGATGCCGATCCCGAGGCGCAGCGCGTGACCCTGGCCGGCGAATACCCGGTGAATTGTGGCGACTATGAACTGCTGCGCTCGGTGCTCGCGCCGGAGAAAAACCATGCCGAGATGTTCCGCCTGCACTGGTCGCAGTGGGGCGGCGAGCTGACCGGGGACATCCGCTCCGGTGTGCTGCCGGTGCTGTACGACGAACCGATCCTGCGCCACACCTCGCGCCCGTTGTCGGATCTGATCCGGGTCTCCAACAAGTGGAGCTCCAACGTGATGACCCGGCATCTGCTGCTGACCCTGGGGGCGCGTCACTTCACCCCGCCGGCGACGCTGGAAAAGGGGCAGCAGGCCCTGCTGGAGTCCCTGCGCGGGCTGGACGTCGATGTTGCGGGTATGGTGGTCGACAACGGTTCAGGCCTGAGCCGCGACTCGCGGATGACCTCACGCCAGCTGGGCCGCATCCTGGAGGCGGGCTGGCAGCACCCGCACCGGCCCGAGTTCCAGTCCTCGCTGGCCCTGGCCGGGCTGGACGGGACCCTGCGCAACCGCTTCCGTAACGGCAGCCAGCGCGATCTGCGCGGGCGTATGCATCTGAAGACCGGGCATCTCAACGAGGTGTCCGCGGTGGCCGGCTATGTACGGACGCGGGGTGGCGATGACCTGGCGGTGGTCGTGCTGGTCAACGATCCACGCGCCCACCGCGGCATGGGGCGCAACCTGCAGGACGCCGTCCTCGAGTGGGCCCACGACCTCTGACGGGTGCACCCAGTTTGTTCACCACGAAGCACACGAAGGCACGAAGAAACCCGCAAGAGCATTTACAGGAAGATGCGAAGGTCAGCAGGGGGAGAGAGGGTGCGCAATCCTTGTGGCTTGCGCACCCTTTCAGGAATCTTCCGATCTTCGCGTCTTCCTGTTGGCGCTTTCTGGATTTTCTTCGCGTCTCCGTGTGCTTCGTGGTGAAAAGTGCCTTGCGAACTCAGGGGGACTCGGTCTGCCAGTTGGACAGGATCGGCGCGCGGGAGACTTCGACGTCCAGCGCCGTCAGCCAGCGCGCGACCATGCGATTGGAGTTGTTGCGCAGGGTGTAGGCCTCCGGATGCTCGACGAAGGCCATGTCCCATTCCGGCGAGGTCTTGCGTTCCTCGTATCCCGCTTGCCAGATGCCTTCCAGCTCGTCGCGCAGGACCTCGACCCGTGCCCCCGGAACCGTCAGCAGGTAAAAGTCCGCCAGTGGTACGCGAAGTTGCCCCAGCGTGGATGGCCCGAGCTCGTGGCCGGTCAGTACCTGGCGTCCGAGCGCGGCGCGGGTCGGTACGAGCAACCCGGAGATCCCCTGGAGCGGCCCGGTCCGGCGTTCGACATAGAAAACCCAGTCGCCGTAGGAGTAGCGCAGCCAGGCCCCCGGTTTCCCGGCTGGCAGGATCAGGCTGGAGTGTCGTCCATGGTCCAGCAGGGCCACGGTAACCGGGCCTTCCGGGTCGTCCGGTGGTTGCAGCGTCACGGCCGCGCAGCCCTGCAGCAGCCACAGAGTGAATACCGCAAGGAGCCAGGGCGGAAGACGGAAGCGGCGCCGTAGCGGGGCCGCGTTGTCGCTGCGACGGCGCATGTCGGGTCAGTGGCGTTCGAGCTTGCCCAGTTCCGACAGGATGGACAGCACCAGCGATTCGCCTTGCGAGCCCATGCCGCGACACAGCACGTCGGGGTCGCGCTCGCCGTCCACCAGGCGCTTGGTAATGCCGCCCAGGCGGGCCATGTCGCCTCCGGCGCGGCTCATCTGCTCGGCCATCTGGGAGAGCCAGTGCAGCGACTGGGCATCGCCGCGGGCGGCTCCGTGGATCATCTGCGCCAGTCCCGGGGCCGCCTGGGCCGGGTCGCCGCTTTGCTCCGGGTCGGGCAGGGTGGAGGGGTCCTGCAGCCCGTTCAGGATGGCCGTCAGGATCACCGTGTCCTCGTCGTCCAGACCCTGCAGCAGGGAAGGGTCGCGCTCGCCGTCGAGTACCCGGCGAATGCGCTGGATCAGTTCGCCCCAGCCAGCCTCGTGGGCCTGGTTCAGGACCGGCTCCAGCTCGCGGCGGGTTTCCGGGTTCTGGGTGGCCTGGACCACCAGGTTGATCAGGCCGGCCTGGGCCTGGCGGATCTGTTGCGCGTGTTGTGGGTCAAGCATGCTGTGGCGGTCTCTTGCGTTCGGTGGTGGCACGGACCGAGGTCGGGGCAGCGCAGCAGCCGCACCCGGCTTCGCTCTTGTGGCGAGGTTAGCATGCCCGGAAGTGCGTTCGACCGGGGCCTGCGGCACAATGGCCCCTCCATTTGCAGAGGATGTCGTGGTGGAAGAGCAGACAGCAGTGGGGCTGTGGGTGGCCCTCGGGATCCTGGCCATCGTGATCGCCGCCCTGGTGGGTTTCTGGGTGGGGCGCGTGACCAGTGACGAACGCAAGCTGATCCGCGAGCTGGAAGAGGAACTGGATCGGCGCATGCAGGAACTGACGCGCTACCGCAGCCAGGTCAACGACCACTTCGACCGCACGGCCACGTTGTTCGCGACCATGGCCGGGTCCTACCGCGACCTCTATCACCACCTGGCCCAGAGCGCCGAGGAGCTGGCGGACAAACCGACCCGCGACCGCCTCGAGGACCGCGCCGGCCAGCTGCTGTCGCACATGACACGCCGCGATTACGGGACCGGCCCGGGCGAGGCCGCCGGCGGCGCCAACGAATCGGACGCCCAGGACGACGAGCCTTCCAGCAAGGGCGCCGGGGACGAGGCCCGCAAGCCGGACGACCGCCCGCGCCCCGACTGACCTGCCGCCGTGTGGGTTGCGTCTGTCTTAACCACGAACCCCATGCAGGTCCGCAGAACACCTGAAAAGCGTTAACAGGAAGACGCGAAGGCTGGAAGATGGCTTGTAGCACTGGGCAAGCCATCCGCATTGCGCCCTACCTAATGCATTCCTTCCGATCTTCCCATCTTCCTGTAGATGCTCTTTGCGGGGTGGGCTCAGAGGGAGGAGATCTGGGCCCGGATCTGGTTGTCCAGGTTCTGGATCCAGTTGTTGTAGTTCGGGTGGATGTTGCCGTCTTCGTAGTTCAGGTTGGCGCTGTCCTTGTAGCGGATGCTGTATTCGCCCGCAGCGAACGGGATCTCCACCACGGCGACGTGGTCGCGCAGGCTGAGCCGGCCTTCCAGCAGCCCGGGCTCGGCCTCTTCCATGCGCCAGCCCAGCGAAGCCCCGGCGGTGCGGATCGCGCGTTCCATCTGCTCGGCGCTCGGGCGGTCGCCGTCGACATTCGTGACCGTGGTATCGCTGATGTCCTGCACGGGAACCGTGCCGCGGCAGCCCGCCAGCGCGATCAGGGCGGCGAAGATGATCACCAGCAACGTCTTGGTATTCATAGTGTTTCCCTTAATGGATGCGCGGGGAGTGTAGACCTGCGGAAGCGTCGTTTCCAAGGGCACCGGGGCGTGCGTCTAGGGAGACGCTGATTGAATCGCACGTCCGCGCTCGAGTCGCTTTTGCGTGCGAACAAGGCGCGGTGACTGCCGTGCAGTCATTCTGCACAAGGGAGCCGCAACGCCGTTCGCGTGCAAAAGCGGCCGATCCCCTGCTTTCAATGGCTTGTGGGGTTGGTGCCCCCTGTTCCCCGATCCTGCGTTGCGCCGCTTGCGGGTAGAACCACTACCCGCTGCACGACGCGCCTTGTCTCGGAAAACAGGGGGCACCAACGCGGAC
>NZ_KB905916.1:0-44648 GCF_000381105.1 Thioalkalivibrio sp. ALE12 | reverse complement strand
ATCGATCACGAACCGTCTGGATTTACAGCGTTCTTCGAACGAGTGGAACGCCATCGTCGGTCGCCGGACCAGAGGGTCCAGGTGGCGATGGAAGGTTACAACGGCTGGGCACGCCCGCTGGATAGCCAGACCCTGGCCCGCGGTTGGGCGCTGTACAACGTCAATAACTTGAAGCTAGCACGGTATAAGGAGATCTTTCCGGCTCCTGCCAAGACGGACGCGATCGACTCGCGCCGCATGCTCGAGCTATTCGCGCTGGATCAGCAACCTGGGGTGGCCCGCAATGCCCTACAGCGGGTGACGCTGATCCCAAAGGCACACCGCCATCTGAAGTATCTGACGCGCCGGCGGCGGGTGCTGGTACAGGAGCGGGCTGGGCGTCTGACGCGGCTGAACTGCGATCTACAGGCGCTTTGCCCGGGCTTGCTGTCGATCACGGGTTCGATCGACAACCGGTGGTTCCTCCGATTCCTGACCTGCCGAGACCGCCTCACGGCGTTGCCACGGGTACGCGCCTCGACGCTGTTAAGGATACGGGGTGTTGGGCGCGCTTATCTCGCCAAGATCCAGGCATGGCAGCCGACCGCACAGTTTGCCCCGGATATCGCCTTCGGCGATATGGATGTGGTCACCGATGCCCGATCGATCCTGACGCTGAGTGAGCGGATCACGGAGTTGGACACAGAGCTCGAACGCTTGGCGTGCGAGAGCCAACCGGCTCAAGGAAACGGGGACAGATTTATTTTCGGTCTACATTCCTGCTGGTGTTCTCGACCCTCGACCGGCGCACCCCTGCACGTAGCCCGCTCCGGAGGGTGTATCCCCTCTCAGCGGGCCAGCCGGAGCATCAATCGATGCATAGCCTTCTGGCTGCGCTCCCGGCGTGACTGTCGTAACGGAGCCTCGGGGTCAAACCTTGCCTTTTGCCTGAAACTCAGGTAACGGAGCCTCGGGGTCAAACCTTGCCTTTTGCCTGAAACTCAGTGAGAGGCTGGCCCGCCACTGTTTCCAGGATGACGCCGTTTAGAATCGCGTGGCCCGGGGATCCGAGATCACGAACCCAAAATAACAAACTCCGCTCGCGCCCCAGACAACCGCGCCCGCGCACCTAATCAGCTCGTTTCAAACAGCTGAAGGCCCGCCTCGGGCGTGACGACACGACCCGGCGCAAATGGCTGCTGGGCCAGCAGCTTGTCGCCCGTCACCAAGATGCTGCGCGGGTGGCAAGCCAGCAGATCCCACAGGTGAGCATCTCCGGCATCCGGAGCCGAAATCGATGTGGGGCTCGGCTCACGCCAGATCGCATTGGCGACCAGTTCGGTCACCAAATCATCGATATGCGAGTCCGAAAGGCCATGCAGCCGAACCAGCGACGGCCGCAAGAGAACCCTGCGATATTCGGATATCAGGTCAGGCGAAGTCAGGAAAGGGAAATGTCCCGCCAGCATCCCGTCCAGGACACGGCACACGGGCGAGCGTGGCGCACTGGACAGAAGCCCCGCCACCACGACGTTGGTGTCAACCACCAGCGTCCACGGCTTCATCGGCCGCGCTCGGAACGAGTCTCCTCCAGCGCTAGAGCCATGGCATCTTCTTCGCTTAGCGCTGCGCGCTTCCGAGCCGAGGCCACTAATTGCCGCGCTTCGCTACGGGTACGAATCCCGCGATAGACCAGGCTCTCCTCGATAATCGAGGCGATGGAACGCTGCTGCCGCGCCGCCGCCTCTTTCAGGGCCTGATGCAGCTGGTCGTCCAGGGTGATGGTTAATCGGCTCATCGAAGCCCTCCAGACGGGCTGAATCGTGCACACCAAAACACCATAGCACCGGATGAGAGCGGAGGCCAGATCACCTCGTGCAGCACGATCCAGCCGGAGGAGACCCCGGATAACTGGAAGAAAGAGGACACCCGTCTCCTCGAACAGCCCTCCTGGTCACATGCCGCTGCAGCCCTCGTCTCCCGCAGGAGCCCGGCCCTCTGGGCGATGGGGCGCTGGACGCACCTGATCGGCGAGAGGGCTCGCCTCCTACAGCTGGCGGGCAACGGAAGGGACGCCCATCTGCTTCCAGACGCCGCACCGTCCTCCCGGCTGCAGCGCAGCGATGAGCCGGGATCTCCGGCGCTGGACATACCCCGGGATCCGCGCAATCCCCGGCGCAGGGGAACCCGGATAACCGTTGCGCGGGCTCCGGGATGGCGGCAGAGGGCAGGACGTAAAAAAGCGCCCCGCGGATGCGATCCGGCCGGGCGCTTTTTGGTTCCGCCTTGGGTCTAGCTTCAGGCGGTTGCGGCGGCGCGGGAGGCCTTTTTGCGTTCGTGCTCCAGCAGGAACTTCTTGCGGATACGCAGGTTTTCCGGGGTCACCTCGACCAGTTCGTCGTCGTCGATGAACTCGATGGCCTGCTCCAGCGTCATGCGGATCGGCGGGGTCAGCTGGATGTTCTCGTCGGTCCCGGCAGCACGAATGTTGGTCAGCTGCTTGGCCTTGAGCGCGTTGACGACCAGGTCGTTCTCGCGCGAGTGCAGGCCGATCACCATGCCTTCGTAGACCTCCTCGCCGGGGCCGATGAACAGCTTGCCACGGTCCTGCAGGTTGAACAGGGCAAAGCCCAGGGCCTTGCCGGCGGCGTTGGCGATCAGCACGCCATTCTGGCGCGAGGCCACCGCCCCGGACTGATACGGGCCGTAGTGGTCGAAGATATGGTGCAGGATGCCGGTACCGGAAGTGGCGGTCATGAACTCGGTCTGGAAGCCGATCAGGCCGCGCGACGGGACGATGAAGTCCAGGCGCACGCGGCCCTTGCCGTCCGGAACCATGTTGGTCATCTCGCCTCGGCGCTCGCCGAGCTTCTCCATGACCGTGCCCTGGTGCTGCTCCTCGACGTCCACGGTGACCGACTCGTACGGCTCCTGCTTCACGCCGTCGACTTCCTTGATGACCACCTCGGGGCGCGCGACGGCCAGCTCGTAGCCCTCGCGACGCATGTTCTCGATCAGGATGCCCAGGTGCAGTTCGCCACGGCCGGAGACCTTGAACTTGTCCGGGTCCTCGCCCTCTTCCACGCGCAGGGCGACGTTGTGCTTGAGTTCTTCCTGCAGGCGGTCGCGCAGCACACGCGAGGTGACGTACTTGCCCTCGCGCCCGGCGAACGGCGAGGTATTCACCTGGAAGGTCATGCTGACGGTCGGCTCGTCGACGGTCAGCGGCTCCATCGCCTCCACGTGGTTCGGATCGCACAGGGTGTCGGAGATGAACAGCTTGTCCATCCCGGTGAAGGTGATGATGTCGCCAGCGCGGGCCTCTTCGACCTCCACACGCTCCAGGCCGTGGAAGCCCATGATCTGCAGCATGCGCCCATTGCGCACCCCACCCTCACGATCCACCACCTTGACCGGGGTGTTCGGCTTGATGCGCCCACGCTTCACGCGGCCGATGCCGATCAGACCCTGATAGGAGTTGTAGTCCAGCGAGGAGACCTGCATCTGGAACGGGCCATCCGCGTCCACGTTCGGCGGCGCGACATGCTTGACGATGGTCTCCAGCAGGCAGGTCATGTCGCCCTCGGTGACACTGGAGTCCAGCCCGGCAAAGCCGTTCAGCGCGGAGGCGAACACAATGGGGAAGTCGAGCTGCTCGTCGGTGGCACCAAGGCGGTCGAACAGATCGAACACCTGATCCACGGCCCAGTCGGGGCGCGCGCCGGGGCGGTCGACCTTGTTGACCACGACGATCGGCTTGAAGCCCATCGCGAAGGCCTTCTGCGTCACGAAGCGGGTCTGCGGCATCGGGCCATCCACCGCGTCCACCAGCAGCAGCACCGAGTCGACCATCGACAGCACGCGCTCGACCTCGCCACCGAAGTCGGCGTGTCCGGGGGTGTCCACGATGTTGATGCGGTAGTCCTGCCATTCGATGGCCGTGTTCTTGGCCAGGATGGTGATCCCGCGTTCCTTCTCGATGGCGTTGGAGTCCATGATCCGCTCGCCGTGATCGCCACGCTTGTCGAGGGTGCCGGACTGGCGCAGGAGCTGGTCGACCAGCGTGGTCTTGCCATGATCAACGTGGGCGATGATGGCGATGTTGCGAAGCTTCTCGGTCATGGAATACAAACTCTGGATACTGGCAAAAGGGCCGACACTATACAGACTTATGCGTGACCGCGCTGCGACTCCCGCGTTTTATGCGCAGGCTCCGCCCTCGCGCCTCCCCGCGGCCCCCAGCCAAAGCGATTCCGCCCCGGAACTACCGGCCACCTGAGCCCTGTGGCCAAGCCAGTACGGCACCCCCCCGACCTGATCGCTGACAGCAAACTGGCCTCCGTTGAATGCACGTAGTTTTCGTGCTACGCATTTTTACGTGAGCCATGAGGATTCAACATGAAACAGAACATTACCCTGTCCCTCGACAAGCAGGTACTGACCGAACTGAAGGTCATCGCAGCCCGTCGTTCGACTTCGGTCTGCCGGCTGCTGACGGAGGAACTGGAGCACATCGTGGAACGATCCGAACGGTATGAGCGTTCCAAGCGCGCGGCCCTGGCCGCCCTGGACAAGGGCTGCCACTTCGGCGGCGAACGCCCGGATCGGGACGCGCTGCATGAGCGATAAGGTCTTCGTCTATACCAACGTCCTGTTCTACGCGCACGACCCAGGGCCTGGTCAGATGGCAGCTCACAAACGTCAGACGAACATTTCCAGGAGTTGCGGATGCCAGCTTGCGAGTTCGATCGAGCCAAGCGTGGACCCCAGACGCCGCTTGTCCACACTGCGGATCTGGTCCAGAAGAATACGGGCCGGGCGGCCCGCGAGCTCGACCTCCGGCCGGCATCCAAGGGGCTGCCCCTTGCTGGTGATCGGGGCCACCAGAACCCGTGGCAAGGCTGCGTTCATGTCGTCGGGGGAGACAATCAATGCAGGACGGGTCTTGCGGATCTCCGTTCCAACGGTAGGGTCCAGGTTGACCCAGTAGACGTCTCCGCGGCGAACCGGTGCGCGACGCCCTACCATTCCCACTCCTCGGCATCCTCGGCCCAGGGCGCGTCGGACCATTCGGGTGCATCGTCCTGATCGATGTCGTAGTGGTCGAACCAGCCGGCGCGCGGCTCGGTAATCGGTTCGATCACGATCCGGTGACCCTCGAGCCGCAGGTCGATCTCGTCGCGGATCCCGCATTGGCGCAACAGTGTCGCAGGTAACAGAACGCCGCGGGAGTTTCCGATCTGTCGCAAAGTTGTTTTCATGGCCTCCCCACAAACCGGCCGAAGTTATAACAATGTATCACCATGGGCGCCGTGGAGGCCAGATTGAAGCCCACCATCCGCTGCTGGCTCAACGCACCCCGCCTGCAGCCACCCCGCCCCGGTCATCCCGGCCGCAGCGCAGCGAAGAGCCGGGATGACCGAGGCTGGACAGCCCCCGAAGCCCGGGCAGCCCCCACCGCATGAGATCCCGGATAACCGCTGCGCGGTTTCCGGGATGACCGAGAGGGCGCTGGTTCTGGGAGTTTGGCGGCGCCATGTGCGGATGGCCGCGCGGAGGGTCAGGACCTGGACTCGTCTTCCGGGGGCGGGAACTGGAGATGGAAGCCCTGCTCCTCGAGGTTAGCGAGGACCTTTTGTGGATCTTCCTGAGCCAGGGTGCGCTCGGGTGTCAGATCGAACTCCAGTGCGAACTCCAGGGTGCCGAGGGCGCGCATCACGCCTTCGGGCAGGTCGGAGAAATCGTCCTTCTCCGGGAAGTAGACATAGGTGTCGGCGCGACGGGTTGCGCGGTAGACGTAGCACTGCATGGGTTCAGTCCTCGAGATAGGTGTAGCCGGTCAGGCCCTGTTCCAGCTCGGCCAGCAGCCGTCCCGCGGCCTCGCCACGCAGGCCGGCGGCGTCGATCTTGGCGCGGAAGGTGCGGCGCAGGTCATCCGGGGCAAAGTGCACATAGGAGAGCAGCTCGTCGACGGTATCGCCACGCTCCGGGTCCACCAGTCGGTAGCCACCCTCCGGCAGCAGCTCCACGTTTACAGTGTCGGTGTCCCCGAACAGGTTGTGCAGATCCCCCAGGATCTCCTGGTAGGCACCGACCAGGAAGATGCCGAGATAGTACGGCTCGCGGTCGTTCCACGGGTGCAGGGCAAGCGTGGTGTGCGTGCCCTCGCGCTCCACGTAGTGCTCGATATGGCCGTCGGAATCGCAGGTCAGGTCCTGCAGCACCGCGCGCCGGGTCGGCCGCTCGTCCAGGCGATGCAGCGGCATGATCGGGAAGATCTGGTTGATCGCCCAGGTATCCGGGATCGACTGGAACACCGAGAAGTTGCAAAACACCTTGTCCGCCAGCTTGTCGATCAGCTCCGCGTGCACCTCCGCCGGCAGGGCCTCGGGCCGCGCCAGCAGGCGCTGGCACAGGGCAAAGTAGATCGCCTCGGCGCGGGCACGGTCGACCAGCGACAGCATCCCGCGGGCAAAGCGCGCCTGCACCTCGGCCAGGCCATAGGCGGCATCGTGGTAGATCTCGGAGGCCGGGCGCTCGCCGCCCTCCAGCAAGGCGCGCATGGCGGCGATCTCCGGCAGTTCGCCATCTTCTGCGGGCGGCACGTCGCCATCCCCCGGGGCCGGCTCGCAGTCGATCACGTTGGTGATCAGCACCGCGTGGTGCGCGGTCAGGGCACGGCCGGACTCGCTGAAGACCTCGGGCATGGCCAGGCCCTGCTCCTCGCAGATGCGCTTGAGCGGGCGCAGGATGTTCAGCGCGTACTCCTCTACCGAATAGTTGATGGAGCACTCGTTGCGCGAGCGCGAGCCCTCGTAGTCAATGCCCAGGCCACCGCCGACATCCACCACCCGCAGCGCCGCCCCGGCCTCGGTCAGCGCGGCGAAATAGCTGGCCGCCTCGCCCATGCCATTCTGGATGTCGCGGATGTTCGCGATCTGCGAACCCATGTGGAAGTGCAGCAGTTGCAGCCGGTCCAGCCAGCCAAGGCCGCGCAGGCGCTCGAGGATGCCCAGCACATCCGCCGCGGACAGGCCGAACTTGGCCTTCTCGCCGCCGGTGTTCTGCCACTTGCCCTTGCCGATCGAGGCCAGGCGCACGCGCAGGCCCAGTAGCGGCTCGACCTGCATGGCCTCGGCCTGGCGGATCACCTCCTCCAGCTCGGAGGGCTTCTCGATCACGATGTACACGCGGTGCCCGAGTTGCCTCCCGATCAGGGCCAGGCGCACGTATTCGCGGTCCTTGTAACCGTTGCAGATGATCGCCGCACCCGGGCGCGACTGCGCCAGCACGGCCATCAGCTCCGGCTTGCTGCCGGCCTCCAGCCCCACACGCGGGGTTAGCCCCTCGGCATCCGGCTGATCGCCGGCCGCCAGGATCTGGTCCACCACGCTGCGCTGCTGGTTGACCTTGATCGGGTAGATCGCGGTGAACGCGCCTTCGTACTCCAGCTCGCGCGCGGCGGTATCGAAGGCCCGCGCCAGGCGGCGTACGCGCCCGTCCAGCACATCCTGGAACCGCACCAGCACCGGCGGACCCACATGCTCCTCGCGCAGGCGGCCCGCCAGCTCGTACAGATCCACGCCGGGGTGATCCGGCCAGTCCGCGCGGCGCATCGCCACATTGCCCGCGGCGTTCACCTCGAAGAAGCCACCGTTCCAGTGATCGATCCCGTAGGTGGCGCGGGCCTCGTCCAGATTCCAGGGCGTGACGGTCATGGTGTTCCCGGATTTCAAAAGCTAGGAAAGTCCCGTCATTGCGAGGAGCGAAGCGACGTGGCAATCGCCTTAATCATCCCCCCGAACACCAGGGGCGGTCAGGGCAACCAAGCGCACTGCCCTCATTCAGGAGATTACGTCGTCGCCTACGGCTCCTCGCAATGACGAGAAGAACAGAGTTGCCCGCAGGATACAGGGCACTATCATAGCGGCGCATCATACCGTCCACCGCACCGGCAAGGGGAGCCGCCTAATGGCACTCGACAACAACTGGTTCAGCGAACCGCACGAAGACATGGCGCTGTCCCTGCGCATCAAGCAGAAGCTGCACGAGGAACAGACCCCGTACCAGAAGATCGAGATCTACGAGACCGAGGCCTTCGGCAACCTGATGGTCATCGACGACTGCGTGATGCTGACCGGCCGCGACAACTTCATCTACCACGAGATGATGTCGCACCCGGTGCTGTACTCGCACAGCGCCCCGAAGAACGTGGTGATCATCGGCGGCGGCGACTGCGGCACCCTGCGCGAGGTCCTCAAGCACGACGAGGTCGAGCGCGCCGTGCAGGTGGATATCGACGAGCGCGTCACCCGCCTGTCCGAGCAGTACTTCCCGGAGCTGTGCGACGCCAACAACGACCCGCGCGCCGAACTGCTGTTCGACGACGGCGTGCAGTACCTGAAGGACGCCGCCCCCGGCTCCATCGACGTGATCATTGTCGACTCCACCGACCCGGTCGGCCCGGCCGAGGGCCTGTTCTCCACCGCGTTCTACCAGGACTGCGTGAAGGCCCTGGGCGCGGACGGCCTGCTGGTGCAGCAAAGCGAATCGCCGCTGCTGCACACCGACAGCATCATCCGCCCGATGCACGACAGCCTGCGCGCGGCGAACTTCATCGACGCCCTGACCCTGCACTTCCCGCAGGCCACCTACCCCTCCGGCTGGTGGACCTGCACCATCGCCGCGAAGGACTGCCCGGTGTCCTTCCTGCGCGAAGAGGCCGCCGAAGAGCTGCCATTTGTCACGCACTACTACAACGCCGCGATCCACCGCGCCGCTGGTGCCACCCCGGAGTTCTTCCGTCGCAAGCTGTTCGCCTGATCGCGCGCCAGCGACGGGGCCACCCACGGAGATCGCCACGGCGCTGCGCGCCTCGCGATGACGGGCGCCACACACGCCGTAGGCTGCATTGAGCTCGTGACTAGGTGTGGCGGCCGGCCTTGAGGCGGTCGAGGCGCAGGCGTTCGCGGGTGTCGAACAGGCGGCGGGAGGCGAACCAGACCGCACCCAGGGTGCCGAAGCCGGTACCGGCGGTGATCAGGAACATGATCAGGATCTGGTACTTCACGGCCTCCACCGGCGGGGCGCCGGCCAGGATCTGGCCGGTCATCATGCCCGGCAGGCTGACGATGCCGGCGGCGGCCATGGCGTTGATGGTCGGCATCAGGCCGGAGCGCGCGGCCTCGCGGCGCATGGTCGTGACCGCCTCGCTCCAGGAGGCCCCCATCGCCAGCCGGCCCTCAATGGTGCGGCGCTCGCGCCAGACCGTCTGCGTCAGGCGGTCCAGCCCCAGCGCAATGCCGGTCATGGTGTTGCCGAGCAGCATGCCCAGCAGCGGGATCGCGTACTGCGGCTCCCACCAGGGGGTCGGGCCGACCATGGTGGTCAGCGCCAGCACGGTGACCGCGAACGCCGAGATGAACATGGTCACGGCACCAATGCCGTAGCCCCACAGCCCGGCGAAGCGGCGCTGCTGGCGCGCCATCACCTCGTAGCCGGCCACAGCGAGCATGATCACCGCCATCAAGGCCACCCAACCGAGCTGCGCATGGTCGAACAGCGTCTGCAGGATCAGCCCGACCAGCAGCAGCTGGATCACGGTGCGCGCCCCGGCGATCAGCAGGCTGCGCCCCAGCCCCATACGTGCCCAGACGGTCAGCCCTGCCAGCGCGACGACCAGCAACGCCGCCAGCGACAAATCCAGCGCGGAAAGCGAGATCAGTTCCACGCGGTCACCTCCAGCTTGCCGTTGGCGATGGTCAGGATGCGGCCGCCCAGGCGCTGACGCTGCAGGGTGTCGTGACTGACCCAAAGCGCTGCCGCGTCTTCCTCGGCGAGATACCCCCGTACCGCGCGTTCGATGCGTTTGGTGTTTTCCAGATCCAGATTGGCGGTGGGCTCGTCCAGCAACAGGACGCGCGGCTGGTTCAGCAGCGCGCGCACCAGCCCCAGGCGCTGCTTCTCGCCGCTGGAGAGACGTTCGACCTCCCAGCCTAGAGAGGCCTCGGGCAAGGCGACCTGCTCCAGCAGGTGCAGGGCCGCCGGGCGGGCGAAATTTGCTGGCAGGTGCTCGTCCACTCGCTCGCCCCACCAGGCAGTCTCCGCCGGTACGTACGCCACGCGCCGGCGCCAGTCGACCGGCGCCATGGCGTCCCGCGGTTGCCCGTTCAGCATCACCTCCCCCGTATTGGGGTCAAGGTCGGCCAGGGCCCGCAGCAGCAGGGATTTTCCGGAACCGGAGGCGCCCGTGACCTGCACCAGCTCCCCGGGCTGAAGCGCCAGATCCAGCGGGCCCAGATGGGCGGTTTTCAGTTGGCGAACATCCAGCAGGCGATCCATGCGACAGGGTTCCGGTGCGGCGAAATGGCGATCGTAACCGAAGCCGGGGCGGCGGGATGAATGGCCGGACGGGCAGGCGCTGCTTGCTGCGAGACGAACGGTCCGCCGTGAGGGGTGCCTCTGCGGATGTCGATCGCACTATCGGGCGCAGGCAGGGGCTTCGCGGGCGAGCCCGCTCCCACAGCTCGGGAAACAAAAAAGGGCGCCCGGGGAGGGGCGCCCAAAGGCCAACATCCAAGTCCTGGGAGACTGTCTTGTCGGCGTCGGAGGAGACGATGTTGGGGCCGGGCCTGTGGCCCGACCCCGGTTCAGGTTAACGAGGGTTTATTGCTTCCCGGTGAACTCCGGGTAGGCCTCGAGACCGCACTCGGCGATGTCGGCGCCCACATCCTCGTCCTCTTCGCTCAGGCGGATACCCATCACCGCCTTGAGGATGGCCCAGACGATCAGGCTGGCCACGAAGACGAAGGCGAAGATGGCAAGCAGGCCCACGATCTGGCCGAAGAAGGTCGCGTCCGGGTTGGACAGCAGGACCGCCATCACACCCCAGATACCGGCGGTACCGTGCGCGGAGATCGCGCCGACCGGGTCGTCGATCTTCAGCTTGTCCAGCGCGACGATCGAGAAGACCACGATCACGCCACCGATGGCACCGATGATCATCGCCAGGAACGGGCTGGGCATCAGCGGCTCGGCGGTGATGGACACCAGGCCCGCGACCGCGCCGTTCAGCGCCATGGTCAGGTCCGCCTTGCCGAACACCAGACGGGTCGTGATCAGAGCGGCGACCACACCCCCGGCCGCGGCCAAGTTGGTGTTGGCGAACACGGCGGCCACGGCGTTAGCGGACTCGATGTCGGAGACCTTCAGCTCGGAACCACCGTTAAAGCCGAACCAGCCCAGCCACAGGATCAGCACACCCAGGGTGGCCAGCGGCATGCTGGAGCCCGGGATCGCGTTGATCTGGCCATCCTTGCCGTACTTGCCCTTGCGCGCCCCGAGGAGCAGCACACCGGCCAGCGCGGCAGCGGCACCCGTGAAGTGGACGATGCCGGAACCGGCGTAGTCCAGATAGCCGATCTGGTCGAGGATCCCGCCACCCCAGCTCCAGAAGCCCTGGATCGGGTAGATGAAGCCGGTCAGGACGACCGCGAAGGCGAGGAAGGCCCACAGCTTCATGCGCTCGGCCACGGCACCCGAGACGATGGACATCGCGGTGGCCACGAACACGACCTGGAAGAAGAAGTCGGCACGATCAGAGTAGTAGATGTCGCCACCACTACCCAGTACGTCCGCGACCGCGTTGTCGCCCGAGATCAGGAAGCCCAGGCCCGGGATGATAGAGCTCAGGCCGTCGCTGTACATGATGTTGTAACCGATCAGCATGTACATAATGCTGGCGATCGAATACAGGGCGATATTCTTCGTTGCAATTTCGGCCACACTCTTGGTGCGCACCATACCAGCCTCGAGCATCGTAAAGCCCGCGGCCATCCACATCACCAGCGCGCCGGCCACCAGAAAGTAAAAGGTGTCCATTGCGTAGGCGAGTTCGACAACTTGCTGTTCAATTTCCATGATTGAAATTCCTCATTCGATGGAAGACGGAGGCCTTAAAGGGCTTCCGGGCCGGTCTCGCCCGTGCGAATACGCACGACCTGCTCCACCGGTGTGATAAAGATCTTGCCGTCGCCGATCTTGCCCGTGCTGGCAGACTTGGAAATGGCCTCGACCACCTGATCGACCAGGTTCTCGTCGACAGCCACTTCCAGTTTCACCTTGGGCAGAAAATCGACCACGTACTCGGCACCGCGATAGAGCTCGGTATGACCGCGCTGGCGACCAAAACCCTTTACTTCGGTCATGGTCATCCCTTGTACGCCGATCTCCGAGATCGCCTCGCGAACATCATCAAGCTTGAACGGCTTGATTACGGCGGTAATCATCTTCATGTCAGACTCCTGTAGTCGGGCCCGCCATCTGGCGGACCCGCTGTTGCTTTAGGCGGTAATGCGGAATCAGAAGGTCTTGGACCAGCCCACCCAGGCGCCCAGGTCTTCGTCGGTCTCGTCGACATACTCGAGATTGAAGCTGAACTCGCCCCAGTCGCCCGCATCACGGGTCAGGCTGGCGGTGTAGTGGGTGTAGTTTTCGGCGTTGGAATCGTCGAAGCTGGTGCGACCTACCAGGAAGCCGGCGCTGTAGACGTCCATGAACGGGACATCCAGGCCGGCGTAGAAGTACATGTCGTCGTCTTCCAGGGCCGAGTCATCGCTGTCGTGAACGACGTAGGCCATACCGCCGTACAGTCCCACAACGCCCGTATCGAAGCTGACCTCACCATAGATCTCGCCGAAGTCGGCACTCAGGGAACCGGTATCGTCTCGGGCATCCGGATAGGCGTAATAGATGTAACCGACGTCGTAGCCGAACCCATTGTCGAACGCGTCGGCAAATCCAAGATAAAGATCCATTTCGTAGCTTGTTTGATCTTCATTCCCCTCGTCGACGCCAAAGTCAACATTCGATACCCAGGTTCCCACGTAGAAACCAGAGGCATGCTCGTAATCGATACCACCCTGAACGGCAGCACCGTCGTCGGTTTCGGAAAAACCACGGAAGTAGTAATTGGACACCGCGCCGATGTTCACGGACAGCTCCGCGGCGGCGGTGGAGGTAAAGGCGACGCCACCGGTGGAGCCTACGGTGAGGACAGCAGCGGCCAGCGCGGAACGGGTGAACTTCTTCATGTTGGTCATCTCCCAGATTGGTCAATCGAGTGTCGCGTAGTCGACACCCGGTCCTTGCACGGGCTGTGCCAAGTACCAAAAGGGAGCAAAATCGGCTTTTCGCAACACCTGTTGCGGCCCAACCACGGGCTTTTGCCTTTATTTGGTGCGCACTAAAAGTGCACACGCACCAAAAACGTGCGGAGACCGAGGACTGTGAACCATGTACGGGATTCCGGAAGGTTCAGTCCTTCGGCGAGTGGCGGGGTTGGAGAGGCAAATCGAGGCGGGGACAGGCGCGACCAACGCACACGCGGCCATGCGGGACGTACGGCGAACACCTCCCTGCCCTGCAGATCGCCACGTCGCCTCGCGACCCGCGATGACACAGCACGGCAGGGGGGTGGCGCCGACCGGGGCAGCGCCCCGTCGCCGGCGCGGGTTTACGAGGAAAGGCTACCGCGTTCGATCTCGATGCCGACCTCGCGCACGCCGGGCACGGCGCCGGGCTTGCCGAGCTTGATGCGCAGCCAGGGCGTGCCGAACTGGGCCATCAGGGCCTCGGCGATCTCCTCGGCCAGGGATTCCAGCAAGGCATGCGGCTCGCGCGTGACGATGGCACGCACGGCGTTGGCCACCGCCTCGTAGTCGACGGTGTCGCCGATCTCGCCGGAGTAGGCGGCGATGCGGGTATCGGCCGCCAGTTCGATATCGAATCGCAGGCGGCGCTGGATGCGCTGTTCCCAGTCGTAGACGCCAACAACGGCATCAATCTCGAGGTCGCGCAGATAGATTCGATCCATGGGTTCGGCGGGCTCCTGTAGGTCGGCGCCTATCCTACTGCCCGGGCCGCATGAGGTACACCGAGCCGCTATCATGGTGACTCCCGATTACTCCGAGACACGCATGAGCGAGCCCTTTCACGAACTCCCCTGGCCCGCCAATCCGGAGGGCGCACCCCGGCGCATCGGCGTGGAGATCGAGATGGCCGGGGTGTCGCTGGAGACGATGGCCGAGACCGTGAAAGACGAGTTCGGGGGGCATATCGAGTCGGACAGCGCCTTCGTCTTCCATGTGCGCGACACGGACGTCGGCGACTTCCAACTGGAGCTGGACGCCCGGGTACTGAAGGACCGCGGCTACCGCGAACACCTCGCGCGCCTGGGCATCGAGCTGGACGACTCCGACGAGGCCGCGCTGGAACGCTGGCTCGCGGACGCCGCGGGCCGCCTGGTACCGCACGAGATCGTGGCGCCGCCGATCGCGACGGCTGACCTTCCCCGCCTGGACCGGGTGCGCGCCGCCCTGCAGCAGGCCGGCGCACTGGGTACCGAACGCTCGTTTCTCTATGCCTTCGGTCTGCAGATCAATATCGAGGTGCACCGCACCGATGCCGAGTGGCTGCTGGCAATCCTGCGCAGCTTCCTGCTGATGGTGGAAGTGCTCACAGCGGCGGGCGCCATCGACCTGGCGCGGCGCCTGTCGCCCTACATTCGGTCTTTCCCCGGCCCGTTTGTACGCTACGTGCTGGACCCGGACTTTCGTCCCGACCGGGCCGGCCTGATCGACGCCTACCTGGCGCATAACCCGACCCGCAACCGCCCGCTGGATCTGTTGCCGCTGTTCGCCCATCTGGACTCCGATAGGATCGACGCGGCCCCTGTGGAACACGAGCTGATCAAGCCGCGGCCGGCCTTCCACTACCGCCTGCCCAACTGCGAGATCGACGACCCGGACTGGAGCCTCGCGCGGCCGTTCAACGGCTGGGTCGAGGTCGAGCGCCTGGCGGCGGATCCGGAACGCCTGGAACGCCTGTCGCGGGAATATCTGGAACGCCCAGGCCAGGCCCTCGGCCGCTGGGCCGACGACTGGAGCCAGCGCCTCCGTGACTGGTTCTGAGCCCGACCGCACGACCACCGATACCGTGGCGCCGCGTCCACGCCGCCCGGTGATCGCCATTACCGGACCCGACCAGGGCGGCGGGCCCGCCTGGCTGTTTACAGCGCTCGCGGTGTGGCGCGCCGGCGGCCAACCGCTGCGGCTGCGCCCGGGCAAGCCGCGCGGTCACCGGCGCTTCGATGGTCTGGTGGTGGGCGGCGGGGCGGATGTGGATCCGGAGCTCTACGGCGAGACTCTCCCCGAGGGACCGGATGCGGCCGCCATCCGGCAGGCGGAGCGCCGCCTGTCGCAGCGCCTGATCGGCTATCTCTTCTACCCGGCCCTGTGGCTGCTGCGCCGGTTGTTCCAGTCCCACGGCGGTGTACTGGACACCGACCGCGACCGGCTGGAGAAGGCCCTGATCCATCGCGCGCTGGACGAGCACCGCCCGATCCTCGGCATCTGTCGCGGGATGCAACTGGTCAACGTGGTACGTGGCGGCACCCTGCATCGCGACCTGGCCGAGTTCTACGTGGAAACCCCGCAGGCCCGCAGCCTGCTGCCGGTCAAGCCGGTGGAGCTGGACCCGCGCAGCCTTCTGGCCAACATCCTGGGCGACACGACGCTCCACGTGAACGCGCTCCACAACCACGCCGTCAATGACCTGGGGCGGGACCTCAAGATCGCCGGACGCGAATCGACCGGCGTGGTCCAGGCCATCGAGGCCGAACACGACTGGTGCATCGGCGTGCAGTGGCACCCCGAATACCTCCCACAGAAACGCCGCCACCAGCTCCTGTTCCGCGCCCTCGTCCAAGCCGCCACCCAAAACGGCTAAAAGACTGATTCACCACGAAGGCACGAAGAAAGGCGATTCACAGGAAGTCTGGAAGAAGAGAAGGTTTGCAGGTGAAGGGTCGAGTGCGTGACGGTCGCTCAAGGCACCATATCAACGTGCTGCTGGAGGCCGTCGCATCAGCCTTCTTCCGGTCTTAAAACCTTCCTGTGAATCGCTTTTGACCTGGCCTTTCTTCGTGCCTTCGTGCGCTTCGTGGTGAAACCCGTCCTTCGAAGTGGGCTCAGGTGGGATAGGGCACGGCCAGGCCGCCAAGGCCGCAGTAGCCGTTCGGGACCTTGGCGAGGTACTGCTGGTGGTAGTCCTCGGCGAAGTAGTACGCCGGGCCCTCGGCGATCTCGGTGGTGATCGCCCCGCGCCCGGCGGCGTCCAGCGCGAAGTGGAAACGCTCGCGGCTGGCTTCGGCAGCCGCGGTCTGCTCAGGGTCGGTGGTGTAGATTGCCGAGCGGTACTGGGTGCCGACATCGTTGCCCTGGCGCATACCCTGGGTCGGGTCGTGCCCCTCCCAGAAGGTACGGAACAGGGCGTCCAGCGAAACCTTCCGCGGGTCGAACACCACCCGCACCAGTTCGGTGTGCCCGGTCTGGCCGCTGCAGACCTCGCGATAGGTCGGGTTCGGGGTATAGCCCCCGCCGTAGCCCACGCTGGTGGAGTACACGCCCTCCTGCTGCCAGAACAACCGCTCGGCACCCCAGAAACAGCCCATGCCGAAATGGATCACCTGCATGCCCTCGGGGTACGGCGGGGCCAGCGGCGTCCCCAGGACCATGTGGCGCTCGGGGACCGGCATCGGCTCTTCGCGCCCGGGCAGGGCCTGTTCGGGGGTCGGCATGCGCGGCTCGGAAAAGGCGAACATCGGTGGCTCCGTCAGTCGGCCGGGGCGAGCCGGATCAGCTCCCCCGGATTGTGGTCGGTCAGGATATAAATGGCCCCGTCATGGACGCGCACGTCCCGCACGCGGCGGTCGAGATCTGGCAGCACCTCGCGCTCGTTGACCAGCTCGCGCCCCTCGAAGGTCAGCCGGCGAAGGGTCTGATGCGCCAGGCCGCCCACGAGCAGGTCGCCATCCCAGTCGGCAAAGGCGGGATCGCGCAGGATGGCCATGCCCGAGGGAGCGATGGAGGGCGTCCAGTGGTGCAGGGGCGACTCCATCCCCTCCTTCTCGGTCAGGCCTTCGCCGACCTGCCCGCCGGCATACTCCCGGCCGTGGGTAATGACCGGCCAGCCGTAGTTCAGGCCGGGCTCGATGATGTTCACCTCGTCGCCCCCGCGCGGGCCGTGCTCGTTCTGCCAGAAGGTGCCGGTCTCGGGGTCCATCACCATGCCCTGCGGGTTGCGCACCCCCCAGGCCCAGATCTCGGGGCGGGCATCGGCATCATCCACCAGCGGATTGTCGTCCGGGACGCGCCCGTCGTCATGCAGCCGGATGATGCTGCCGATATGGGTCGAGGTGTCCTGGGCATGATCGCGCTGGCCGCGATCCCCCACGCTGATATACACGTAGCCCGCGTCATCGAACACGATGCGGCTGCCGAAGTGGCGCCCCCCGGAGACGCCCGGCTCGGCGGTGAACAGCGTCTCCACATCCTGAAGCTCACCGCCCTGGAAACGTGCGCGCGCCAGGCGTGTGGTGAGCCCGCCATCCACGGCTGCGGAATAGGTGAAGTACAGCCAGCGGTTCTCGGCGAAGTCGGGATGCAGCGCGAGGTCCAGCAGGCCGCCCTGGTTGCGCGCCTGCAGGTCGCCCGGAACACCGGATACCAACTCGCCCCGGCCGTCGAAGGACCCGGCGTCCTCGAACCAGCGCAGGGTGCCCGGGCGCTCGCTGATCAGCGCCCCGCCCTCCGGCAAAAACGCAATGGCCCAGGGGTGATTAAGTCCCTCGTGCAGCACACTGGCTTGCAGGCCATGCTCCCCGGCCCCCAGCCCCTCGGCCGAGACCCCGGAGGATCCGGTACAGGCCATCACCAGACCGGCCAACACGGGCGCCAGGGTGAGGCGGCTCGTCTTCATCGTGCGCGTCTGCATGGTTCACCTCCTTGGAAAATGCGATGCCTGCGGGGCGGGATACCGCTGGAGACTTGGGCGGCACGGCCAGGAGCCGTGCATCATTCATATCCTTTTGGGATGCCGCGGGGGCCTACGGGTTCCCCGGCTGGCAGACCGGACACCAGTAGGTCGCACGCAGGTGCTCGCCCAGTCGGGCATATTCGACCGGTGCCCCGCACTGGTGACAGGGCTCACCCCGACGACCGTAGACGTTCAGAAACGCCCCCGCCTCCGCACGCTCACGGGTAATCCGCGGCCCCGGCTTCACATTGCGCCGCAGCAGGCGCTCGGCATCGCGGTACAACCCGCGCAGCATGGCCTCCGGCACCTGTGCCAGAGGACGCAGTGGATGGCACCCCTGCAGGAACAGCACCTCGGACTTGTAGATGTTGCCGATCCCCGCCGCCAGGGACTGATCCAGCAGCACATCCACGATCGGGCGGGCTGAATCGGCACGATCGCGTACCCGGGCAACAACCGCATCCAGGTCAATCGCCGGGTCCAGCAGGTCGGGGCCCACCCGCGCATCCAGCCGGGGAACGTCCCGTGCGCCGTCCGCGCGCGGACGCCACTGCAGCTCACGCGGGTGGAAACAGACCAGCACGCGATCCGGCAGGCCCAGCACCGCCCACGCCCCGGCCGCCGGCTTGTGCCACGCCGCGCCCGGCGCATACTGGTGCCAGGTCCCGTACATCCCGAGATGGCTGCGCAACTGCCAGCGCCGCCCGTCCGCCGCCTCCAGGTCCAGCAGCAGGTGCTTGCCCCGGGCCTGCACGGCCTCCGCGGTCATCACGCCATGTTCCAGTAACGGATCCCCCCGGCGCGCTCGGGTGGCGACCCGGCCAAGCGCCACCCCCTCGAGCATGGGCCGCAGCGCCGCCGCCAGCTTGTGGATCGTATCGCCCTCGGGCATGGCACCCCATCTCCTTGAGCCGCATCCGGATCAAACGCATGCAATCGGGAACGCTGAGGCCGCCCCCTTGAATGATTGGCACTCTTGGGCCAAATTCGGAAAACTTGTCAAGGTACAGGGAGGTACCTAGAATGAAAGACAGATCCGCCCTCGGCAGTAAGCCTTCTCTCAATGATTCAGGGAAGGCCGACCCCGAGGGCTCTTTGTTTCTGCGCCACGCAAGTCCTGCCGTGACTGCAGTGCTGGTCGACGCCGGGTTCTTTCTGGTTCGAAGCCGACGCATTTTCGGCAAGCAAGGCCCGGAAGAAACCGCGAGAACCCTTCACGGTCTCGCCCTTGATCATCTCAACGCCCCACGCAATGGGCCGCGGGTTTCCCGCCTCTATCGCATATTTGTCTACGACGCCCACCCTTCGAGCTGGAAAGGACACACCCCTTTAGGCAAGAGCCCTGTCGACTATGGCAGAAGCGAGGTCGCCGTATGGCGGCGGGCATTCCATGACGCACTTCGCAGCCAGCGAAAGGTCGCTTTGCGACTCGGGGAGCTGCCGACCAGCCATGTCCACTGGCGCCTGAAGCAGAAAGCGCTGCATGCACTCTGCCAGGGAGCACGCGACTGGACGGACATCACCGACGCCGATTTCCACCTCGACCTGCGCCAAAAGGGCGTAGATATGCGGTTGGGCATTGATATCGCTGCACTGTCGTTCAAGCAACAGGTGAATCAGATCATCCTGGTCTCGGGCGACTCCGATTTCGTTCCAGCCGCCAAACTGGCACGACGGGAAGGCATCGATTTCATCCTCGACCCCATGTGGGCAACCATCCGCCCGGACCTACACGAACACATCGACGGTCTGAGAAGTGTTTGCCCGCGCCCGACGGCTGCGACTCCCTGACACCACCCAACGGTGCATGAAGGCGGTGGGCTGATCAGCGCTTGCGGTCAGGATACAGGCGCGGCTCGCCTTCGGGGCGGGTGCGGAACAGGCGCATGGACCACAGATACTGCGCCGGGGCCTGTTCGATGCCGCGTTCCACGGCTGCGTTCATCTGCCGGGCATCCGCATCGTCGTCACCCGTGGGGTAATCCTCCAGCGGCGGCCACAGGCGCATCACGTACTGATCCGCCGCGGGGTCGTACCAGGCGAAGCTGGGGAGCACCGCGGCCTTCGACATGCGCGTCAGACGGGCCAGCGCGGTCAGCGTGGCCTTCTTCACACCGAAGAAGTCGACGAAGACGGCGCCCTCGGCGCCCAGGTCCTCGTCCGGCAGGTAATAGAAGAAGCGCCCGCGCTTGAGCTGGCGGATCGCCGGGCGCAGGCCCTGGTCACGGGCGAAGATGTCGCCGGAGTAGCGGGTGCGGCTGCGGTGGTTGATCCACTCCAGCACCGGGTTCTTCATCGGCTTGGCGAAGGACACGCCATCGAACATCTGGCTCATGCGCACGCCACCGTAGTCCAGCGCCAGTGAATGCGGCGCGAGGATGATCACCGGGGTGCCGGCCGAGCGCAGGCGCTCGTAGTGCTCCAGGCCCTCGATGCGGATACGCGCGGCATGCTGCCCCGGCTTGCCGAACCACAACAGGCCATAGTCCAGCACGGTCTGTGCCTGGTAGCGGTAATAGGCCTCCAGGCGTTGCATGCGTTCGGCGGGGCTCAGCTGCGGGAAGCACAGCTCCAGGTTGCGTTCGGCCACCGCGCGGCTGCGCCCGGCAAAGCGCCGGATCAGCCGGCCCAGGCCACGGGCCAGGCCACGCACGGCCGGGCGCGGCAATTCCTGCAGCACCCACGCCAGGCCCAGCAGCAGCCAGCTGCCCCAGTAGCGCGGGGCGAAGTGGGCCGCGGTCAGCGGGGCCTGGTAGGCGCCGGCGTCCTCGCTCCGGCTTCGATCGTCGTCGGCTGCGCTCATGCGCCCCCGGAGCCGTCGCCCGGCCCGTCCGTGGCGGCCTGCTGCTTGCGGGCGCGCTTGGCGAAGACCTCCATCTCCTTCACCGCCTGCAGGTCGCCCTTCTCCGTGGCCACGCGAATGCCGCGCTCGCAGGTGGACAGCGCCGCCTCGGGGCGCTCGAGCTGGACCAGCGTCTTCGCCAGCAGTTTCCACGCCGCGGAGTACCCGCCGTCCAGTTCCAATGCGCGCTCGAGGTGCGGAACGGCGGCCTCGAGCTGACCGTCGGTCGCCAGGGCGTTGCCCAGCGAGAAACGCAACATGGCGGAGTCCTGTCCGCCATCGAGCATGTTCTGGAAACGTTCGATCATGTCGCTCATGGGGCACCTCCCGCGCCGCCGGTCAAACGATGCGTTCAGGCTAACGCCGCCAGAAGGCGGGCGACAGAAGCACCAGCACGGTAAAGATTTCCAGCCGCCCCATCAGCATGGCGAGCACGAGAACCCATTTGCTGAAATCGTTGATTGACTGGAAATTGGGCCCGACCTCACCCAGCCCGGGGCCGAGGTTGTTCAGCGTGGCCGCGACCGCGGAAAACGACGTGACCTGATCGAGCCCCGACGCCATTAGCGCCAGCATCATCACCACGAATACCATCACGTAGGCCGCGAGAAAGCCCCACACCGCCTGCACGACGCGGTCCGGTGCCTCCTTGCCGTTCACCTTGACCGTGATCCGCGCATGCGGATGGATCAGCCGCTTGATCTCGCGCAGGCCCTGCTTGGCCAGCAACAGCACGCGCACCACCTTCATGCCGCCGCCGGTGGAGCCGGTACAGCCGCCGATGAACGACAGGAAGATCAGCAGTACCGGGAGGAAACCGGGCCACAGATAGAAGGCATCCGTGGCATAGCCCGTGGTGGTCGCGATGGACACGACATGGAAGATCCCGCGCCGCAGCGCATCCCCGAGCTGATCGGTAAACCCGCTCCAGAGCATGAAGGCAACCACCAGCACCGTTGCGGAACCCAGCACCAGCAGATAGGCGCGCAGCTCCTCGTCGCGCCGGTAGGGCTTCCAGGTCGCCCGATGCAGTACCAGGAAATGCAGGGCGAAGTTCATCCCGGCCAGCACCATGAAGGCAATGGCGACGATCTCGATGGCCACCGAATCGAAATGACCGATGCTGGCGTCATAGGTCGAGAATCCGCCAATGGCGACCGTGGTAAACGAATGCGCCACCGCGTCGAAGGCATCCATGCCGGCGGCCCAGTAGGCCAGCGCGCAGGCCACGGTCAGGCCCAGGTAGATGTACCAGAGGTTGCGCGCGGTCTCGGCGATGCGCGGGGTCAGCTTGTTGTCGCGGATCGGCCCCGGGGTCTCGGCCTTGAACAGCTGCATGCCGCCGACGCCCAGCAGCGGCAGGATGGCCACCGCCAGCACGATGATGCCCATGCCCCCCATCCACTGGAGTTGCTGGCGATACCACAGGAGCGCCCGCGGCAGGTCATCCAGCCCGGTCAGTACCGTGGCCCCGGTGGTGGTCAGCCCGGACATCGACTCGAAGGCCGCATCGGTAAAGGAGATCTGCAGACTCGGATCGAGGAACAGGGGCGTCGCCCCGGCGATGCCCAGCCCCAGCCAGAACAGCACCACCAGGATGAAGCCGTCGCGCGCCTGCAGTTCCCGACGCATCCGGTACAGCGGGGCCCACAGCAGCCCGCCAATCAGCAGGAGCAGGGCAAAGGCCTGCAGGAACACCAGCGCGGTGGCCTCCCCGTACAGGAAGCCGATGGCCGCCGGCGGGAGCATCGCCAGACTGAACAGCGTCAGCAGAACACCCAGCAACCGGGCGGTGGAGGCAAGATGAAGCATCTGCGCCTCCCGCCTAGAAGAACAGTGCCGTAGGCTGGAACAGGCGCTGGACCTGCTTCACCTTGCGCCGGTCGGTCACGAACAGGATCACATGGTCGCCGGCCTCGATGACCGTGTCCCGGTGCGGGATGATGACCTCCTCCTCGCGGACCACCGCGCCCAGGCTCGTACCCTCGGGGAAGTCGATCTCGTCGACCCGCCGCCCGACCACCTGCGAGGTGCGCGCATCGCCGTTGACCACCGTCTCGATCGCCTCCGCCGCCCCGCGCCGCAGGGTATGCACGGTGGCAGTACCACCCTCGCGCACCCGCGCCAGCAACGCCCCGATGGTCGCCTGCTGCGGCGAGATCGCGACATCGATGGTCCCGCTCTGCAGCAGGTCCACGTAGCTGGGGCGATTGATCAGCGACATCACCTTGCGCACGCCCCAGCGCTTGGCCAGCATCCCGGCAAAGATATTCGCCTGGTCGTCGTTGGTGACCGCGCAGAACACATCGCTGTGCTCGACGTTGATGGACTCGAGGAAGCGGTCATCCGAGCTGTCCCCGTGCAGCACCAGCACATTGCTGGGCAGCGTCCGCGCCAGGTGGTCGGCGCGCTCGGAGTCACGCTCGATCACCTTGACCCGGTAGCGCTTGCTGAGCGTCTCGGCGAGCCGCTCGCCGATGTTGCCGCCGCCCGCGATCAGGATGCGCTTGTAGGGCTTCTCCAGCTTGCGCAGCTCGGACGTCACCGCGCGGATGTTCTTCTTCGCCGCGACAAAGAAGACCTCGTCGTCCGCCTCGATCACCGTGGAACCATCCGGCTGAATCGGCCGGTCCTTGCGGAAGATCGCCGCCACCCGGGTATGGATTCCGGGCATGTCGCTTTGCAGGTTCTTCAGTTCGTGGCCGACCAGCGGCCCGCCGTAGTAGGCCCGCACGCCGACCAGCGAGACGCGGCCCTCGGCGAATTCCAGCACCTGCAGCGAGCCGGGGTGCTCGATCAGCCGCTGGATGTGGCTGGTCACGATCGCCTCGGGCGAGATCAGCATGTCCACCGGCATCGCGTCCTGGGCGAACAGCGCCGGGGTCTCGTGGTAGTCGCGCGCCCGTACCCGGGCGATCTTGGTCTCGATATTGAACAGCGTGGACGCCACCTGGCAGGCGACCATGTTGGTCTCGTCGGAATTGGTCACCGCGATCAGCATGGACGCGTCCCGCGCCCCGGCCGCCTCCAGCACCGACGGGGGCGCAGCGAAGCCGTGTACCGTTTTTATGTCGTAGCGGTCTTCCAGATCCGCCAGCATCTCGGAGCGATAGTCGACCACGGTGATGTCGATCCCGTCGGCGCTCAGCGCCTCGGCCAGCGACTGGCCGACCTGACCGGCCCCGAGGATGATGATGTGCTTCATGCGCCTCCCGTCCCGGAGCGGATTCAGCTATCGGATTTCACGCGCTTGGGGTCGATCCCCAGCGCCTTGAACTTGCGGTACAGATGGGTGCGTTCCAGCCCCACCCGTTCCGCCAGGCGCGTCATGTTGCCCTCGGAACGCTCCAGCTGCTGCTGCAGATACTCGCGCTCGAACTGCTCGCGCGCCTCGCGCAACGGCAGGTCGGGGATGGCCACCGTGCCCTCGCCGGCCTCCTCCGCGCGCTGCGGCTGCCCGCTGAGGGTGCGTTCCACCTCGTCGCGGGTAATCTCGTCGCCGGAGCCCAGGATCATCAGCCGCTGCACCAGATTGCGCAGTTCGCGCACATTGCCGGGCCAGTGGTACTGCTGCAGCCGCTCGAGTGCCGGGCGCTGGAAGGCGCGCACCGGCAGGCCCTCCTGCTGGTGCAGGTGGCGCATGTGGCATTCCAGCAGTTCCGGGATATCCTCCGGGTGCTCGCGCAGCGGCGGGATCGCCAGCGGCAGGACATTGAGCCGGTAGTAGAGATCCTCGCGGAAGTGGCCCTGCTCCACCGCCTCGGCCAGGTCGTACTGGCTGGCCGCGATCACGCGCACATTCACGCTGATCGGCTGGTTGCCGCCGATGCGCGTGATGCGCTGGGTATCCAGCGCGTGCAGCAGCCGCCCCTGGGTCTGCAGGTCCATCTCCGCGACCTCGTCGAGGAACAGCACGCCGCCCGCCGCCTGCTCCAGCAGGCCGTAGCGCACATGCTCGCCCTGCTCGCTGCCGAACAGCTCGGCGATCGCCTCCTCGCCGGACAGCGAACCCACCGAGACCACGATGAACGGGCTCTCGCGCCGCGCGCTGCGCGCATGCAGCAGGCGCGCGAAGGTCTGCTTGCCCACCCCCGGCTCGCCGGTGATCAGCACCCAGGTATCGTGCTGCGCCATGCGCTGCACCTGGTCGCGCAGGTTCACCATGGTGGCGCTGCTGCCGACCGGGTCGTGCACGGTGCCGGCATGGCGTTTCAGGCCCACGTTCTCGCGCTGCAGGCGCGCGGCCTCCAGGGCGTTGTTCAGGGTGATCAGCAGCTTGTCGATGGACAGCGGCTTCTCGATGAAGTCGTAGGCCCCGAGTCGCGTGGCGTCCACGGCGGTCTCGACATTGCCATGGCCGGAGATCATCACCACCGGGCAGGGCAGGCCCTCGTCGTCGCTCCACTCCTTCAGCAGCGAGATGCCGTCGCCGTCCGGCATCCAGACATCCAGCAGGATCAGATCGGGACGGCGGCTGCGGCGCTGGGCCTTGGCCTCGGCCACGGAGCCGGCGAGCGCTACCTGGTAGCCCTCGTCCTCCAGCACATCCTGCAGCAACATGCGGATGTCCGGCTCGTCGTCGACCACGAGTATGTAGGCTTCGCTCATTCGGGCTCCTCGTGAACCACCGGACCATGCTCCACCGGAATGCGGATGCGGAAGACCGCCCCATGCCGCCCGGATTCCGCATTATGGCACTCAATCATGCCGCCATGCTCCTCCACGATCTTCTGCGCGACCGCCAGACCGAGACCGGTTCCACGCGGTTTGTCGGTGGTGTAGGGCTCGAAGATCCGTTCGAGGAACTCCGGCTTGATGCCGGGACCGGTGTCGGTCACCCGCAGCTCGATGTGCGGACCCGCCGGGTCGTCGAGGTAAGCGGTGGCCACATGCACCTCCATGTCCTCGTGGCCCTTGCCCGCCTCCAGCGCGTTCTTGATCAGGTTGTGCAGCAGCTGGCGCAGGCGCCCGGCGTCGCCATGGATCCGCGGCAGTTCCGCATCCAGCGTGACATCCACGCGCGAGCGGCCGTCCTGGTCGAGGTACAGCTCGCAGACATCGCGGATCAGCTGGTTCAGGTCCACCGAGGCGCGCTCCAGCTGCGGCGCCTGGGCATAGTCGCGGAAGGCGTTGACCAGGGTCTTCATCGCCTCCACCTGCTGCACGATGGTGCCGGTGGCACGGTCCAGCACCTCGCGGTCGGCCCCCTCCAGCACCTTGCCCAGGCGCCTCGAGAGGCGCTCGGCGGAGAGCTGGATCGGCGTCAGCGGGTTCTTGATCTCGTGGGCCAGACGCCGCGCCACCTCGCCCCAGGCCGCGTCGCGCTGGGCCTTCAGGAACTCGGTCATATCGTCGAACACGATGGCGTGCAGGCCGCGGCTGGAGCCCGAGGTCGGCAACCACACCGCGCGGGTCATCAGTACCTTGCGCCCGCTGCGGGTAAAGACGACCACCTGACGCGACCATTCGGCCTCCTGGCGCACCAGGGCGTCACTGATCGCCTCGAAGAACTGTGCGACCAACGGGCACTCGTCACCCAGCTCGGACATCACCCGGGTGCGCGCGCCCTGCAGGTCGCATTCCAGGATCTCGCTGGCCGCGGCGTTCGCCGTGCGCAGGCGCAGACTGCCATCCAGCGCCAGCACGCCGGAGCGCAGATGCTGCAGCACGCTCTCCAGGTAGGCGCGCTCGGCGTCCAGCAGGCGGCGATTGCGCTCGGCCTCGTCGCGCGCCTCGTTCAGGGTACGGGTCATGGTGTTGAACGACTGCACCAGGAAGCCCAGTTCGTCGGCGCGCTGCACCGCGAGGCGCGTGCTGTAGTCGCCCTGCGCCACCATGCGCGTGCCCTGCACCAGATCGGAGATCGGGCGCACCATGCGCCGCGCCACCAGCAGCCCGGCCCACAGCGCGGCCATCAGCGAGATCGCCAGCGCCAGTGACAGGGTAAACACAAAGCCCTGGATCATCGGCCCGCGCAGGTAGGCGAACTCGCGGTAATCGGCGAAGGCGTCCTGGACCCGCAGCGACAACGCACTCATGCGCGGATCCACCGGGTAGATGCCCTGCAGGATGCGATTCTCCGAGCCCGGGCGGCGACTGCTGGTGGTGGCCACCACGCGGATGATCAGCGAGCCGTCGGACTGCGGCTCCAGGCGCGAATACGGCTGCTCCGGGCGCACCCGCATCAGGATGTCGGAGCCCGGCGGGGTCGGCAGACGGCGGATCGGGCTGTCGGTACTGGAGGCGATGATGCGGTTGTTGGAACCGACCAGCGTCAACTCCTGCGCCCCGACCTGGCGGCGATAGTCGTTCAGCGCCAGCGGAACCAGGCCTTCCGAGACCCCCTCGAGGTCGCTCATCAATTCCTGGGTCTCGGTCGCCAGCTGGCGCACCCGCAGATCCAGCGACGAGCGCGACAGCTCCAGCGCATCCTCCAGCGCCGACTCCACGCGCACGTCGAACCAGGAATCCACGCCCTCGTTCAGGAACTTGAAGGAGAAGTAGTAGACGACCGACACCGGCAGCACGGCCACCAGCATGAACACCGCCACCAGGCGCAGCGTCAGGCGGCTGCCGGGCACCCCGCGGCGATACTGGATCGCCATGCGCACGAGCTGATAGATAATCAGCCCACCCAGCACCACCAGCACGGCCACATGGAACACCAGCAGCCACAGGAACACCTGTTCGAAGCGCGCCTGGTTCTGGGCCGCATCGCCCATCACCACCAGCGAGGTCAGCAGCAGCGCGAACAGGAGCCCGATGCCGAGGAGCCCCCACGGGAAGCCTCTTAGGGAAACGCTGGTCAACGTACACCCTCGCGTTGGTATCCCAGATTTTCCGAAACAAGGCGCGGTCCGCAGCCGGTAGCCATTCTACCGGCAAGGGCCGCAACGCCGGATCGGGGAACCCGGGGTACCAACCCCAAGGGGCTCGGCCGCTTTCGCGCGCGCAAAAGCGACTCGAGCGCGAGCGTGTACGTTGACCAGCGCTTCCCTAATCCAGCGACCATCGCCGCCACTCCTGTCGGGTCGTCAGATCACCGCGCAAACCGGCATCCAGCTGCAGGGGCAGCGGCAGCGCGGAATACACCAGCGTCAGCCGCGCCGCGAGATCGAACTCGCCGGGATTCTCGCGCACCGCGTCCGGAACCTCGTCCAGACGCAGCCGCCCCAGCCGCCGGGCGACCAGGTCCAGGGCATCCCCCAGGGTCGGTTTCAGGTCCATGCGCTCGTCGGTCACCGCGGTTACCAGATAGTGCCGATTCAAGGCGAAGTATTGCAGCTGGACGCGACGCGTCTCGCTGGCAAGGGTATCGCGCCCGACCCGCCGGCCGCGTTCCAGCCGCGTCTGCGCCTCGAACTCCAGCGTCACGCCGTTGGCCAGGGCGTCCTCCAGCACCGCGGGCAGGCGCATGTCGATATCGAGGCGCACCAGCACGGTGGCATCATCCAGCCACATGTGATTCGCGGCGCGGATCTCCACCGCGCTCGCCGTCACCGGCAGCGCCAGCAGGGCCAGTAGCCCGCACAGCGCCGTCAGGGGCCCGCCCCGCCACGATGAACGCCCCGGCATCAGGGGGCCTTCTTCTCCAGCAGCGCGTAATAGAAGCCGTCCCCGTCCTCGAGCCCCAGCGGCAGCGTTACACCTGCCGCGCGGGGCTTGCTGCCGGGGATAGCGTACTCGCCCTCCAGCGGCCAGGCGCGGGCATCCGCGGTCGCCGCGACGAACGGGGCGACCACCGCCTCGTTCTCCGCCGACAGCAGCGAACAGGTGGCATACAGCAACCGGCCGCCCGGGCGGAGCAGCTTCCAGGCGCCGGCCAGCAGGCGGGCCTGCTCCGCCGCCAGGCGCGGGATGTCATCGGCCCGGCGCAGGGTCTTGATGTCCGGATGACGCCGGATCACGCCGGTGGCGGAACAGGGAACATCCAGCAGGATCGCGTCGAAGGGCTCGCCGTCCCACCAGTCATCGGTGGCGTCCAGATCCGCCGCGACCAGGCGGGCGTCATAGCCCAGCCGGTCGAGGTTCTCGCGTACCTGTTCCAGGCGTTCGGGGTCGTTGTCCAGCGCGGTGAGATCCAGATCGCCACCCGCGTGTTCCAGCAAATGCCCGGTCTTGCCGCCGGGTGCCGCACAGGCGTCCAGCACCCGTTCGCCGGGCCGCGGCCCCAGCAACGGCCCGGCCCATTGCGCCGAGGCGTCCTGGACCGAAAGCGCCCCGTCAGCGAACCCCGGCAGGGCGGCCACATCGACCGGGTCATCCAGCGTCAGCGCGCTGGCCAGCGCCGGGTACGCGCGCCCCGGGATACCGGCGGCGGACAGGGCCTCCAGCGCCGCTTCGCGACTGCCGCGGTGCAGGTTGACCCGCAGGGTCATCGGGGCGGGCCGGGTCGAGGCCGCCAGCAGCGTCTCCCAGTCCTCCGGCCAGGCATCGCGAATCGCCTCCAGCAGCCATTCCGGGACCGCATAGCGCAGCACCGGGTCGCCCTCGATCCGGCTCGCCAGTTCGTCCTGCTCGCGCAGGGCACGGCGCAGCACCGCGTTGATCAGGCCCACCGCGCCGGGGCGATGGATCTCGCGCGCCAGTTCGGCGGTCTCCCGCACCGCCGCGTGATCGCGCGTCCCGAAATGCAGCACCTCGGCCAGTCCCTGCGCCAGCAGCACACCAATCACGGCATCCTTCTTGCGCAGCGGCCGATCCAGAAAGCCATCGACCAGCCCCGCCAGCTGCGGGTACCAGCGCAAGGTGGTGTAGGCGAGCGCCTGCACCCAGGCGGCATCGCGCGCCGCCAGCCCTTCGGTCACCAGCTCCACCGCCCGGGTCAGCGACTGCCCCTGCAGCACTACGCGCTCCACCGCCTCCAGCGCGCGCTGACGCGGCGAGCGCGAATCCACCCGCGAGGGCACCACGCGTTTCGGCTTGCCCGCCATCAGACCGCCCCGGTCAGGGTTTGGCCGGGCAGGTCCGCATTGCGGGCCCAGTCCGCCGCCGCGACCGGGCGGCGGCCGGGCAGCTGAACGGTCCGCAGGCGCAGGATGCCGTCGCCGGTGGCCACATCCACGCCCTCCGGCCCGGCATCCATGATCGTTCCGGGCGTTGCATTCGCCGCGACCTCCAGCGGGGTCGCCGCGTAGACCCGCAGCGCCTGCCCCTGCCAGCCGGCCTGCGCCACCGGCCAGGGGTTGAAGGCCCGCACCTGTCGATCCAGGGCCGCGGCCGGCTGCGACCAGTCCATCCAGGCCTCCTGTTTCTCCAGTTTGCGGGCGTAGCTGGCCTGCGCATCATCCTGCGGCCACGGTGCGGAGGCACCCGCAGCAATCGTCGGGAGCTGTTCCACCAGCAGCTCCGCCCCCTCGCGGGCGAGGACATCGTGCAGCTCACCGGTGGTGGTCTCCGGTGTGATCGGGACGCGACGGCAGGCGTGCACCGGGCCGGTATCCAGCCCCGGGGCCATCTGCATCAGGCAGACCCCGGTCTCTTCGTCCCCCGCGAGGATCGCGCGATGGATCGGCGCCGCGCCGCGCCAGCGCGGCAGCAGCGAGGCATGGATATTGAGCCCGCCCAGCGGCGGGATCGCGAGTACGGCGCGGGGCAGGATCAGCCCGTAGGCCGCCACGATCAGGATGTCCGGGCGCCAGGCGGCAAGTTCGGCCTGGGCCTCGGCGGACTTCAGGCTCTCCGGCTGCACCACCGGCAGGCCGGCGGCCTCGGCGACCTGCTTGACCGGGCCCGGACGCAGCTTGCGCCCGCGCCCCGCCGGTCGGTCCGGCTGGGTATAGACCGCGACCGGGGCATGCCCGGCGTCGATCAGGGACTGCAGCGCGGGAACCGCGAAATCCGGCGTCCCGGCATAGACAATGCGCAGGGACTCGACGTCCGTGTCCGCCACTCCCATCAGACCGCGGGGACCGCGGTCTTGTCACCGGCTCCGGAGCGCCCGCCCTGCTTCTCCAGCTTCTTGCGGATGCGGCTGCGCTTGAGGCTGGACAGGTAATCGACAAACAGCTTGCCGTCGAGGTGGTCGATCTCGTGCTGGATGCACACCGCCAGCAGGCCATCGATGTCCAGCTCGAAGGGCTGGCCGTCACGCCCCAGGGCACGCACGCGAATCCGGTCGGCGCGCTGCACCTTCTCGTAGAAGCCGGGGACGGACAGGCAGCCCTCGTCCATTTCCTCCTCACCGGAGGTCTCGAGGATCTCCGGGTTGATCAGGGCATGCGGCTCGCTCTGGTCCTCGGAGACATCCGCGACCAGCACACGCTTTTGCACGTTGATCTGGGTGGCGGCCAGACCAATGCCGGGCGCGGCGTACATGGTCTCGAACATGTCGTCCACCAGGGTGCGGATTTCGTCGTCCACCTCGGCGACCGGCTCGGCCTTCAGCCGCAGCCGGGGGTCGGGGAAGTGCAGGATTTCACGCTTGGCCATGAAAAAACCTCAAACTTTGTACTGTACAGATGTCGCAATTCTGCTAACGTTGGACCGCAATATCCGCGGAATTGCGTCATCCGATTGGGGGCCGGGCCACAGGAAGGCTCGGGGAGCGCGCGGACCTGACAGGGGACACCAAATGTACAAGACCAGGGCCACCACGACCTTCGTTCTGCCGGGCATTCTGTTCAGTGTAACGCTGTTGCTGGGCGCCTGCGCGGCCACACCCGAGAACGGCGGCGGCGAATCAACCGCCTCCGATTCCGGCACGGCGCAGACCGAAGCCCGCCCGGCGCGCGAAGCCCAGGATGAACGCTCGACCCCCGAGGCCGAGCCGGAGATCCGCGAATCCGCGCCCGAACGCTACGTCGTGAAGAAAGGCGACACCCTCTGGGACATCTCCGCGATGTTCCTGCAGGACCCGTGGTACTGGCCGGAGATCTGGCTGGTCAACCCGGAGATCGAGAACCCCCACCTGATCTATCCGGGTGACGTGCTGAGCATCCACTACGTGGACGGCCGGCCGCGCATCACGGTCGACGGCGGGCCGCGGGTGCGCCCGACGCATCGCCTGTCACCGGAAGCACGGGTGGTGGAGCGCGACGAGGACGTCTCCCCGATCTCCACCCTGCAGTCGTTCATGTTCCGTCCACAGGTGCTGGACGAGGAAACCCTGGAAAACGCCCCCTACATCCTCGCCTCGCAGGACGAGCGCGTGATCTTCGGCCCGGGCGACCGGGTGTATGTGCGCAACGCCGAGGACACCGAACGCTACGAGCTCTATCACATCGTTCGCCACGACGGCGCACTGACCGATCCGGACACCGGCGAGGACCTGGGCGTCGCCACTCTGCCGGTGGGCGAGGCCGAGATCATCGAGCCGGGCAACGTCGCCCGCGCCGACATCCGCAAGGGCGAGCGCGAGGCCATCCGCGGTGACCGCCTGGTCCCCTACGCCGAAGAACAGGACATGCTGTTCGACATCGGGCGCCCGCCGGCCGGTACCGAGGGCACGATCATCTCGCTGTTCGACGCCCTCAGCCAGATCGGCCAGCTGCAGGCCGCCATCATCAACCGTGGTGAACGCGACGGCATCGAGAACGGCCATGTCTTGACCGCCTTTACCGCCGGGCGCGAGGTCCGCGACCCGATCAGCGATCGCGCCAACGAGGTGGTCACCCTGCCGGAAGAGGAAGTCGGCACCGTCATGGTCTTCCAGACCTTCGAGAAGGTGTCCTACGTGCTGGTGACCGAGGCCGAGCGCACCCTGCGCGAGGGCGACAAGGTTCGCACCCCCTGACCGGGCCTGCGGCCAGGCTGCATGCGTGATGCCGGCGCGACAGCCGCCCCGCACGAGGACTGGCTGCAACTGATCAACACCCCAGGCCTCGGCCCGCGGCGCCTGCTGCAACTGGTCGAGGCCTTCGGCTCCCCGGGCAACGCCCTGGCCGCCCCCGCGGCCGAATGGCAGCGCGCGGGCGTCGACCTCAAGCTGGACACCACCGCCCATAAAGCCCGCGAGGCCGGGGCGCAGGCCGACCAGGCCTGGCTGGATGCCGACCCCCGGCACACATTGCTGTGTCTGGACGACCCCGACTACCCGCCCCTGCTGGCGGAACTCCCCGACCCGCCCCCGGTGCTGTACCTGAACGGCGCGCGCGAGCTGCTGCGCAGCCCGCAGGTGGGGATCGTCGGCAGCCGTGAGGCCACCCCGCAGGGCGAGCGCCTGGCCACGGAATTCGCCCGCGAGCTGGCCGGGGCCGGGCTGACGGTCACCAGCGGCCTGGCCAGGGGCATCGACGGCGCCGCCCACGAAGGCGCCCTGGCCGCGCCTGGCGGGCGCACCATCGCGGTCGTAGCCACCGGGCCCGACCGCATCTACCCCGCCCAGCACCGGCGCCTGGCGCACCGCATCGCGGACCATGGCCTGGTGGTCTCGCTGTGGCCCACCGATACCCGGCCGCTGGCGCGGAACTTCCCGCAGCGCAACCGCGTGATCAGCGGCCTGTCACTGGCGACCCTGGTCGTCGAGGCGGCGCTGAAGAGCGGATCCCTGATCACCGCACGGCTGGCTGCCGAACAGGGGCGCCAGGTCTATGCCGTCCCCGGTTCGGTGCTGAGCCCGACCAGCCGCGGCTGCCACCGGCTGATCCGCGATGGCGCCCAGCTGGTGGAGTCGGCCGAGGAGATCCTGGATGACCTCGCGGACTGGCTGGGCGTCGCGCCCGATGCGCCTCCGGCCGCGGCCGAACCCGCCTCCGACCCGCTGGATCCGGAGCAGGAACGCGTACTGAACGCGATGGGATTCGACCCGGTCCCGCTGGAAACCCTGCGCGAACGCACCAAATTGACCATCGAACAGCTTTCATCCATGCTGGTTTTGCTTGAACTCCATGGCCGTGTGGCCGCCCTCGACCACGGGCGTTACCAGCGCCTCGACGCAGGATCCCCCGAATCATGAACGAGAATGTGCTGGATGTGCTCATGTATCTCTTCGAGCACACCATCGACGAGGAATCCGACGAGGAGCCGGACCGCTCGGAGCTGGAACGCCACCTGGTGGAGGCCGGCTTTGCCCGCCGCGAGATCGACCGCGCTCTGGGCTGGCTGGACCGCCTGATGAGCGAGGCCCCCCTGGCCGGGCGCGGCGGCGACGGCGCCGCCCAGCGGATCTATGCCCCGGAAGAGCAAAAACGCCTGGATACCGAGGCCCATGGCTTCCTGCTGCACCTGGAGCAAAACGGCCTGCTGACCGCCGGCACCCGCGAGCTGGTGCTGGACCGCGTAATGGAGCTGGACGCCGAGGAGATCGACCTCGACCAGCTGCGCTGGGTGGTGCTGATGGTGCTGTTCAACCAGCCCGACGACGCGATCGCCTATTCCCGCCTGGAAGAGGTCATGCGCGACGATGCCGGCCCCGCGGCCGTGGATTATCTGCACTGATTTCTCCGTCTTGCGAAAAGCGCGCGGTAGCCAACGGGCATTTCCTCCTCTAGTCTTTAGCGCCCGTGAACCCGGTCGCTGCCATACGACCGCGATCGCCCCGATACGGAACCCGCTGCCACGGAGACGGTCCCGAGCGACATGAGCAAGCACCTCGTCATCGTAGAGTCGCCCGCCAAGGGCAAGACCATCGAGAAGTATCTCGGCCCGGACTACCAGGTCATGGCCTCCTATGGCCATGTGCGCGACCTGGTGCCCAAGGAGGGCGCGGTGGACCCGGAGAACGGGTTCCGCATGAAGTACGACGTGATCGAGCGCAGCGAGAAACAGATCGAGGCGATCGCCAAGGCGCTGAAGAAATCCGACGACCTGATCCTTGCGACTGACCCTGACCGTGAAGGCGAGGCGATCTCCTGGCATCTCTACGAGGTGTTGCGTGACCGCGGCCTGCTGGACGATCGCGGCGTGCATCGCGTCGTGTTTCACGAGATCACCAAGAAGGCGATCCAGCAGGCGATCGAGGAACCGCGCGACCTGGCCAAGCCACTGATCGATGCCCAGCAGGCGCGCCGCGCGCTGGACTACCTGGTCGGCTTCAACCTCTCCCCGCTGCTGTGGCGCAAGATCAAGCGCGGCCTGTCCGCCGGGCGCGTGCAGAGCCCGGCGCTGCGCATGATCTGCGAGCGCGAGAACGAGATCGAGGCCTTCGTCCCTCGCGAATACTGGACCCTGGATGCGAAGGTCGAGCGCCAGAGCCAGCCGTTCACCGCGCGCCTGACCCACCTGGACGGCAACAAGCTGGACCAGTTCGACCTGAACAGCGCCGAGCTCGCGCACGACGCCCAGAAGCGTCTGACCGACGCCGCGAATGGCGAGCTGCGCGTCGCCAAGGTCGAAAAGAAGCAGCGCCGCCGCAACCCGGCCGCGCCGTTCACCACCTCGACCCTGCAGCAGGAGGCCTCGCGCAAGCTGGGCTTCACCGCATCGCGCACCATGCGCACCGCGCAGCAACTATATGAAGGCATCGATCTGGGCTCCGGCGCGATCGGCCTGATCACCTACATGCGTACCGACTCGGTGGCCCTGGCCGGCGAGGCGATCGGCGAGATTCGTGGCCTGATCGAGGAGCGCTACGGGGCCAACAACGTCCCCGACAGCCCGCGCCAGTACAAGACCAAGTCGAAGAACGCGCAGGAGGCCCACGAGGCCATCCGCCCGACCTCTGTGCGCCGTCTGCCGAACGAGGTGCGCGAGCGCCTGAGCAGCGACCAGGCCCGGCTGTACGACCTGATCTGGAAGCGCACCGTCGCCTGCCAGATGATCCACGCGACCTTCGACACCGTGGCCGCCGACCTGGTCCCGGGCGACAGCCAGCACCAGTTCCGTGCCACCGGCTCCACCCTGGTCGACCCCGGCTTCATCGCGGTCTACCAGGAGGGCCGCGACGACGCGCAGGATGACGACGAGGACAAGCGCCTGCCGGAGATGGCCGAGGGTGACACGGTCCAACTCGAAGAGGTCACCGCCGACCAGCACTTCACCGAGCCGCCGCCGCGCTATACCGAGGCCAGCCTGGTGAAGACGCTGGAGGAATACGGCATCGGCCGTCCGTCGACCTACGCCAGCATCATCTCCACGCTGCAGTCACGCGAGTACGTGGAGATGGACGGCAAGCGCTTCATCCCGACCGACACCGGCCGGATCGTGAACAGCTTCCTGACCCAGCACTTCGACCGCTACGTGGACTACGACTTCACCGCGAAGCTCGAGGACGAGCTGGACGCCATCTCGCGCGGCGAGAAGGACTGGGTCCCGGTGCTGGAGGATTTCTGGGGCGACTTCCGCGACCGGGTGAAGGAAAAGGAAGAGAACGTCACCCGCGCCGAGGCCGTGCAGTCACGCGAGCTGGGCCCCGATCCGCAGAGCGGGCGCCCGGTCAGCGTGCGCCTGGGTCGTTTCGGCCCGATCGTGCAGATCGGTACCAAGGACGACGAGGAGAAGCCGCGCTTCGCCGGCCTGCTGCCCGGGCAGAAGATGGACAAGATCACCCTCGACGAGGCGCTGGAGCTGTTCAAGCTGCCGCGCGACCTCGGCGAGACGCCCGAGGGCGAGCCGGTGATGGTGAACATCGGCCGCTTCGGACCGTACGTGAAGTACGGCTCCAAGTACGCCTCCCTCGGCCCGGATGACGACGTCTGGACCATCGAGCTGCCGCGCGCGCTGGAGATCGTCGCCGAGAAGAAGAAAAAGGACGCCGAACGCTTCATCAAGAGCTTCGACGAAGAGGGCATCCAGGTCCTCAACGGCCGCTACGGACCGTATGTGACCGACGGCAACAAGAACGCCAAGATCCCGAAAGAGACCGATCCCAAGTCCCTGACACTTGCGCAGTGCCAGGAACTGATCGCCGCCGCCCCGGAACGCAAGGGCCGTGGGCGCAAGGGGGCGGCCAAGTCGACCGGCAAGTCCTCCGGGAAGACCGCCTCCAAGTCGGCCTCCAAGTCGTCGACCGCGAAGAAGACGACCACGAAAAAGGCGGCCACCACCAAGAAGGCCGCCAGCAAGACGGGTACGAAAAAGACCGCCGCCAGGAAGAGCACCTCGAAGAAGGCCCCGGCGAAAAAGGCCACGACCGCCAAGTCCGGTGGCGCGAAATCCGACAGCGGTGACAACGCCGGCGACAGCCGCCTGAGTGCCCAGCCCTCCGGCGACCGTGGATCCGAATAACGCCCCGTTGCTGTCCCCCGAGATCGAACCCGTCGCACAGTGCGTGTGCGACGGCGGCGTGATCGCCTACCCCACCGAGGCGGTCTTTGGTCTCGGCTGCCGCCCGGACAACCCCCGGGCGATCGATCGCATCCTCGAGATCAAGGGTCGCCCGGCCGCCAAGGGGCTGATCGTGATCACCGACCGGCTGGAGCGCCTCGCGCCCTGGCTGGCGCCGCTGCCGGCCGACCACCGCGCCGAGATCGACGCCAGCTGGCCGGGGCCGACCACCTGGCTGCTGCCCGTCACCGATGCCTGCCCGCCGCTACTGCGCGGTGAACACGACAGCTTCGCGGTACGCGTCACCGCCCATCCGGGGACGCGCGCGCTGTGCGCGGCCGCCGAAAGCGCGCTGGTCTCCACCAGCGCCAACCGCGCGGGCGCGGAGCCCTGCCGCAGCTGGGATTGCGTTGCCTCACAACTCGGGGCCGGCATCGATGCGATCCTGCAGGCAGAATGTGGCGGGCGCACCGCACCCAGCGCGATCCGCGACGCCCGCACCGGGGCCTGGCTCCGGGGCGCGCCGGAACCCGACACCCATACCGACAACTGATCAACCGGGACGCAGCATGAGCCAGGACAACGTCTCCGTCGACCGCGTGATCGACTACCTGCAGGGCCTGCAGGACCGCATCTGCCAGGGCCTCGAGGGCCTGGACGGCCAGGCCCGCTTCGAGGAGGACGCCTGGGAGCGCCCGGCCGGCGGCGGCGGCCGCACCCGCGTGCTGCGCGAGGGGCGGGTCTTCGAGCAGGCCGGGGTCAACTTCTCCCATGTGATGGGCGACAACCTCCCGGCCTCGGCCACCGCGCACCGTCCGGAGATGGCCGGGCGCTCGTTCCAGGCCACCGGCGTGTCGCTGGTAATCCACCCGCACAACCCGTATGTGCCGACCTCGCACGCGAACGTGCGCTTCTTCATCGCGGAGAAGCCCGGCGAGGCGCCGATCTGGTGGTTCGGCGGCGGCTTCGACCTGACCCCCTACTACGGTTTCGACGAGGACTGTATCCACTGGCACCGAACAGCCGAGGCCGCCTGCCGCCCGTTCGGCGAGCACCTCTACCCGGCGCACAAGAAGTGGTGCGACGAGTACTTCCACCTCAAGCACCGCGACGAGCCGCGCGGCGTCGGCGGGCTGTTCTTCGACGACTTCAGCGAGGGCGGCTTCGAGCACGCCTTCGGCTACATGCAGAGCGTCGGCAATGCCTATCTGGATGCCTACGGCCCGATCGTCGAGCGTCGCCACGCGACCGAATACGGCGAGCGCGAGCGCCAGTTCCAGCTCTACCGGCGCGGGCGCTATGTCGAGTTCAACCTGGTCTACGACCGCGGTACCCTGTTCGGCCTGCAGTCGGGCGGGCGCACCGAGTCGATCCTGATGTCGCTGCCGCCGCTGGTGCGCTGGGAATACAACTACCAGCCGGAAGCCGGTACGCCCGAGGCCGAACTCTACAAGCGCTATCTGAAGCCGCGCGACTGGCTGACCGAGTCCGCCGGCTGACCCACCAACAAGGACGACCCGCATGACCGCACCGATCGCCCCCTATCCCGCCGGCCGTCCGCGCCGCATGCGCCGCGACGCCTTCTCCCGCCGCCTGATGCGCGAGCACCACCTGCGCGCGGACGACCTGATCCTGCCGGTGTTCGTCACCGAGGGCGAGGGGGTGCGCGAGGCAGTGCCGTCGATGCCCGGCGTGGAGCGCGTCAGCATCGACCTGCTGCTGGAGGAGGCGGCCGCGGCCGTGCGCCTCGGCATCCCGGCCCTGGCCCTGTTCCCGGTGGTCCCGGGCGAGAAGAAGAGCCTGGATGCCGCCGAGGCCTGGAACCCCGAGGGCCTGGCCCAGCGCGCGGTACGCGCACTGAAGCAGGCCCACCCCGAGCTCGGCGTGATCACCGATGTCGCCCTGGACCCGTTCACCACCCACGGCCAGGACGGCATCATCGACGACGACGGCTTTGTTGTGAACGACATCACCGTCGAGGCCCTGGTGAAGCAGGCGCTGTCGCATGCCGCGGCCGGCGCCGACGTGGTCGCCCCCTCCGACATGATGGACGGACGCATCGGCGCGATCCGCACCGTGCTGGAGGACGGCGGGCACGTGCACACGCGCATCCTCGCCTACTCCGCCAAGTACGCCTCGGCCTTCTACGGGCCGTTCCGCGATGCGGTGGGCTCGGCCGGCAATCTGGGCAAGGGTGGCAAGGAGACCTACCAGATGGACCCGGCCAACGGCGACGAGGCCCTGCACGAGGTCGCGCTCGACCTGGCCGAAGGCGCCGACATGGTGATGGTCAAGCCGGGCATGCCGTATCTGGACGTGGTCCGCCGCATCCGCGACGAATTCCAGCGCCCGACCTTCGTCTATCACGTCTCCGGCGAGTACGCGATGCTCAAGGCCGCCGCCGAACGCGGCTGGCTCGACGAGCGCGCCTGCGTGCTGGAGGCGCTGACCGGCATGAAGCGCGCCGGGGCCGACGGCATCCTGACCTACTACGCCCGCACCGTGGCCGAATGGCTGGCGGAGGACGCGGCCCGATGAGCGATCCGCGCCCGGATCGCTATGCGGTGGTCGGCAACCCGATCCACCATTCGCTGTCGCCGCGCATCCATGCCCTGTTCGCCGAACAGACGGGGCAGCACCTGACCTACGAGGCCCTGCAAGGCACCCCGGGGCAGTTCGCCGAGGAGGTCTGGGCGTGGTTCTCCTCCGGGTTCCGGGGCCTGAATGTGACCGTCCCGTTCAAGGAAGAGGCGTTTGCCCTGGCCCGTGTCCTCACGGATCGCGCCCGACACGCCGGTGCCGTGAACACCCTGTGGCGCGACGACGAGCGCCGCATCCATGGCGACAACACGGACGGCGTCGGCTTCTGCCGCGACCTCGACCGCCTGAACTTCAACGTGCGCAGCCGCCGCATCCTGATCCTGGGTGCCGGGGGCGCCACCCGCGGCCTGCTGCAGCCACTGCTGGAGGGGGGGCCCGAGGCCCTGGTCATCGCCAACCGCACCGTCGCCCGCGCGGAGGGGCTGGTCGAGGCCTTTCGCGATATCGCCCCGGCCACCCGGCTGGCCGCCTGCGGCCTGCACACGCTGCCGCAGGGCCCCTTCGATCTGGTGGTCAACGCCACGGCCACCGGCCTCGGCGAGGACGCGCTGGACCTCCCCGCCCATCTGGTTCAAGCGGACAGCCTGGCCTATGACCTGGTCTACGGGGCCGGCGCCCAGCGCTTCCTTGGCTGGGCCGAGGCGGCGGGCTGCAGCAACGGTAGCGACGGGCTCGGCATGCTGGTGGAACAGGCGGCCGAGGCCTTCGCGATCTGGCGCGGGGTGCACCCCGAAACCGCCCCGGTGCTCCGCGAACTGCGTCACGAAATCGACGGCCAATAGCCCACCCTTTCTCCGGATTCATGGACGGTTCACCCGGCTGGCCGCAAGCTGCCCGGTGACAGACCCGCCGCCGTGGCGGACCACCGGATTACGGGAGACTAACCATGCAACGCATCCTCGCCCTGGCCGCCACCAGTGCCCTGGTCCTGGTGATGGGCTGCACCACCACCGATCCATACACCGGGGAAGAACGCGTCTCGCGCGCCACCATCGGGGCCGGCATCGGCGCGGCCACCGGTGCCGTGCTCGGCAGCGTCACCAGCAGCCGCAACCGCACCCAGCGCGCGATGATCGGGGCCGGCATCGGCGCCCTGGCCGGCGGCGCCATCGGCAACTACATGGATCGTCAGGAGGATGCCCTGCGCGAGCAGCTGCGCGGGACCGGCGTCAGCGTGACCCGCGACGGCGACAACATCATCCTCAACATGCCGAGCAACATCACCTTCGATTTCGACCGCAGCGACATCAAGCCGGAATTCCAGGATGTACTGGACTCGGTGGCCCTGGTCCTGGAGGAGTTCGACCAGACCGGCATCGAAGTCGCCGGCCACACCGACAGCACCGGTCGCGTCGAATACAACATGGACCTCTCCGAGCGCCGCGCCCAGAGCGTGGGGCAGGCCCTGATCCGCCGCGGGGTGCAACCGGTGCGCGTGCACACCATCGGCTTCGGACCGCACCAGCCGGTCGCCACCAACGACACCGAGGCGGGCCGCCAGCAGAACCGCCGGGTGGAACTGACCCTGTTCCCGCTGACCGCCGACTGATCGAAACCCGCACGCCGGCACCGCGCCGGCCGCGGTACCGGCGCGCCCAAGGCACCCTCCGCGCTGGACACCCCCACCCCTCCTGCGGCAAAATCCCGAACATTCGCCGCACCGTCATTTTTCGGTGCAATCGCGTCCATTCTCGACAGGATCGCTACCGATTCCCCCTGCCATGGCGTCCATACTGCTGCTCAACGGCCCCAATCTGAACCTGCTGGGACAGCGGGAGCCGGAGCGCTACGGCGCGCAGACCCTGGCGGATATCGAGACCGACCTGAGGGCTCGGGCGGAACAGGCCGACACCTCCTTCGACTGCTTCCAGAGCAACCATGAAGGCGACCTGATCGACCGCATCCATGCCGCCCCCGGCGAGGGCGTGCAACGCATCCTGATCAATCCGGGTGGCCTGACCCACACCAGTGTCAGCCTGCGCGATGCCCTGCTGGGTGTTGCCATCCCGTTCTACGAGATCCATATCAGCAACATCCACGCCCGCGAGCCCTTTCGTCAGACCTCGCGTCTGAGCGATGTCGCCGCCGGTCTGGTCAGTGGCTTCGGCGTCATTGGCTACCGGCTGGCGCTCGATGCGGCGCTCGCGGCTATCAAGGAATAAGAGGCTTCCATGGACATTCGCAAGGTCAAGAAACTGATCGACCTGCTCGACGAGAGCGGCATCCACGAGATCGAGATCCACGAAGGCGAGGAGTCGGTCCGCATCACCCGCTCGGCCAGCGGCACCGCCGTCGCCGCACCGGCTCCGGCCCCTCTGCCCGCCGCGGCACCGGCACCAGCCGGCGCACCGCCCGCAGCCGCCCCGGCCGACGCGGCGGACGCGACCCCGGAGATGGACGGTCACCGGGTCACCGCCCCCATGGTCGGCACCTTCTACCGCGCACCCAGCCCGGGCTCGAAGCCGTTCGTCGAGGTCGGGCAGACCGTGGAGGTCGGCGAGACCCTGTGCATCATCGAGGCGATGAAGATGCTCAACCCGATCGAGGCCGACCAGGCGGGGACGGTCCGCGACATCCTGGTCGAGAACGGCAACCCGGTGGAATACGGCCAGCCGCTGTTCATCATCGGCTGAACCCTCCGATTCCCTGCCAACAGGTCCGAGCATGTTTGAAAAGATTCTGATCGCCAACCGCGGCGAGATCGCCCTGCGGGTCCTGCGCGCCTGCCGCGAGATGGGTATCGCCACCGTCGCCGCACACTCCAGCGCCGATCGCGACCTGAAGCATGTCCGCCTGGCGGACGAATCCGTCTGCATCGGGCCCGCGGCCTCCGGCGAGAGCTACCTGAACATCCCCGCGTTGATCGCCGCGGCCGAAGTCACCGACGCCGGCGCGATCCACCCCGGCTACGGCTTCCTGTCGGAGAACGCGGACTTCGCCGAGCGGGTGGAGTCCTCCGGCTTCTCCTTCATCGGTCCGCGCGCCGAGACCATCCGCCTGATGGGCGACAAGGTCTCCGCCAAGCAGGCAATGCTGGAGGCCAACGTGCCCTGCGTACCCGGCTCCGGCGGCGCCCTGGGCGACGACCCGGACACCAACCTGGCCCTGGCGCGCGAGATCGGCTACCCGGTCATCATCAAGGCCGCCGCCGGTGGCGGCGGTCGCGGCATGCGCGTGGTGCATACCGAGGGCGCGCTGCTGAACGCGATCTCGCTGACCCGCAACGAGGCCCAGCAGGGCTTCGGCAACGACACCCTGTATATGGAGAAATACCTGGAACACCCGCGCCACGTGGAGTTCCAGATCCTGGCCGACACCCACGGCAACGCCGTATGCCTGGGCGAGCGCGACTGCTCCATGCAGCGCCGCCACCAGAAGGTAATCGAGGAGGCCCCGGCCCCCGGCATCAGCGACGAACAGCGCCAGACCATGGCGGAACGCCTGATCCGCGCCTGCCAGGACATCGGCTACCGCGGCGCCGGCACCTTCGAGTTCCTGTACGAGAACGGGGCGTTCTACTTCATCGAGATGAATACCCGCCTGCAGGTCGAACACACGGTCACCGAGCAGGTCACCGGCATCGACCTGGTGCGCGAGCAGATCCGCATCGCCGCCGGCGAACCGCTGGGCTACACCCAGGACGATGTGCACATCAGCGGCCATGCGATCGAGTGCCGCATCAATGCCGAAGACCCCGGCACCTTCATGCCCAGCCCCGGGACTATCCAGCAGTACCACGCCCCGGGCGGGCCGGGCATCCGCATGGATACCCACATCTACAACGGGTACGCCGTGCCGCCCTACTACGACTCGATGATCGGCAAGCTGATCGCCCACGGGAACAGCCGCGAGATCGCGCTGGCCCGCATGCGCGGGGCCCTGGGCGAGATCGTGGTAGACGGCATCCAGACCAACGTCGCCCTGCATCACGACCTGATGATCGACGCCAATTTCCAGCGCGGCGAGACCGACATCCACTACCTCGAGAAGAAGCTGAAGGCACAGGCCTGAGCCCTTTCCGCAACCACCAGAGCCTGACGCCATGAGCCTTGCCGAACTCGAATGCCAGATCAGCCCGGAACAGGCCGAGCCGCTGGAGGACACGCTGTTTGAACTCGGCGCGGTCAGCGTCGAGCTGTTCGACGCCGCCGACGAGCCGCTGTTCGAACCCCCACTGGGCACCCACCCACTGTGGTCCACTGTGCGCCTGAAGGCGGTGTTCCCGGACACCACCCAGGCGGATCTCGCGGCCGCCGCGCTGGAGCGCCAGGCGCAGGCCCCCGAGGCGATCCAGGTGCAGCCCATCGAAGACCAGGACTGGGTGCGCGCCGGCCTCGACGGCCTCGGCGCCATTCACTGCGGCAGTTCGCTGTGGATCGTGCCGTCCTGGGAGGACGAGCCGGCCATCGAGGAGGGCACCTTCGTGCGCCTGGACCCCGGCCTCGCCTTCGGCACCGGCAACCACCCGACCACCGCGATGTGCCTGGCCGCGCTGGCCCAGCAGCCGCCTCGGGATCAGGAGGTGCTGGACTACGGCTGTGGCTCCGGCATCCTCGCCATCGCGGCCCTGAAGCTGGGCGCCCGGCATGCGCTGGGCATCGACATCGACGAGCAGGCGGTGCAGGCCACGCGCAGCAATGCCGATGCCAACGCCATCCCGCCCGAACGACTGGAAACCGGCCTGACCGACCACCCGGTCCCCGCGGCGGAATACGATCTGGTGCTGGCCAACATCCTGGCCAAGCCGCTGATCGACCTGGCCCCGGAGCTCGCGCGGGCCGCGAAACCCGGCGCGCGTATCCTGCTGGCCGGTCTGCTGGAACGCCAGGCGGACGAGGTCATCGCGACCTATTCCGATGCCTTTGACATTGGCGTCGAGGACTGCCGCGAAGGCTGGGCCCTGCTCGGCGGGCGCCGGCGCTAGGGAAACACTGATCAATGTACACACTCGCGTTGGCACCCCAGGTTTTCCGAGACAAGGCGCGTCGTGCAGCGGGTAGTGGTTCTACCCGCAAGCGGCGCAACGCAGGATCGGGGAACCTGGGGTGCCAACCCCACAAATTGGTAAAGGAAGGGGCTCGGCCGCTTTTGCGCGCGCACGGCGTTGCGGCTCCCTTGTGCAGAATGACTGCACGGCAGTCACCGCGCCTTGTTCGCACGCAAAAGCGACTCGAGCGCGAATGTGTACATTGATCAGTGTTTCCCTAGG
>NZ_KB905915.1:0-50061 GCF_000381105.1 Thioalkalivibrio sp. ALE12 | reverse complement strand
TGCAGTGCTCCGCTGCGCTTCGCCGAACCTTCCAGGTTCGAACCCTGGACTCGCTCAAATATCCATAGAAAAGGGCCCCACGAAGGGGCTTCACCTGAAGGAGTGACCATTCTGAAGCAAATGACGGTGAGCCCCATCGAGGGGCACACCGCCATGGCTGGGGGACCAGGATGATTCGGCGGCTACGCCGCCTCACCCCTTCGGGGCTGCACGCGCGGCGCGCGTGCAGTGCTCCGCTGCGCTTCGCCGAACCTTCCAGGTTCGAACCCTGGGCTCGCTCATATATCCATAGAAAAAGGCCCCACGAGGGGGCCCTTTTCTATGGATGGCTGGGGGACCAGGATTACTCGGCGCTACGCGCCTCGCCCTTCGGGCCAGCGCCGCAAGCGGCGCTGTTCGGCTCGGCTGCGCCTCGCCGTCGAACCTTGCAGGTTCTCATCCTGGAAACTTCCATCTATCCATGAAAAAAGGCCCCACAAGGGGGCCTTCTTCCATGGATGGCTGGGGGACCAGGATTCGAACCTGGGTTGACGGAGTCAGAGTCCGTAGTCCTACCGCTAGACGATCCCCCAGTAAACCGGATCGCGTGCGTCCCGCAGAAACTCGAGGCGAATTTTAACGCTTCGAGTACTGGGTTGCACGACGGGCCTTGCGCAGGCCGATCTTCTTCCGCTCCACCTCGCGGGCATCGCGGGTCAGGTGACCACCACGACGCAGCGGCGAGCGCAGCTCTTCGTTGTACTGCACCAGGGCGCGGGCAATGCCCAGGCGGATCGCACCGGCCTGGCCGTTACCACCACCGCCCTCGACGGTTGCGATCACGTCGAAGTTTTCGGTGGACTCGGTCGCCTCCAGCGGCTGGCGCACGACCATGCGCGAGGTCTGGCGGCCGAAGAACTCGTCCAGCGGCTTCTGGTTAACCGTGATGTTGCCCGTACCCGGGCGCAGGAAGACGCGCGCAGCGGCGGTCTTGCGGCGGCCGGTGCCGTAATACTGATTGGTAGCCATTCGGATCGATTCCCTTGCTGATTCTGGCGGCTCAGACTTCGAGCGGCTGCGGCTGCTGGGCCGTATGCCGGTGTTCGGTGCCGGCGTAGACCTTGAGCTTCTTGAACATGGCCCGGCCAAGCGGGTTGCGCGGCAGCATGCCCTTCACGGCAAGCTCCAGCACCTTCTCCGGATGACGCTCGATCATCTGGGTGAAGTTGGCTTCCTTGATGCCACCCGGATAACCGGTGTGGTGGAAGTACTTCTTGTCCATGGCCTTGTTGCCGGAGACGCGAATCTTCTCCGCGTTGATCACGACGATGTAGTCGCCGGTATCGACATGCGGCGTGTACACGGGCTTGTGCTTCCCGCGCAGACGGCGTGCGATCTCCGTGGCGAGTCGGCCGAGGGTCTTGCCGTCGGCGTCGACGAGAAACCAGTCGCGTTCGACTTCGGCCGGCTTGGCGCTGATGGTACTCATGATGTTCGATGCTCCGAGGTCGGGGCGATTCAGAAAGCGCGCAAGAATAACGCTTCCCTTCACCCGATTCAAGCAAAAGGGACAATTCGCGAGACGTGCCGTGCTCGACGTCCACCGGAGGCGACGTGGCGGGCCGGGGCCTGCGCGAACGCCCTCCGCACATAATAAAGGGGCCGCCCCGAAGGCCGGCCCCCCTTGCAGGCCCCGGGCGCAAGGCCCGGGGCGGCACACAACCCGTTTACAGCTGGGCTTCGGCGCGCTCCTGCACTTCCTGCATCAGCTCGGGGTCGTTCTGCAGGGCCATGGCGACTTCGTTGTATTCCTCGACGCTCATGCCCGTGTCTTCCACAGCGCTGACCATTTCGTCCTGCGCTTCCTGCTGCATGGACTGCGCCTCGGTCTCGTCCTCGGCGTTCTGCAGGCGGTCAGCGAAGTCCTCGCGCACTTCCTGCACCGCGACGAAGGCGGTCACGAAGGTGTCGATGTCCTCTTCGCTCAGGTCCACCTCGGGGGCTTCCTGCATCGGGGCTCCGCCCTGGGCCGCGCCACCCTGGGCGCCACCCTGCGGCGGCTGGCCGCCCTGGGCACCGCCGCCGGCGCCGGCACCGCCTTCCTGGGCCGGGGGCTGGCCACCCTGGGCGCCGCCCATGTCGCCACCGCCGGCGCCGCCTTCGGCACCACCATACTGCGCGGAGGCCGCGCCACCGACGGCAAACAGGGAAGTCAGGGCCATCGCGAGGATCGTCTTGCGCATATTCATCATGTTGCTCCTTTTCCTTTGGTTCGATCGGATCTCGCGGCCGACCGGGACCCGCTCGAGGCGCCCCCGGTCCAGCCGCGCCGCAACCGTGTGAGGAGGAATGAGCCCGTGCGGGCTGCGCTTCTCCGATTGCTGACTGAGGAGGAGCAGGCATCGTGCCAACAATGGCAACCGGGGAGACATTCTATAGGAATCAGATGGTTAGGACTGAATCAGCTGACAGGGCGTCCGCCGACGGCGGGATTGTGAATGGGTCATAATGACACATGGGTCAGCTCGACCCGGGTCAGGATGTCACGACGGGTCGGATTCACCGAGCTTGCGGTAGAGCGTCTTGCGTCCGATGCCGAGGATACGCGCGGCCCGCTGCTTGTTGCCGTCCACGTGCTCCAGGACCCGCTGAATGTAGTCGCGCTCGCGCTCTTCCAGCGTCGGCCATTGGGTGTCGTCGCCGACTCCCGCTACGGGTAACACCTCTGCGCCGGCACCACCGGCGGCCACACCCGCATCTTCGCCGCCGATCGCGAACACGCGTTCCGGCAGGTCCCGGGTCTCGATCACCTCGCCCGTGGCCAGGGTGGCGGCGCGCTCGATGAGGCTGGCCAGTTCGCGTACGTTCCCGGGGAAGGGGTAGCGCACCAGCGCGCGCAGGGCCTCCGGGCTCAGACGCCGCTCGGGCAGGCCTCGGGCCAGGGCTTGCTGGCGCAGGAACTGCAGGGCCAGGTACTCGACATCGTCACCGCGTTCTCGCAGCGGCGGGATCTCGATGCGGAAGGTCTCCAGGCGATAGTAGAGATCCTCGCGGAAACGGCCGTCGGCCATGTGCGCCTGCAGGTCCTGGTGGGTGGCCGCGACGATACGCACATCCGTCTCGATCTCCTCGTTGGCGCCCACCGGGCGCACCCGTCCGTCCTGCAGCAGGCGCAGCAGCTTGCTTTGCATCGCCACCGGCATCTCGGCGATCTCGTCCAGGAACAGGGTTCCCCCATGTGCCTCGGTGAACAGTCCTCGACGGGCACCCTTCGCCCCACTGAAGGCACCCGCTACATGCCCCAGCAGCTCCGACTCCAGCAGGGCCTCGGGGATGCCGGCGCAGTTGAGCGCGACGAACGGCCCGTGCGCCCGGTCACTTTCCGCGTGCAGCGCCCGCGCCACGAGTTCCTTGCCGGTCCCGGACTCGCCGGTAATCAGGACGCTGCCGTCGGCGGCCGCGATCCGCCGGATCAGGTCGAACATCTGCAGCATGGCCGGACTGTGTCCCTGCATGCCATGAAACCCGTCGGCCCGGGCGAGCACCTCGCGATAGCGCCGCACCTCGTCCTTCAGGCGACGCGCCTCGGTTACCCGGTCCGCAGCCAGGCGCAGATGATCGAGGTCCACCGGCTTGGTCAGAAAGTCGTCCGCCCCCGCCTTCAGTGCGGCCACGGCCTGGTCGATGGTCCCGAAGCCCGTCAGCATGATGAACCCCGGCGCCGGCACCCGGGCGCGCGCGTCCTCGAGCACCTGAAACCCGTCGGCGCCCGGCAGACGCAGGTCACTGACCACCAGACTGAAGGCCTGCTGTGCCAGTGCCCGCGCGGCGTCCTCGGCGCTGCCTACCGCGGTGACCGCGTAGCCGGCCTCGGCCAGCTCCTCGTGCAGCAATTCGCGATGTCCGCGGTCGTCTTCGACGACAAGGACCGATTCCGGGGGCGCGGCGGGTGTTTGTGGCGCGGCGCTCATAGGCGCGTCTCCTGCGGTTCGTCAGTGGCCAGCGGCAGATGCACGACAAAGCGGGTCTCCCCGGGCACGCTGCGATCCAGCGCGACCGTGCCGCGATGATCTTCCAGTGCCACCTGGACAACAGCCAGCCCCAGTCCGGTTCCCTCGCCCGTGGGTTTGGTGGTGAAGAAGGGCTCGAACAGGCGCGCCGCCTGTTCGTCGTCGATCCCGCGCCCGGCGGTCGGACCGTCATCGGCCACCACCAAGGTTACCCGGTCGGCCTCCGCCCGCCAGTGGACCCGCACCTCACCGGCGGCCGCCTGGGCCGCGTTCTCCAGCAGGTTCTCCAGCGCCTGTCCGAGGCGCAGACGATCGGCCGCGACGACCAGCGCCTCCCCGTCCACCTGGAACCGGATCGCGTCGGGCGCGTGCCGCGCGCGCACCCGCTCGACCAGGTCGCCGACCAGTTGCGCGAGGTCCAGGGGGCGTTCCTGCAGGGGATTGCGACGGGCAAAGTCCAGCAACTGCCGCACGATGGTCTCCACCCGCTCGAGTTCGGCCTGCAACGCCTCCATCTCCTTGCGCGCAGGATCCGCCTCCGGCAGGCGGCGAATGGCCCGCTGCACCCGCCCGGCGATAATCCCGAGCGGTGTCCCCAGCTCATGCGCCACACCGGCCGCGAGCTGGCCGATCGCCGCCAGCTTCTCCGAGTGCCGCAGCTTTTCCTCGAGCCGCACCTGCTCGTGGCGCTGCGCCTCCAGTTCCGCCTCCGAGGCCTCGCGGCGCTCCATCATGCGGTTCATCGAGACCGCCAGCCCGCGCAGTTCGGCCGGCCCGTCCTCCGGCGCCCGCAGGCCGCGCTGGCCATCGCCGATCGCGCGCATCGCGGCCATCAGGCGCGACACATGCCGGCCGACGGCCCGGTGGTAGCCGAACAGTACGACCAGCAGGAACAGCGCACTGACCGCCAGCATCAGCAACCCGCCCTGCCACTGCAGCTGCGTGACGAAGGCCCGGAACGGGGTCACATCGCGGGTCACCTGCAGCAGGCCCACGATCCGCCCGGCCGGATCCGACAACGGCAGGAAGAAGGAGAAGGTCTCGCGCCCCTGGTGCTCGCCGAAGGCCCCGAGACTGCCGGTCTCGCTGATGACCCGGGCCTCACCGCGGCGTTGCAGGGTCGGGCTGGGCGGCCCACTGGCCGCGACCATGCGGCCCTCGGCGTCGTAGACGTAGACCCCGAACACCTCCTCGATCTGGAACAGCGAATCCAGCGACTGCTGCACCCCGGGCACGTCGTCCTGCAGCATAGCGCTCGACACCGGGAGCCGGATCGAACGCGCTACCAGTTCGATATCCTCCTGCATGCGGTTTTCCATCTGGACCTGGAATTCGCGCAGGCCGAGCGCCACCACCGCGGCCATCAGCAGCAGCAGCGGCAGCAGCACGAAGGACAACACCGCGGTGCGCAGGCTGTTCAGGCTTCGGATCATGGGCGTTGGGTCATCATCGACGGGCCATCCGCGGCACGGGCCGGACTCAATGGTAGACACGCCCGGCAACAGGAGGCGAATAACAGGCAAAAAAAAGCGCGGGTCAAAGCCCGCGCCAAGAAAACCACCAAAGGAGGATGGAGGAGTCCACTAACCACTGACAGGGGGGACAGCGATTAGCGTATGCAAATCTTCTAATATGGCGATGTTCTTGTCAACCGGTGAAATACGCAGGGGGTCGTCCTTCACCGTTTCGTCATATCACGTACCCTTGAAGACCTGCATACCCCGTAAGACGCACGTCCGCCCGATCTATTCCCGGGCATGAAAACCACCCGCCGGGGATGCACCAAAAATCGACTTCGTTCACGGATCCCGCATCATGCTTCGTCACCTGAGCCACCCCGTCACCTCGCTTGCCCAGAACGCCACGCTGATCTGGTGCGATGCCACCGGGGCCGCGGCCTGGGTCGACCCCGGCGCGGATGCCGCGACCCTCGAACAGATCGCCCGCGAGCACGGCGTGCACCTGGAGAAGATCCTCCTGACCCACGGCCACCTGGACCATGTCGGGGCCACCGCCGAACTGGCCGCCCGTGCCAATGTGCCGGTGATCGGGCCGCATCGCGACGACGCCTTCTGGCTGGACCAGCTCCCGGCGCAGGCGCAGATCTTCGGCTTCCCCGAGACCGCGCCACTGGTGCCCGACCAGTGGCTGGAGGATGGCGACACCATCGCGCTGGGCCAGACCACACTCCGGGTGCTCCACTGCCCCGGCCATACCCCGGGGCACGTGGTCTTCCACGACTCCGAGAGCGGCCTGGCCCTGGTCGGCGACGTGCTGTTCCACGGGGCAATCGGCCGCAGCGACTTCCCGCGCGGCAACGGGCGCGAGCTGATCGCCTCGATCACCGACAAGCTCTGGCCGCTGGGCGACGAGACCCGGTTCGTGCCCGGCCACGGCCCCGAGTCCACCTTTGGCGAGGAACGCCGCAGCAACCCCTTCGTCGGCGACGCGGCCCTTGCCGCCGGCGGACAGCCCGGCCGCGGCCGCTACTACTGAGCCCCGCGAAGCAGCATCTCTCAAATGAAACGGGCCGCCCCTAGGGGCGGCCCGTGTACGCACGGCGCCAGGCGTCTTCTCAGCCGTTGGCGCGCAGCGCGGCGATGCGCTGTTCGATCGGCGGGTGGCTCATGAACAGCTTCTTCAGGCCCTGGGCCATGCCGCCACGGATCCCGAAGGCCGCCATCTGGTCCGGCATGTCCACCGGCCGGCCGGAGGCCCGGGCCAGCGACTCCAGCGCGCCGATCATCTTCTCGCGCCCGGCAAAGCGGGCCCCCGCCTCGTCGGCGCGGAACTCGCGCTGACGCGAGAACCAGAACACGATGATGGAGGCCAGGATCGCGAGGATGATCTCGGTCACGATGGCGGTAATCCAGAAGGCCGGTCCGTGACCCGACTCGTTCTTGAAGATCACCCGATCGACGAAGTGGCCGATCACGCGCGACAGGAAGATCACAAAGGTGTTCACCACGCCCTGGATCAGTGCCAGGGTCACCATGTCGCCGTTCGCCACGTGGCCGACCTCGTGCCCCAGCACGGCCTCGACCTCACCCTGCCCCATGTTCTGCATCAGTCCGGTGCTTACGGCCACCAGGGCGTTGTTCTTGCTCATCCCGGTGGCAAAGGCGTTCGGGTCGGGCGAGTCGTAGATGCCCACCTCGGGCATGCCGATACCGGCCTGTTTGGCCTGGCGCTGCACCGTCTCCAGCAACCACTGCTCGGTGGCGTTGCGCGGCTTGTCGATCACGTGGACCTTCATCGTCTTCTTCGCCATCCACTTGGAGATGGCCAGCGAGATGAAGGACCCGCCGAATCCGAACACGGCGGCGAAGATCAGCAAAGCGGTCAGGTCGAGATCGACCCCCTGTTCATCGAGGATGCTCTCCACACCCAGGATACGCAGGGTGATGCTGAGCACGATCAGGATGGCGAAGTTGGTCGCCAGAAACAGCAGAACACGTTTCATGAAGTTTTCCTGTACTCCATCAATCCATTTACGGGGATGTCGCAATCATCGGGGCGCGCCGCGCGAATTCAAGCGCCACCCCGATCAGTGACCACCGGAGCGCGCCGGGGTTCAGGCCGGGCGCACTTCCAGGCGGTCCGCGTTCTGGTAGCCACGCGGCAGCTGGCGACCGCGCCGGGCGCGCTCGCCCACGTACTCCGCCCACTCGCCCGGGGCCAGTGCCTTGAAGCGCTTGCCGGCGTGCACGACCAGGGTGTCCTGCGGCCCCAGTACGGCCACGTCAAGTACCCGTTCGGAACCGTCCTTGAGGGCCGCGGCGGGGATGCCGATCAGCTTGTTGCCCTTGCCGCGCGCCAGCTCCGGCAGCTCGGTGGCCGGGAACAGCAGCAGATAGCCGCGGGTGGTGACCACCGCGATGTGATCCTCGTGCGGGTTGCGTACCGAGGCCGGCTGCAGCACGGTAGCCCCGTCGGGCACCGTGAGCACGTTCTTGCCGGCCTTCTGCCGGCCCAGCAGATCGCCCAGCTTCGCGACGAAGCCGTACCCGTGATCCGAGCCCAGCAGCCAGCGGTCTTCCTCCGCGCCCGTTGCCAGGCCGACAAAGCGCGCGCCCTCCGGCGGGTTCACGCGGCCGGACAGCGGCTCGCCCTGCCCGCGCGCGGACGGCAGGGTGTGCGCGGGGATGGTATAGGTGCGGCCGGTGGAGTCGATGAACGCGACCGGCTGGTTGCTGCGCCCGGTGACCGCGGCCTGGAAGGCATCCCCGGCCTTGTAGCTCAGCCCCTGGGCATCCACGTCGTGGCCCTTGGCCGCGCGTGCCCAGCCCTTCTCCGACAGCACAATGGTCAGCGGCTCGGTGGGCACCAGCGCGGACTCGTCCAGTGCCTGCGCGGCGGCGCGCTGAACCAGCGGCGAGCGACGTTCGTCGCCATAGTCCACGGCGTCCTTCTCGATCTCGCGGCGGACCTGGGTGCGCAGGCGACGCTCGGACCCCAGGGTCTTCTCCAGCTGGTCGCGCTCCTTGGCCAGTTCGTCCTGCTCGCCGCGGATCTTCATCTCCTCGAGCTTGGCCAGATGACGCAGCTTCAGCTCCAGGATCGCCTCGGCCTGGATATCGGACAGGCCAAAGCGGCTCATCAGTTCCGGCTTGGGCTGGTCGTACTCGCGGATGATCGCGATCACCTCGTCGATATTGAGATAGGCGATCAGCAGGCCTTCCAGCACATGCAGCCGCGCCTGCACCTTCTCCAGGCGCCACTGCAGACGCCGGCGCACGGTCTCGATGCGGAAGCTCAGCCATTCACTCAGCAGCCCGGCCAGATCGCGCACCTGCGGACGACCGTCCAGGCCGATCACGTTCATGTTCACGCGGTAGGTCTTTTCCAGATCCGTGGTCGCGAACAGGTGGGCCATCAGCGCCTCGACATCCACTCGGTTCGAGCGCGGGGTGATCACCAGACGGGTCGGGTGCTCGTGGTCGGACTCGTCGCGCAGGTCCTCGACCATCGGCAGCTTCTTCGCGCGGATCTGGCTGGCGATCTGTTCCAGCAGCTTGGCCCCGGAGACCTGGTGCGGCAGCGCGGTGACCACGATGTCGTCGCCTTCGCGTTCATAGCGTGCCCGCGCGCGGATCGAGCCCTGGCCGGTCTCGTAGACCTTTCGCAGCTCCGCGGGCGGGGAAATGATCTCGGCCTCGGTGGGAAAGTCCGGCGCCGGCAGGTGCTCGCACAGCTCCGCGACAGTCGCCTTCGGGTGCTCCAGCAGGTGCACGCAGGCCGCAGCCACCTCGCGCAGGTTGTGCGGCGGGATGTCGGTAGCCATGCCCACGGCGATCCCGGAGCCGCCGTTCAGCAGCACGTTCGGCAGCCGGGCCGGCAGCACCTTCGGCTCGTCCAGCGCGCCGTCGAAGTTCGGCACCCAGTCCACCGTGCCCTGCCCCAGCTCCGAGAGCAGCAGCTGCGCATAGCGCGACAGCCGCGACTCGGTGTAGCGCATCGCGGCGAAGGACTTGGGATCGTCCGGCGAGCCCCAGTTGCCCTGCCCGTCGACGAACGGGTAGCGGTAGGAGAAGGGCTGCGCCATCAGCACCATCGCCTCGTAGCACGCCGAGTCGCCATGCGGATGGAATTTGCCGAGCACATCACCCACGGTGCGCGCGGACTTCTTGTACTTGGCCGTGGCCGAGAGCCCCAGCTCGCTCATGGCGTAGATGATGCGGCGCTGCACGGGCTTGAGCCCGTCGCCGATGTGCGGCAGCGCACGGTCCAGGATCACGTACATGGAGTAGTCCAGGTACGCCTTCTCGGTGAAGTCCTTCAGCGGCAGCTGCTCGCCGCTGTTGGCGAACAGGCTGGGGGTCTCGATATCGCTCATCGGCGCTCTCGCGAATGATGGGTGGCGCGGGCTTTTACCCCGGACCGGGCCCGCGTACTGTAGCGGGCACGCGCCCGCCATTCCACGGGGTCACGGGAAAACCGCCGAACCGGGGAGCGGAGAAGCCCCGGAGGAGTCCGTTCGTGCTGGATACAGGCTGGATCGCCAGTATCGCTGCCATCGCCGTGTTTGCCCTCGCGGCGATCAGCGTGGTGCACGCCCTGCTGCAGCGCCGCGACACCGGGACCATCATCGCCTGGGTCGGGCTGATCGTGCTGCTGCCGCTGGGCGGCTCGGTCCTGTACTGGCTGTTCGGGGTCAACCGCATCCGCCGGCGCGCCCACGCCCTGCGCGAGGGCTATCTGATCGCCGACCCGAGCGCCGGGGGCGCCACCCTGAGCGAGCCGCCGGAACGCTGGCAACGCCTGCTGCACTCCGGCGACCGACTGAGCCCTTTCCGCCTGGTCGGCGGCAACGCGATCGAACCGCTGTTCGACGGCGACCGCACCTATGCCCGCATGCTGGACGCCATCGACAGCGCCCGTCACAGCATCACCCTGGCCACCTACATCTTCGACTACGACCGGGTCGGGGAACGCTTCGTGGACCGCCTGCAGCAGGCCCAGGACCGGGGCGTGCAGGTGCGCGTGCTGATCGACGCCATCGGCGCCCGCTACAGCCGCCGCAACACCCTGCGCCGGCTGCGCCGAGCGGGGATCCCGGCCACCACCTTCATGCCGGTGCACCTGCCACGCAGTCTGGCCGCCTTCAACCTGCGCAACCACCGCAAGATGCTGGTGATCGACGGCCGCCGGGCCTTCACCGGGGGCATGAACATCCGCCGCGGCCACAGCCACGCCGATCCGGGCCCCCACCCGATACACGACCTCCACTTCGAGTTGCGCGGCCCCGCCTGCACGCAACTACAGCGGGTGTTCACGGAGGACTGGCAATTCGCCACCGGGGAACGTCTGGACGGCCCGCGCTGGTTCCCGGATACCGTTGCCCCGGCCGGGGCCCGTGCCTGTCGCGGCCTGCCGGACGGCCCGGACGAGGACTTCGAGGTCCTGAACTTCACGCTGCAATCGGCCCTGGCCGAGGCCCGCGAGCAGGTCACCATCATCACCCCGTATTTCCTGCCGGACGTGGCGCTGACCGGCGCGCTCAAGGCCGCCGCCCTGCGGGGCGTCCGGGTCGACATCCTGATCCCGGCCCGGAGCAACCTGCGGCTGGTGGAATGGGCCAGCCGCCCGCAACAGGGCGAGCTGCTGGAGCGCGGCTGCCGCCTGTGGCTCACCCCGCCGCCCTTCAACCACGCCAAGCTGATGCTGGTGGATCGCGAGTGGGCCCTGGTCGGCTCCGCCAACTGGGATCCGCGCAGCCTGCGCCTGAATTTCGAGTTCAATCTGGAATGCCTGGATGCCGGCCTGGGCGGCGAACTGGCCACCTGGGCCGACGCCCTGCGCGCGCAGTCGCACCCCCTGACCCTCGACGAGGTCCGCGCCCGTCCGCTCCCCGCGCAGCTACGCGACGGGGCCGCCCGCCTCCTCACTCCCTACCTGTAACGCGGGGCGACACTCCCCGGCCGGCGTGCAGACAGCGTTAGCCGGCCCCCATGCGCCGCCCCCCCGAACCGGGGCGGCGGCCTGCGGTCTTTTGTACTGTAGGCGATGTCACGCGAATACCCGACGGGGCCCGATTCGCTTCGCCGCAGGGGAGTAAAGGGATGTTACGACGCGCGGAAACCGCAAAGGGACATCGATGAACGGGGTCCTGGTGCCGTCGCTCTATCTGGCCGCCGGCCTGGCCGCCTACGCCAGCCTGAGCCACCTGCTGCACAGCCGCCAGAGCGCGCGGCGCACCGAGCACCGCCTGTTCGCCACGATGTGCGCCCTGATGGTGGTGGTCGCCATCGGCTCGGCCCAGACCTACCAGGCCGACAGCATCGCGGCCTACATCCGCGCCCTTACCCTCAACATCTACCTGCTTGCCCCGTTCTACGTCCTGTTCGCCGCCTTCGTCGCGGCCCATACGCGGACGCCCGCACGCGGCCTGATGACCGGACTGCTGGTACTGCTGGGCATCACCTGGGTGGTCAACACGCTGCAGCCCTACAGCATGCAGTACCGCCACATCGAGGAGCTGCGCATCCTCGAGCTGCCCTGGGGCGAGAACGTGGCCCTGGCCGTGGGCACGATCAGTCCCTGGTTCGGCTTCGGCGTCCTCGCGGTCTTTCTGGTGTTCGGCTTCGCGCTGGTCACGTTGATCCGGCATTACCGCCGCCACCGTCAGGCCACCACCCTGCTCCTGCTGGGCGGGATCGGGGTCTTCGTGCTGTTCACCATCCAGGGCGTGCTCGCCCGTGCCGGCGCGCTGGAGATGCCGCAGCTCGCACCGTTCGGCTACGTGGTGATGGTGGTGATGATGAGTCTGGTACTGAACCGCGAGACCGGCGAACGCCTGCGCGACTCCGAGAGTCGCTTCCGCGCGCTGGTCGAGCAGTCCCCCATCGGCATCCAGGTGCTCACGCCGGAAGGCGAGATCCGCCAGACCAATGCCGCCTGGGAACGCATGCATGGCAGTGACGCCTCCCGCCCGGGCGGGAACGTCCTCGAGCGCCCGGATGCGATCGACCAGAAGCTCCTGGAGCCGCTCGCGGATGCCGTGCGCGGGCACTACCGCGAGATCGGCCCGCTGGCCTACACCCCGCCGACGCCTGCCAACACCGGGAGCGAGGCAGGCCCTTCCGGCCCGCCCGGGGAACGCTGGCTCCGGGGCTGTATCTACCCGTTGCAGGATGCGCAGGGCGAGGTACAGGACGTCATCGTGATGCAGGAGGACGTGACCGCCGCGCACCGCAGCGAGGATGCCCTGCGCCTGATCGCCGAGGGCCTGCAGGCACGCTCGCGCGAGGAGTTCTTCCAGCAGCTGGTGCTCAAGCTGAGCAACCTGTTCGATGCCGACTATGCCCTGATTGGCACGGAAGCCCCGGACCAGTCCGGTGTGGTCGAGACCGTCGCCCTGTGCGCCCACGGGCGTATCGTCGAGAACTTTCGCTATGACCTGGCCGAGACCCCCTGCGAACGCGTGCTGGAGATCGGCACCTGTATCTATCCCTGCGATGTTCAACAACGCTTCCCGCGCGACGAGATGCTGGTGGAGATGGATGCCGAGAGCTACCTCGGCGCCCCGCTGCTGGACAGCCAGGGGACGCTGCTCGGGCACATCGCGATGGTTAACCGCCATCCGGTCGAGGATGTCGACAAGGCGATGGAGATCCTCGGGATCATGGCCGACCGCGCGGGCGCCGAGCTGGAACGCCTGCATACCGAGGAGCACATCCACGCGCTGGCCTACCACGACGCCCTGACCGGGCTGGCCAACCGGACCCGCCTGCATGACGACCTGACCCGGCATATCGAGGAGGCCGTCGCCGGCGACCTGCACGGCGGGCTGATCCTGATCGACCTGGATCACTTCAAGACCATCAACGATGCCCTCGGTCACGCGGTGGGCGACACCGTACTGGGGGCGGTTGCCGACCGACTGCGCAGCCATGCCCCGGAGGATGCGCTGATCGTCCGCCTGGGGGGCGACGAGTTCGCCGTGGTGCTGCCCCCCCGCGAAGGGGCCCGCGAGGCGCTCGAGTCCGACCTGCACGCCATCGCCGAGCGCATCCTCGAGGCCCTGCAGCGACCCATCGTGATCGGCGAGCGCACCTTCGGGGTCGGGGCCAGCCTCGGCTGCGTGTGCTACCCGGATGCCGGCGAGAGCTCGGCCGATGCCCTGCGCCACGCCGATATCGCCCTGTACCAGGCCAAGCGCGCCGGACGCGGCGGCGTACAGTTCTACCGCCACGCCCTGCAGGACGAGGCCCATACCCGCCTGCAGGTCGAGGACGGCCTGCGCCAGGCAGTGGCGCGCGGCCAGCTGGACCTGCACTACCAGCCCCAGCTCGATGCCGCCGAACGCCTGATCGGCGCCGAGGCCCTGCTGCGCTGGCGGCACCCGGAGCTGGGCGCGGTTGCGCCGGACCTGTTCATCCCGGTTGCGGAGGAGACCGGCCTGATCCATGGCATCGGCAACTGGGTCCTGGACCATGCCCTGGAACGCCTGTCGCAGTGGCAGCAGGCGGGGCTGCGCCCGCCGCGCCTGGCCCTGAACCTGTCGCCCTGGCAACTCTCGCGCCCCGATTTCGTCGACCAGTTCCAGGCCCGCCTGCGCCACCACGGGGTCGACGCCAGCGCCGTGACCCTGGAGGTCACGGAATCCGGACTGCTGCGCGACCTGCCGGATGCGATCGCCAAGCTGGGCGCGCTGCAGACCCTCGGCGTGCGCATCGCGCTGGACGATTTCGGCACCGGGTACTCGTCGCTGGCCTATCTGCGCGATCTGCCGGTGGACGAACTGAAGATCGACAAGTCCTTCGTGCAGGGGCTGCTGGCCGGTGGCGACCGGACCCTGATCGAGAACATCGTGGACATCGCCCGCAACATGGAGCTGGACGTGATCGCCGAGGGCGTGGAACACGCCGAGCAGCGGGACCAGCTACTGGCGCTGGGCTGCACGCGCTTTCAGGGGTTCCTGTTCAGCGAGCCCCTCGCCGAGGAGGCCTTCGCCGCCCGGCTGCGGCAATAGCACCGGTTCAGTCGCGAGCGGACGGGTCCTCCAGCCCGCACCCCAGGGCGCCCCGCCGGCGCAGCGCCAGATCGGTTGCGCGCACCGCCGCCTCGGGACACTCGTGGTAGAGCACGATACGGCTGCCACCCTCTTCCTTGGCCAGATACATGGCGCGGTCGGCACGCTGCAGCAGGGTCTCCGCGTCGTCGCCGTCCCCGGGATAGAGCGCCGCCCCCATGCTGAGGCCCACGTACACCGCTTCGCGGTTCACCTCCACCGGTTCCTCGAAGCGCTCGATCAGCTTGAGGCCGACACCGGTGACGGCATCGGGATCACGGATATTCTCCAGCAGCAACACGAACTCGTCGCCACCCACGCGGGCGACCACATCACTCTCCCGCACCCCCTCGCGCAGGCGCCGCGCCACGGTCACCAGCATCACGTCCCCGGCGTCATGCCCCAGGCGGTCATTGATCGGCTTGAAGCCGTCGAGATCGCAGACCACCAGGGCCAGCCCGGTGCCGGTCCGCTGGGCCCGGCGCAGGGCCTGCTGCAGATGCTCCTGCAACAGGCTGCGGTTGGGCAGGCCGGTCAGAGAGTCGTGGTGGGCCTGATGCCACAGGCGCTCCTCCGAGGCCTTGTCGCGGGTGATGTCGCGCACCATGCCCAGCACCTGCACGGCCCGCCCCTCGGCATCACGGTCGATCTCGCCCTCCACCCGGACATGGCGGACCCCGCCGTCCCGGCGCACGACCCGGTGATCCACCCGGTAGAAATTCTCGCGGTCCAGGGCCTCGTTGGTCGCGCGCCGCACGCGGGTGCGATCATCCGGGTGGATGGCGCGCATGTACGCCTCGAAGCCGGCACTCTCGGTGCGCGGATCGAGACCGAACAGTTCGAAGACATGCGACGACCAGTTCATGCGCTGACCCCGGATATCCCAGTCCCAGTAGCCGGCCCCGGCGATCCGCTGCGCCTCTTCCAGGCGCTCGGTGGTCTCCTGCAACGCCGCGGTGCGCCGGGCCACGGCGGCCTCCAGCCCGGCCTGCGTCTCGCGCAGACGGGCCTCGACCTGCTGGCGGCTCTCCAGCTCCTGGCGCAGCGCGGCATGATCGCGCCAGATCCGCCGGCGCACGCGCACCCACATCAGCAGCATGATCAGGACCGTGATGCCGGTGGCGATCAGCGTGATCTGCTGCGCCTGCTCGTGACGCCGGGCCATGGCGGCCACCGCCTCCTCGTTGTCATGCTCGAAGGCCTGCAGGATGGCTTCCATCTGTTCCAGGACTTCCTCCTGCACCGGCATCGCCTCGGCATACAGGAGGGCCAGCGCCTCGTTGCGCCCACCCGCGAGGGCGACGTCCACGAGTTCGGACAGGATCGGAGCCCCGGTCGCGGTCAGCTCGCGCAGCTCCGCCAGCAACGCGGCATCGCGCGGGGTCCGGGCCAGCAGCTCGGCACCCGCTCGGGCCTCCAGAAAACGTTCGGCCAGTTCGCGAAACTCCCGCTGGTAGCGGTCCTGCAGGGCCGGATCCTCGGCGCTGATGACCAGCGAGGCGCGCAGCATGCGCTCGCGTACCAGGCTGCGCATGCGGTGCACGCGATCCACCTTCTGCACGTATTCCTCGGTCAGGGCCTGGACGTCGTACTGCAGTTGCTGCACGCGCAGCCAGCTGGCCATGGCGACTACCGCGACCAGCAACAGCACCACGACAAAGGCACTGGTCAGACCGGGGACGACAGGACGCGAGGGCATGGCTGCTCAAGCCACCAAGGATACGGGCCACGCCCCATACGCACGCAGGCCGGTTGCCGGCGAAACCCCGCAAACCGCTGTCGCATCCTTGACGCGCATCCCGTTCCCCCTGTTTGATCGATCGCATCTGCACGATCCAGCCGCGAGGGTGCCGCGAGATGTCCACCAATACAAGCGCTGACGCTGCCGACCCCGCCCCGGGGCGCGCGGAATGCGCCCCAACCAGATCGCGACGGGCTGAACTGGAACAGGCCTACCGCAAGGCGCGGTACTGCGTGGAGACCGCGGACGGTTCATGGGTGCTGCGCATCGACCGGGCGGCCGATGAGGTGGCGGCCTGGATGGCGGGGCATGGCACCCACCGCCTCGTCGTGCTGACCGCCTGCAACCCGGGCAGCCAGCCGCTCACCGAGGAAGAAAACCAGCAACGCCAGCAGCGGTTGGAGCGAGCCGTGACGGAACAGGGCCTGCGCGCCTGGCCGGCCTGCAACCGCGATCCCCTGGGCCACTGGCCGGACGAGCCGGGCCTGGCGATCGCGGACCTGCCCGAACACCTGCTCGCGCGCTGGCTGGAGACATTCGGCCAGAACGCCGCCGTGCTGCTGGAGCCGCCCGAACCGCCACGACTGGTCTGGAGGGCCGGACGGACCGGCCGTCCTGTGCCCCCGCCAGGGGATGCAGATTAGAGCGGCAGGCGCCCGCCCGAGGCGACCACGATCGTCGCCAGGCCGATCAGGGTATTGATCCCGACCAGGATGCGGATCTGCCCCAGGCGGCGCAGGCCTTCCTGGGCGTCATCCGCGGCAATGGCCTGGCGCATGCGGCGAAACGGCGCGAAGAACACATGGGCGAAGATCGCCATCATGATCAGACCCAGCAGCAGCATGGTATGCACGCTGGGGTGGACGTCGCCCATGCCGCCGAACACGCCGAAGATCATGTAGAAGCCGGTCGCCAGGATCACCAGCACCGAGGCCCAGACCCACGGGAAGAAACGGGCGAACACGCCCTCCCAGAGCTTCAGCCGGGGCATGCCCTCGAGCTGCTGCCCCGCCACCGGGCGCAGGAACATGTAGGCGAAGAACATGCCGCCCACCCAGATCACCACCGCCAGTACATGCAGCACATTCGCCAGTGCGTATCCCGTCATTGCCTGCTTCCTCTGTGTCGTTGTCCGTGTGCCGCGCAGTGTATCCGTCCGCGCCCCGGTCTGCCGAGTCCGCGGACACCCCACACGAGCGTCCGGATCAGTAGAATGGCGCCATCCGCGACAATCTATCCGGCCGAACAAGGAGCCCGCATGTCCCGCGAGATCATCCAGACCGATAACGCCCCGGCCGCCATTGGCCCCTATTCCCAGGCCGTGCGCGCCGGCGACACCCTGTACCTGTCGGGCCAGATCCCGCTGGATCCGGCCACCATGGAACTGGTGAGCGGCGGCATCGAGGACCAGATCCGCCAGGTATTCGCCAATCTCCAGGCCGTCCTGGAGGCCGCGGGCGCGAGCACCGCGGACATCGCCAAGCTGAACATCTTCCTGACCGACCTGACCCACTTCCCGCTGGTCAACGAAATCATGGGCGAGGTCTTCGGCGAGCCCTACCCGGCACGCGCCGCGATCGGCGTGGCCGCCCTGCCCAAGGGCGCCCAGGTGGAGATGGATGCCATCGCCTGGTGCCCGCGCGGCTGAGCACCCGACGCGAGCCCCTGCGGTGGACCTGCAGGCCCCGCTGACCACCCTGAAGGGTGTCGGCCCGGCGGTGGCCGAGCGCCTGGAACGCCTGGGCCTGACACAGGCCGGGGACCTGCTGTTCCACCTGCCCCTGCGCTTCGAGGACCGCACCCGGCTGACCCCAATTGCCGCGCTGCGCCCGGGCCTGGCCGCGCTGTTCGAGGGCCGCGTCACCCATGCCGAGGTGGTGCACCGCCGCCGGCGCATGCTGGTGGTCACCCTGGCCGACGACCAGGCACAGATCCTGCTGCGCTTCTTCCACTTCGGCGCCAACCAGCAACGGCGCCTGGCCCCCGGCACGCGCATCCGCGCCTTCGGCGAGCCGCGCGGCCTGCCCGGGGCGCTGGAATGCGTGCATCCGGAGCTCCAGACCGTGGGGGATACCCCGCCCGCGCTGGAATCGCACCTGACCCCGATCTACCCGACCACCGAGGGCATCTCGCAGAAGCTGCTGCGCCAGCTGGTGACGCACGCCCTGCCGGGCATGCAGGCCCTGCCCGATCTGCTGCCGGAGCTGTCCCGCCAGGGCCTGCCCGGGCTGCACGCCGCGCTGGAACAGCTGCACCATCCCCCGGCGCGAGCCGATGCCCTGGGCGAACTGGATACCGCGGAGAACCGCAGCCCGGCGCGCACCCGCCTGGCGCTGGAGGAGCTGTGCGCCCACCAGCTCGCACGCATGCAGCAAAGCCGGACCCCACAGGACGCGCGCGGCGCCCCGGTCATCCAGCCGCCCGGGGCGCTGTGGCAGCAACTGCGCGAACAGCTTCCGTTCGCGCCGACCGGCGCGCAGGAACGCGTGACCGCCGAGATCTTCGCCGACCTGGCGCGACCGCAACCGATGAACCGGCTGGTGCAGGGGGATGTGGGCTCGGGCAAGACCCTGGTGGCAGTCGCGGCCGCACTGGCCGCGGTGGAGGCCGGCTTCCAGGTCGCCTTCATGGCCCCCACGGAGCTGCTGGCGCGCCAGCACGGGCGCAACCTCGCCCAGTGGCTGGAACCGCTGGGGATTGCGATCGCCTGGCTGGGCGGACGCCAGACCGCGAGCGAACGCGGCCAGCTGCTCGCCGAGCTGGCCGCGGGCCAGCGGCAGGTCGCCATCGGGACCCACGCCCTGTTCCAGGAGGAGGTCCGCTTTCACCACCTGGGGCTTGCGATCATCGACGAGCAGCACCGCTTCGGCGTCCACCAGCGCATGGCCCTGGGCGACAAGGGCAACGGGTACATGCCGCACCAGCTGATCATGACCGCCACGCCCATCCCGCGCACCCTGGCCATGGCCCTGTATGCGGAACTCGCCAGTTCGGTGATCGACGAGCGCCCGCCCGGGCGCACGCCGGTACGCACCGCGCTGATCAGCCACGAGCGCCGCGACGAGGTCATCGAGCGCATCCGCGCCGCCTGCGGCTCCGGCACCCAGGCCTACTGGGTCTGCCCGCTGGTGGAGGAGTCGGAACAACTGGAGGCGGAATCCGCCGAGACCACCGCCGAACGCCTGCGCGAGGCGCTGCCGGAACTGACCATCGGCCTGGCCCACGGACGCATGAAGGGCCCCGAGCGCGACGCGGTGATGGAGCGCTTTCGCGCGGGGGCAATCGACCTGCTGGTCGCCACCACGGTCATCGAGGTCGGCGTGGACGTACCCAACGCGAGCCTGATGATCATCGAGAACGCCGAGCGCATGGGGCTCTCGCAGCTGCACCAGCTGCGCGGCCGGGTCGGGCGCGGCAATACCGCCTCCGCCTGCGTACTGCTCTACCGCCCGCCACTGGGCGAGACCGCGCGCGAGCGCCTGGAGGCGATGCGCCGCACCGACGACGGCTTCGAGATCGCCGAGGTGGACCTGAAACTGCGGGGGCCGGGAGAACTGCTGGGCACGCGCCAGACCGGCGATCGCAGCTTCCGCGTCGCCGACTGGACCCGCGACCAGGACCTGCTGGACGAGGCCACCACACTGGCCGCACGAATCGAGAACGACCCAGCCCGCGCCGGCGCCCTGATCGAACGCTGGCTGGGCAGCGCCACCCGCTACGCCACTGTGGGGTAACCGAAAGGCGATCGCACTACGCAGGCACCAAGGGAAAAAGCGTCAACAGGAAGACGGGAAGGTTTGAAGGGGTTCAGGGCATTGCGATTACCACCGCATCATTCAACAAGAATTTCTTCCTGTCTTCCCACCTTCCTGTAAATCGCTCTTGACCTTTCTTGTGCCTTGGCGCGCCTCGGGGTAGAGGATTCAGGGGCGCAGCAACGGGCCCTCGACGTCGTCGCGGGCGTCGCGGCCGGCGAGCTGCTCGATCAGGGTCAGGGCGAAGTCCATCGCGGCGCCCGGGCCGCGGCCGGTGATCAGGCGGCCATCCACTTCCACCGGGGCGCCGGTGGACGGGATGCCGGCATCGTCCAGCGCGCCGGTGAAGGCCGTCACGCGCCGGCCTTCCAGCAGGCCGGCCTCGGCCAGCGCCTTGGGTCCGGCGCAAACCGCCGCCAGGTAGCCGTCGCGCTCGGCCTGCGCCCGCAGGAGCCCCTGCACCCGGGCATCGTCGCGAAGGTGATTGGCCCCCGGCAGGCCACCCGGCAGGACGATCAGGTCAAAGGCCGCATCCAGCACCTGGTCCAGGGTGGTATCCGGCTGGATGACCGTCCCCCGCGAGCAGGTCACCGGCCCGGGCTCCAGCCCGGCCACGGTGACCTCGAATTGCGCGCGGCGCAGCAGGTCGATGATGGTGACTGCCTCCAGTTCCTCGGCCCCGGCAGCCAGGGGCACCAGTACGTTCGGCATCGGTTCTCCGTCGATCGCGACCCCGCCGCGCTCAGCGGCGGTTGTAGAAGTTCAGGCCCTTCAGCAGGTTCAGCGCCTCGCTCAGGCCGTAGTCGCGCTCGGCCAGGGCCTCGCCATTGTCCTCGTCATCCGCGTCCACCGACTCCGGCAGACCGTCCCGGCCCATGCGGGCGCCGCCGTTCTCGCTGTCACTGCGCTGCACCACCAGTTGCTGCAGGCGGATGTCCGGCTCGATGCCGTCCTCGTTAATCGCGCGACCCTCGGGCGTGAAGTAGCGCGCGGTGGTCAGCTTGATCCCGGTGTTCTGGGTCAGCGGCAGGATGGTCTGTACCGAGCCCTTGCCGAAGGTGTTCTGGCCCATGACGACGGCCCGCTTGTGGTCCTGAAGCGCGCCCGCCACGATCTCCGAAGCCGAGGCCGAACCGCGATTGACAAGCACCACCATCGGCGCGCCCTTGAGCACGTCGCCCGGCGAGGCCTGGTAACGGAACTGCGAGTCCTCCAGACGGCCCTCGGTGTAGACGATGAGGCCGTCCTCGAGGAACGCGTCCGAGACTCCCACGGCCCCGTTCAGGATGCCGCCCGGGTTGTTGCGCAGGTCCAGCACCAGACCCTTCAGCTCGCCCTGCTCCTGCAGGTCCTCGACCGCCCGCACGAGATCGCGCGCGGTGCGCTGCTGGAAGTTGCTGATGCGCACATAGCCAAATCCGTCCTCCAGGATCTCGGAGCGCACGCTCTGCACCTGGATCACATCCCGGGTGATGGTGATCTCCATCGGCCGGTCCTCGCCATCGCGCAGCACGGTCAGGGTGATATCCGACCCTTTCTCGCCGCGCATCTTGGCGACCGCGTCGGACAGCGACATGCCCTTCACCGACTCGCCGTCCAGGCGAATGATCAGATCACCGGCCTCGATCCCGGCACGGCTGGCGGGGGTGTCGTCGATCGGCGCGATGACCTTGACGAACCCGTCTTCCATGCCCACCTCGATCCCCAGGCCACCGAACTCACCGGAGGTGCCGACCTGCATGTCCTCGAAGTCCTGTTCGTCCAGGTAGGCCGAGTGCTGGTCCAGACCGGACAGCATCCCCTGGATCGCGTTGTCCAGCAGGTCCTTGTCGTCGACCTCGGTGACGTAATTGCGCTTGATGCGCATGTACACGTCGGTGAAGCGCTGCAGATCCTCCACCGGCAGGGCGGATTGCGCGCCATTGTCGCGGTCGGCGTAGACGGCCACCGAGACACTCAGCATGACCCCGACGACCAGTCCGACGATCAGGGCGTATCCGGTGCGACAAGACTTGCTCATTACCTTTCCTCGTTACGTGAGGTGATCAGTGTGAGGATGGTAGCACCGGCAATGTGATGGGCGCCTGAATGCAGGCGCTCCATCCGCCTTTTGCCGGACCCCGGTCTCACTTCTCTCTGTCTACTGAGAGGGCCACCAGCCCTCGGGGTTCAATGGTCCGCCGTTATGCCGGATCTCGAAGTAGAGTCCGGGCGCGATCGCCTCGCTACCCGCGCCGGCCACGGCCAGCTGCTCGCCAGCGCCCACCGTTGCGCCTTCTGCCACCAGGATCTCCTCCACATTGGAGTACAGCGTCAGGTAGCGCTCGCCGTGATCCACGATCACCAGGAACCCGTAGCCCTGCATCCAGTCGGCGTAGACCACCTGCCCGTAGTGCACCGCACGCACCGCCGCGCCGTTCTCGACCTCCAGCACCGTGCCGCGCCAGCGCGAGCGCAGGCGACTGCCACGGGAATCATTGAAGCTGCGGATTACCCGGCCGTCGGCCGGCCGCGGGAGTTCGCCCTGCAGCTCGGCGAAGGCCACGTCGGGTTGCGCGGGGGCGGAGTCCCCGGGGGCCTCGGCGCGCGCCGCGCTGCGCGCCTCGACCTCCTCGATCACCGCCTCCAGGGTCTCCGCGTTGCGCTGCAGGCGTTCCAGCTCCAGTGCCTCGTCCTCGATGGCCGCCTCCAGTTCCGCCATGGCCTGGCGCTGGCGCGCCTCCTCGCGTTCCAGATCCGCGACCGCGGCGCGCGCCTGTTCCTCCTGTTCCGCCAGGACCGCACGTTCCCGCGCCAGGGCCTCGCGCTCCGCCTCCAGCCCCTCGATCCGGTCACGCAACGACTCCAGCGCCTGCTCCCGGGCCTCGCGGATACGCACGGCGAACGCCACATGGTGGCGATCGCCCCCTCCCTGCCCGTTCAGGCGCCCGACGTGGCGTTCGCGCTGCCACTGGTCGCGCACCAGCCGGGCCGCCGCGCGGCGTTCCGTCTCCAGGTGCTCCCGGGCCTCTTCCACCCGCGCCTCCTGGTCGGCGACGACCGCCTCCTGGCGCGAACGCTCCTGCGCCAGCTCGCGCAACTCGCGGCGCGAGTCCTCGGTCCCGCGCGCGGCATCCGCCAGCAGGGCCTCCAGTTCCTGCAAGGCCGCGTAGCGCTCCTCCTGGGTGCGTTCCAGGTCCTGGATCGCCTCGCGGGTCTCGCGCAGTTCGGCCTCGGGTTCCAGCGCCAGGGCCCCCGGGGCCAGCAGCAGACCGGCCAGTACCGCGCACCAGAACGGGGCACGGAGGCCATATGGATGACTCAGGATTGCGCAGATTCGCATATCGGGGTACGTTTAGGTTCTTATATTCTGACCCGGTTGCGAGGATTTCCCTCGCTCGCAAGAGAGGTATGCCGTGAGCCACGAAACGGTTGAAGACGATCTGTCCGTCGAAGACGGCCTGATGTCCCAGGACGAGGATATCGAACGGGCCTCGCGCTCGCTCAAGGCCATGTCCCACCCGCTGCGCCTGAAGATCCTCTGCATTCTCGGCGATCGCGAAATCAGCGTACAGGAAATCGTCGACCAGGTCGGGACCTCGCAGAGCAACATTTCGCAGCACCTGGGCATCCTGCGCGACAAGGGCATCCTCGCCACGCGCAAGGATGCCAACCGGGTCTACTACCGCGTGGGGGACTCCCGGACCCTGCGCCTGATCGGTATGATGCAGGACGTTTTCTGCAGTTCCTGACAATCACCCCTCCGATCCGGTCTCCCGAATGCTTGAACGCCTGCCCGAATTTCTCGCCAATCACCCGATCCTGACCGGCGCCCTGCTGGCGGTGATCGGGATGATCCTGTTCGTCGAACTCCGACGCCTGAACCGCAAGTACCGCTCCCTGTCGCCGGCCGAGGCGGTGCGCGTGATCAACCAGGACGACGCCCTGGTGCTGGACGTACGCGAGGACAGCGAGGTCGCGGCCGGCCGCATCGGAGGCGCCAAGCACATCCCGCTGGGCAGCCTGAAAAAGCGCATGGGCGACATCGAGAAGTACAAGGACAAGCCCGTGGTGGTCTACTGCCGCAGCGGCAACCGTTCCGCCAGCGCCGCGCAGCAGCTAACAGCGGCCGGGTTCGAGGACGTGGTCAACCTGCAGGGCGGCATCCAGGCCTGGCAATCGGCCAACATGCCCATCAAGAAGAAGTAATGCAGTTCGAGGTCTACTCCAGCGGGCGCTGCCCGTTCTGCCTGCTGGCCCGGCGCCTGCTCAACCAGCGTGGCTATCCGTTCGCGGAATACGCCGTCGACCGCGAACCGGGCCTGCGTGCCGAGATGGAGCAACGCGCCGACGGCCGCACCTCGGTCCCGCAGATCTTCCTCGGCGAGACCCACATCGGCGGCTTCGACGAACTGCAGGCGATGGACAGCAGTGGCGAGCTGGCGCGCCTGGCCGCCGCGGCAGGGGTCGAGCCGACAGCCGCCGGCAGTCCCGGATAACCGGCAGCGCCCGCACCACCGGGCAGCGCTTCCGGCCACCGCACCCGCAAGGCGCGCGCACCCCCTTACAATGCCCCGATTCAAGACGACTGCGAGATAGAACACCATGGCTGAAGAGAACTCCCCCAACAGCGGCAACGGCGCGGCCCAGGGCGAACAGAACGACCGCCCCGATTTCTCCATTCAGAAGGTCTTCATCAAGGACCTCTCGTTCGAGGCGCCGGACTCCCCCGAGGTGTTCATGCGCGAGTGGAAGGGCGAGACCAACATCCAGCTGAACACCAACGCACGCCCGATCGACGAGGCCGCCGGGGCCTTCGAAGTGGAACTGGGCCTGACCGTGACCACCGAGTCCGACGGCAAGACCGCCTACCTGGTGGAGATCAAGCAGGCGGGCGTCTTCATCGTGCGCAACTTCCCCGAGGACCAGCGCAATCACCTGCTGGGCGCCTACTGCCCCAACGTGCTGTTCCCGTTCGCCCGCGAAACCGTCGCCGACCTGGTCCTGAAGGGCGGCTTCCCGCAGCTGCTGCTGCAGCCGGTGAATTTCGAGTCGCTGTACGCCCAGCACCTCCAGGAGCAGAAGCAGCAGGCCGGCGGCGAGCAGACCGCGCCCAGCCAGCAGGCCTGACGCCAGGCCCCCGAAGGACCTGGCGTACCGACGCGAGCGCGTACATGAAGCATGGGGTTTCCTAGGATGCGCATCGCGGTCCTCGGCGGCGGCTGCTGGGGCACGGCGCTGGCCCTGCATGCGGCGCGGCTGCATGCCGACGTGGCCCTGTGGGTACGCGGCGATGACACCGCCGCGCGCCTGCAGGCCGAGCGCGAGAATGCCCGCTACCTCCCCGGCCACCGCTTCCCGGACAACCTCCGCGTCAGCGCCGACCCCGCGATCGTCGACGGCCGCGATCTGGTCCTGATCGCCGTCCCCTCCGGCGCCTTCCGCGCGACCCTGCGCTGGCTGGCCCCGCGGGTGGCGCGCGGACAGGTGGTGGCCTGGGCCACCAAGGGCCTGGAGACCGCCACCGGCGCCTGGCTGCACGAGATCGCCGAGCAGGAACTGGGTCCGGAACACCCGCCCGCCCTGATCTCGGGCCCCTCCTTCGCCGCCGAGGTCGCGCAGGAGCAACCGACCGCGCTGTCCGTGGCCTCCACCGACGAAGGCCATATGGATCGCCTGGTGGAGGCGCTGCACGGGCGTTCCCTGCGTCTGTACCGCAACACCGACGTCATCGGCGTGGAGCTCGGCGGGGCCCTGAAGAACGTGCTGGCGGTGGCCACGGGCATCGCCGATGGCGCCGGGTTCGGCGCCAATGCCCGCGCCGCCCTGATGACCCGGGGGCTGGCCGAGATCCAGCGCTTCGGCGCCGCGGTGGGCGCCCGCCCTGCCACCCTTACCGGCCTCTCCGGGCTGGGTGACATGATCCTCACCTGCACCGACAACCAGTCGCGCAACCGCCGCCTGGGGCGGATGCTGGGCGAGGGGGTGGACCTCGAGACCGCCCGCGCACGGGTCGGCCAGTCGGTGGAGGGCGTGGAGACGGCCCGGGTCGCCGTGGTGCGGGCCGAGGCACTGGAGGTGGAGATGCCGATCTGCGCCGAGGTACACGCCGTGCTCTACCAGGGCCGCCCGGTGCGCGACACCGTGCGCCGCCTGCTGGAACGCGACCCCACGCGCGAAGAGGGCTGACGCAGCGCCGGTAAAACCCTCGCGCGGCACCCGCACAATCGCCCCGCGCCCCGGGTTGCGGCTACCGTGGCGCTACACGTGAACGCAACGGAGGCAGGGATGAGCAAGGCCTGGAAGGAACTGGACCTGGAGGGCGGCGGCCTGCAGTCCATCAATGCCAAGCTCGCCAGCGAGATGCGCACCCGGCCCGCGGCCTACGCCGCGTGGGTCCTGTTCCCGCTGGGCCTGCACCGCTTCTACCTGCGCGAACCGCTGGGCGGCGCCGGCTTCCTGGCGCTCACCGCGATCACCCTGGCCCTGGCCTTTTTCGTACCCGCCCTCTGGTGGCTGCTACCCTTGGGCGCCGGTGTGCTGTGGGCGCTGGTGGACCTGTGGTGGATCGACCGCCGGGTCACCGACTACAACAAGGAACTGCGCAAGCAGGTCTTCCTGCGCAAGGGACACAAGCCGCCGCAGGACTACCGCGGCCGCTACACCAGCGACGAGGATGCCCGCCGCGAACTGCAGGAGTATCAGCGCATCAAGGACGCCGAAAAGCCGGGCCAGTCCGGCCAGGCCGGCGCCAGCGACCGTGACCGCGACGTGGGCGGCAAGCGGCGCATGCCCAGCTTCAACGAGCAGGAAGCCATGCTGCGCCAGATGCGCAAGGACCGGGGCGAAGGCGGCGACAACGGCTGACGCCGGCGCGCCGCCAGCCCGGATCAGTTGTCGCCGGGGCGCCACACGCCGCTGGCTTCCTGCGGCGGCGGCGCGGCCTGCTTGCGACTCTCCACGTCCACGAACACCGACTCGGTGAACTGCGACAGCTGCTTCAGGTATTCCTTGCGCTCGTTCACCGACTCCGGCATCTGCGCGACCATGAACCCGGTAATGGCGCTCAGGTACTGGACGGCCACGATGGGCTGTTGCGCCTTCGGATCCACCTCGGTCAGAACCTCCTGGACCTTCTGGATCAGCTCGCCGGACAACTGCAGGGTATCGCTCATGGGGCTTCTCTCGCGGTTCGGTTGACGATGGGCGCACAGGCTACGGCAAGCCCCGCCCACCCGAAAGTGGGCGCAGGATGCGCGGGCCTTTCCTGCGGCTCACCACCAAGCGCCCGAAAAACCAAAGAGCATTCACAGGAAGAAGGGAAGCTCGGAAGGATCTATTTGGATTTAGGTGCATTGGATGCATAGCCCTGAACACCCACCGCGAAGCGCAAGGGGTTTCCAACCATTCATTCTTCCTGTCTTCCCAACTTCCTGTTAATCGCTCTTTACGGTTTTTGCCGTGATGGAAGACCGGGGCCGTCAGGGAACCCGGCGGTCGTCCTCGTCGCGGGCCTCGGGGGCGTCGTCGTCCACGTCGAAGTCCTCGTGGACGCGGTCCGGCGGGATCGTCCACGGCTCGCTGGGCGCGACCGTGTGCTCGCCCGGACGCGGCGCGTAGCGCTCGTCCTCCAGACCGCGCATCAGCCCGACCACCATCATCAGCATCACCAGCGAGAACGGCAGCGCCGCCAGGATGACCGCGTTCTGCAGGACCTCCAGCCCGCCGGCCAGCAGCAGGACCCCGGTCACCAGCCCGATCATCGCCCCCCACAGGATCAGGTGGATCGCCCGGTGCTCGGTGGATCCATGGGCCAGCAGGGTATTGATGACCACGATCCCGGCATTGGCGGAGGTCAGCAGGTAGGTCGCAATCAGGATCGTGATCAGAATCGCCCCCGTCTTCGCAATCAGCCAGGGCTCCAGGGTCTCCATGGTGGCGAAGGTCGCCATGGTCAGGTCCTCGGACACGCGCTCGGCGATATTGGCGATGCCCTCGACCTCGGCATGCAAAGCGGTGCCACCCAGCAGCGCGAGCCAGAAGAAGGTGATCAGGGTCGGCACCAGCAGTACGCCCATCACGAACTCGCGCAGCGTGCGGCCGCGCGAGATGCGCGCGATGAACAGCCCGACGAACGGCGCCCAGGCCAGCCACCAGCCCCAGTAGAAGACCGTCCAGTCGGCATGCCACTCGTCCATATGGTGGGCGTGGGTGTACAGCGAGAGCCCCAGCAGGTTCTGCAGGTAGCTGCCGCTGGACTGCACGACCAGGGCCAGCAGGTACTGGGTCGGCCCCGCCACCAGCAGCAGCCCCAGCAGCGCGACACTGAGCCAGAGGTTGGCCTGGCTGACCCGCTGCACCCCGGCCTGCATCCCGGTCACCACGGACACGATCGCAATCACGGTCAGCAGCGCGGTCAGCATCAGTAGTCCGCGGTCCCCCTCCAGGGAGATCCCAACGGTGTGCGCGAGTCCGGACTCCAGTTGCTGGATCCCCAGGCCCAGCGTCGTCGCGATCCCGAAGACGGTGGCGATGATCGCCAACAGGTCGACCAGGTCCCCCGGCCAGGTGTGACTGTACTTGCCGATCAGCGGGTGCAGGGCCGAGCGCAGGGCCAGCGGCTGGCCCTTTCGGAACCCGAAGTAGGCCAGGATCAGGGCCAGCAGGGCGAACACGCCCCAGGCATTCAGACCCCAGTGGAAATAGGTCAGGACCATGGACATGTCCGCGGCCGCGGCCCGGTCGCCATTCTCGATCAGGAACGGGTTCCCGCCGTAGTGCGACAGCGGCTCGGCCACCGCCCAGAACAACAGCCCCACGCCCATGCCCGCGGCGAACAGCATCGACAGCCACGACAGGGTGGTGAACTCGGGAACCTCGTCGTCACGCCCCAGGCGCACGTTCTTGTAGCGCCCGACCCCGAGCCAGACCACCATCACCAGGAAGAAGGCCATGACGACCACGTAGTACCACTCCAGAAGCGGCGTCACGAAGGTACGCGCATCGCCCACCACCGCACCCAGCTGCTCGGTGCGATACACCCCCAGCAGGGCGATGATGACCACCAGGATCAGCGCCAGCGGCGCGACGCGCGGATTCAGCCCCTTGAATGGGCCACGGGTGGCAACGTTGTACATCGGGCGTCCTTTCGCATGAGTGGCGGGCGCGCCGGACCGCGCGCCCCCGGCGTGCGCTCAGGTACCGGTGGCACCCGCCAGCGCGGCACGACAATCCGTGCGGAAATCCTGAATGACCTGATGCACGAACGCCAGCTTGGCGATGGCGGCGGCCGTCAACACGAAGGGATAGACATGCGGATGCCCCATACTGCGGTTGAGGCTGTTGAGGGCGCTGACCAGTGGCAGCCAGTGTTCCATCAGTCCATCGAAATCGGCCGCGGCATAGGCGTCGAAGGCCGGTGCATCGCCCTGCGCACCCAGCCGTGCTGACGGGCCGGCACCGGGCACGATATCCATGTTGTAGGCGGACGCGGTATCCAGGGTATCCACGATGTGCAGGTAGTGGGCCCAGGTCTCGGCCCAATCCTCCCAGGGATGCGAACTGGCGTAGGCGGAGACGAACGAGGCCTGCCATTCGGCGGGCGGCCCGTCGGCATAATGGCGGCGCAGGGCTTCGTCATAGTCCGCGCGCTCGTCGCCGAAGCGCTCGCGGAAGGCGGCGTGCCAGGGGGTATCGCGGATCAGGCGGTCCCAGTAGTAGTGGGCGGACTCGTGGCGGAAATGGCCGAGGATCGTGCGATAGGGTTCGGCCATCGCCTCGCGCATGCGCTCGCGAACCGCCGGGTCGGCCTCGGCGATATTCAGGGTAATGAGCCCGTTCGCATGGCCGGTGACCACGCCACCGCCCTCGCGGAACTCGGGGGCCGTATCGGCCAGGAAGTCGAATGCGATCCCCTTGGGATCATCACGTCGCGGCACCACCGGCAGGCCCAGACGCAACAACCCGTAGACCAGGCGCCGCTTCTCCGTCTCCAGGCGCTCCCACAGACGTGCATTGCCGGGGACACTCAGGTCGGGGATGGTCCGGTTCAGGCGGCAGGCCCGGCAGAACGGGTCGGCGTCGCCGTGCGGCACCATCCAGTTGCAGACCGCGTCCACCGCATAGTGGCGACACTGGCGGTACAGTGCCCCGTCCGGCTCGTCCGCCACCCGCCACAATCCGCCAGGCACCGGGTGCCCGCGGGCATCCGTGGCCTCTCCCGCCGGCGCCAGGGCAGACACCTCCAGACGATCCGGGAGAAACCCCAGCCGGTGGCCACAGCGTGTGCAGTAGGTGTTATCGAAATACACCCCCTGCCCACAGAACTCGCACTCGAACAACTGCATCGCGTTCCCCGTTAAACCGCCGCCCGCTCGAAGTGCGGCCGGGTGGCCCCAGACTACGCCGATCCCGCTGCCCCGTCGCGGTGCAGAGGCCGCCGCGGCGCAGCCATTACCGATCCTCCACCCGGGACAGGAGTTCCTCGACCCGCTCCAGCGCCAGCGGATGCGACAGGATGCCGGCATGCGTGGTCGCCACGCCGAAGACCGAGGCCGCCTCGCGCTGGGCCGGCGGGTGCAGCATGCTGGCCAGCGTCACCACCCCGTCCGCGGTCGCGCGCGCACCCCCTTCGCCGCGCTGGTAGCCGAACACCAGATGCAACTCGCCTGCCCCCGCGCCCGGATGCGGGAACAGGCCTTCCAGGTAGTCGCTGCCCGGGGCCATGTCGCGCCAGACCGGGATCACGACCGGCGAGCGATCCACCCCCTGCTGCGCCCGCTCGTGCCCGGCCCAGGGCGTGGACAGGGTGATCATAACCGGCACCGGTGCCGCCGCCTCGCGCCGAGCTCGCTCGTTCAGGAACCCCCGCGCCACCAGCCCGCCCATGCTGTGCGCCACCACCGGTAGCGACTCGACCCCGTGACGCACTTCCAGCTCCTCCACCACCTGTGCCAGGTGCGCGGCCGCCGACTGCAGTGGCAACCCGGAGGCGTAGTAGTAGAACCACGGCTGATAACGCTCGCGGTCCAGAACCTCCAGCAGCCCGGCAAAGTCCCGCGGCGAGCCGTTCATCCCGTGCACGAACAGCACCGGCGTCCGCGTCGGGTCATGGGGCTCGAGGAAGTACACCCCCGCGTAACCGTCCATCACGAAGTCCAGGGGTCGCCACTGGCTGCCGCGGGCCACCTCGGACGCAAAACGCGGGTCGTCCAGGTGGGTTATCGCGCCGAAGGCGGTCACCCGTCCCAGGCTCAGCGGAAGGTCGCTGGCGCCCTCGGCACCCACCAGGCCGCGTGTGGCCGGCAGCGCAACCGGGTGGGCCAGGCGATGGTCCCCGTTCACGCGGATCTCGATCCCGGTCAGCCGCCCGCCGGGGCCACAGTCCAGCGGATCGCCGCCGGCCACATACTGCACCGGGGCACCGGCGGGATGGGCCCGGTCACCCTCCTCGTCGCGGAAGGCCAGCACACGATAGCGACCCGGCTCCAGCCCGAAGAACCAGCTCCCGCCCTGGGCGCTGACCACATGGTCCACCGGCTCGGGCACCCCGGCGCCACCGACCGACTCGCGGAATACCGCCACGATATAGGGCCCCGTCCGACCCGCCTCGGACGCCGTCGCGTCCGGTCCCACCGTGCCGCTGATCACACAGGCCCCGCCCATGCGCGCGAGCTGTTCGCGCGCATCCAGCAGCGAACACCCCGCCAGCACGAACCCCAGCGCCAGGACCGCAACCACCCGTACCACCGCCATCACGAACATCCCGTTCCGTCTTTCCTCCCCCCGAGTGTAGCGGTCCGGAACGCCCGGCTCGCCACGCACACCGGCATTTCAATCCGGGCGGTCCCGGTCTCCGTCCTGCGGATCGTGCCGCGCGTAGCTCGCCGCCTCCATCTCGGTCACCTCGACGGTGATTACCGCCTCCCCGATCCGGTCCTGCAGGGCCCGCAGGACGGCCTCGCTCAGCGCCTGGCGCTGCGCCAGCGAACGGCCGGACTTGAGACGCACCTCGACATGCACGAAAGGCCGCACCTCGCCCCCGACCCGATACTGCGACACCGGGTGGGCGCGGACCTTGATATGCGACGCCGGGAACAGCCCCGAAGCGCAGGCCGCCGCGTGCAGGGCGTCCAGCCAGGCAGCCACCTCCGGCCCCGCAGCCAGGTCCTGTGAATATTCGACCCGCAAATGCGGCATGCCCACCCCCCTCGGCGCGCGCGGCGCGCGTCCCGTTGCGCCAGGCCCGCGATTGTGTCGCAGCGCGGACCCGGCATGAAAAAGGCCCGCACCGGGCGGGCCTTGTCGATGTCGCAGGATACCGGACGGATCAGGCCGCGGCCGCCGCCCGGGTGAAGGCCAGCTGCTCGCCGGCCATGTCCACCTCGATGGTATCTCCGGGGCCGAACTCGCCGGCCAGAAGCGACTGCGCCAGCGGGTTCTCCAGCTGGGTCTGGATCGCCCGCTTGAGCGGGCGCGCCCCGTAGACCGGGTCGAAGCCCGCGGCCCCCAGGTGATCCAGCGCGGCGTCGGTGATGGTCAGGCCCAGGTCGCGCTCTTCCAGCCGCTTGCGCAGGTACTGCAGCTGGATATCGGCGATCGCGCGGATCTGTTCGCGCTCCAGCGGATGGAACACCACCACGTCGTCCACACGGTTGATGAACTCGGGACGGAAGTGCTGCCCGACGATCTCCATCACCGCGCCCTTCATCGCCGCGTAGTTCTCCTCGCCGGCCATCTCCTGGATCTGCTGCGAGCCCAGGTTGGAGGTCATCACGATCACCGTATTGCGGAAGTCCACGGTGCGGCCATGCCCGTCGGTCAGGCGGCCGTCATCCAGCACCTGCAGCAGCACGTTGAAGACATCCGGGTGCGCCTTCTCGACCTCGTCGAGCAGGATCACGGAGTACGGCTTGCGGCGCACGGCCTCGGTCAGGTAGCCGCCCTCCTCGTAGCCGACGTAGCCCGGGGGCGCCCCGATCAGCCGCGCCACGGAGTGCTTCTCCATGAACTCGGACATGTCGATGCGCACCATCGCCTCTTCGGTGTCGAACAGGAACCCGGCCAGCGCCTTGGTCAGCTCGGTCTTGCCCACGCCGGTCGGGCCAAGGAACAGGAACGAGCCGTTCGGGCGGTTCGGGTCGGACAGGCCCGCCCGCGAGCGGCGGATAGCGTTGGCCACCGCGCGCACCGCCTCGGACTGACCAACCACGCGGTCACCAATGGCCTCTTCCATGCGCAGCAGCTTGTCCTTCTCGCCCTCCAGCATCTTGGAGACCGGGATGCCGGTCCAGCGCGAGACGACCTCGGCGATCTCCTCGTCGGTGACCTTGTTGCGCAGCAGCTGGGTCTCCTGGCTCTCCATCTCGTGAGCCATGGCGAGGGACTTCTCCAGGTCCGGGATACGCCCGTACTGCAGTTCGGACATACGCGACAGATCCCCGGCGCGGCGGGCCGTCTCCAGCTCGGTACGGGCGCGCTCGAGCTCTTCCTTCAACTGGGCCGCCCCGGAGACCGAGGCCTTCTCGGACTTCCACACCTCTTCCAGGTCGGAGTACTCGCGCTCCAGGCGTTCGATCTCCTCCTCCAGCGTGCCCAGGCGCTTCTTCGAGGCGTCGTCGGACTCCTTCTTCAGGGCCTCGCGCTCGATCTTCAGTTGGATCAGGCGCCGCTCCAGCCGGTCCATGGACTCGGGCTTGGAGTCGATCTCCATGCGGATGCGCGAGCTGGCCTCGTCGATCAGGTCAATCGCCTTGTCCGGCAGCTGCCGGTCGGTGATGTAGCGCTGCGACAGCTGTGCGGCGGCGACGATCGCCGGGTCGGTGATCTCGATCCCGTGATGGACCTCGTAGCGCTCCTTCAGCCCGCGCAGGATGGCGATGGTGTCTTCCTGCGTGGGCTCGTCCACCAGCACCTTCTGGAAGCGGCGCTCCAGCGCGGCGTCCTTCTCGATGTTCTGGCGGTATTCGTCCAGCGTGGTCGCGCCGATGCAGTGCAGCTCGCCGCGCGCCAGGGCCGGCTTGAGCATGTTGCCGGCGTCCATCGCGCCCTCGGCCTTGCCCGCGCCCACCAGGGTGTGGATCTCGTCGATGAACAGGATCACGCGACCCTCTTCCTGCGAGAGCTCCTTGAGCACAGACTTCAGGCGCTCCTCGAAATCGCCGCGGTACTTGGCCCCGGCCAGCAGCGCCCCCAGGTCCAGCGCCAGCACGCGCTTGTCCTTGAGCCCCTCCGGCACCTCGCCGTTGACGATACGCTGGGCCAGGCCCTCGACGATCGCGGTCTTGCCCACACCCGGCTCGCCGATCAGCACCGGGTTGTTCTTGGTGCGCCGCTGCAGCACCTGGACCGAGCGGCGGATCTCCTCGTCACGGCCGATCACCGGGTCCAGCTTGCCCTGCTCGGCGCGCTCGGTGAGGTCGATGGTGTACTTGTCCAGGGCCTGGCGGTTCTCCTCGGCGTTCGGGTCGTCCACCTGGGCCCCGCCGCGCATGTCCTCCACGGCCTTCTCCAGGGAGTCCTTGTTGGCGCCAGCGTTGCGCAGCATCTCGCCGACACCGGCCTTCTCGTCGATCGCCGCGAGCAGGAACAGCTCGCTGGGGATGTACTGGTCCTTGCGCTCCTGGGCGAGCTTGTCGCAGACGTTCAGCATGCGCCCCAGGTCATTGGAGACATGCACCTCGCCCGCGGCGCCTTCCACCTTCGGCAGGCGGTCCAGCGCCTCGCCCAAAGCGGAGCGCAACTGGCGCACGTTGGCACCGGCGCGGTCGAGCACATGACGGATCGTGCCCCCCTCCTGGTCCAGCAAGGCCAGCAGCAGGTGGGACGGCTCGATGAACTGATGGTCGCGGCCAACCGCGAGCGACTGTGCGTCCGCGATGGCGGACTGGAATTTGGTGGTCAGGCGATCCATTCGCATTGGGAAACCCCTCGGTCGAATCTTGTTGAACTGACACCAACGTTGGGGACAATCCCCCCGGCTTCAAGGATAGACGCGCGGAAACCGCTGCGCGGGGCCAGAGCCGAGGCTCGCCGCGAAACCAGCGTCGGGGTGCATCCAGCGACTGCCACGGCCCCTGGCAGGGCCTCGCAGTGACAGGTGGCTATCGCGCGGGGTCGGGGGCGAACCACACGAGCGTGCCCATGCGGCCGGTCGCTCCGTCGCGACGATAGGAATAGAAGGTCTCCGCCTCGGTGAAGGTGCAGCGGCCCCCGCCGGCGACCTGCGCCACACCGGCCCGCTGCAGCCGCTGGCGCGCCAGCCGGTAGAGATCCGCCAGCAGGCGCCCCCCGGCACCGGGCCGAAACGCGGCATCGGCCTCCGGATCCTGCGCCCGAAAGGCCTCGCGCACCTCGGGCCCGACCTCGAAGGCGACGGGTCCGATGGCAGCCCCCATCCAAGCCTGGATTGGCACACCTGGCCGCAGGCCATTCAGCGCCGTGATCGTGGCCTCCAGCACCCCATCGGCCAGCCCACGCCAACCGGCGTGGGCCACCCCGACCGCCGCGCCGTCCACTGTCGCCAGCACCACGGGCAGACAATCGGCGGTCTGCACGGCGCAGATCGCCCCCGGCCGGTCGCTGACCACCGCATCGGCCTCGGGCGTATCGCCCGCCTTCAACGCCGCCTGCAGGGCATCGGCGGTGATCACGGTCGTCCCATGGACCTGGCGCGGCCAGGCGATGGGCGCGGCGCACCCCAGGGACTGTTCCAGTCGGCGCCGGTTTTCCGCCACGTGATCCGGGGCATCGCCAGTATGCAGGGCCAGATTCAGCGCGGCCCAGGGCCCGGTACTGACGCCACCCGTCCGGGTCGTCTGCAGCGCGTGCACCCCGGCCGGGAGTTCCCCGGGCCCGGGTTTCAACAGCGGCAGGGCCTCAGACATCCCCGTCCTCCCGGGCATCGGCGCGCAGGGCCGCGAGCAGGGCCTCGAAATCCTCCGGCAGCGGGGCCTCGAAGGCGCAGGGCTCGCCCGTCTCCGGATGCTCGAACTCCAGGCGGGCCGCATGCAGGGCCTGGCGCTTGAAGGCCGCGACCGTCGCCTTCGCCGCGTCGCCCATGCCCTTCACCGGGCGCGGACGGCCGCCGTAGGTCAGATCCCCCACGATCGGGTGGCGGATATGTGCCATATGCACACGGATCTGGTGCGTGCGCCCGGTCTCCAGACGTACGTTCAGCAGGGTGTGCGCGGGAAAGCGCTCCGCCACACGGTAATGCGTGACTGCGGGCTTGCCGGCCGCGGTCACGGCCTGGCGCTTGCGATCAACCGGATGACGCCCGATCGGCTCGTCGATGGTGGCCCCGCTGATCACTCGGCCCTGGACCAGGGCGCGGTACTCGCGGTGTACGCTGCGCGCCTGCAATTGGCGCACCAGGGCGGTCTGGGCCTCGGGCGTACGCGCGACCACCATCAGGCCGGTGGTGTCCTTGTCCAGGCGGTGGACCACCCCGGCGCGCGGCAGCTGCGCCAGCTCCGGGGCGTGGTGCAGCAGGGCATTGACCAGCGTGCCGTCGCGATGCCCGGCCGCCGGGTGGGCCACCAGCCCGGCGGGCTTGTTGACCACCAGCACCGCGGCGTCCTCGTAGACGATGTCCAGCGCAATGGCCTCGGGCCGGGCCTCCAGCACCGGCGCCTCGGGCGCCGTCAGCTCGACCCGCTCGCCCCCGCGCACCGGCGTGCGCGGGCGGGGCGAGCCACCATCCACCCGCAGCGCGCCCTCCTTCAGCCACTGGGTCAGCTGGCTGCGCGAGTACTCCGGGAACAGCCGCGCCAGCGCGGCATCCAGGCGCTGTCCCGCCGCTTCTTCCGGCAGACAGGCCTCCCGCGGTTCACTCATTGCGCGGCCTCCCGCTCGTCGCCACCGGGGCTTGATGTTGTAGAATCCCTGCACTTCGGTTCATCTGTGAGGCCTCGCCGTGATTTCTGTCCCGCACCTGTCGCGCCTGCTCGTCGTTCTGATCGTGGCGCTCGTGGTCGCCGGCTGTGCCGGGCGCGAAGACCCCACGCTCGGCTGGTCCGCCAGCCAGCTCTACGGCGAGGCCAAGAACGCCCTGAACGAGGGCAACTACGACCAGGCCGTCGAATACTACGAAAAACTCGAGGCGCGCTATCCCTTCGGGCGCTATGCCCAGCAGGCGCAGATCGAGATCCCCTACGCCTACTACAAGGCCGGCGAGCCGGAACCCGCCCTGGCCGCGGTGGACCGCTTCGTGCAGCTGAACCCGCGCCATCCGAACCTGGATTATGCGTACTACCTGCGCGGGCTGATCAACTTCAACCGCCAGCAGGGCTTCCTCGCCAACCTGTTCCCGCGTGACCCCGCCGAGATGGACCCGGAGCCCTTCGACCAGGCCTTCCAGGACTTCGACCGCCTGATCCGCGAGTTCCCCGACAGCCGCTACGCCCCGGACGCCTACCAGCGCATGATCTACATCCGCAATGCGCTGGCCGCCTACGAACTGCGGGTGGCCGAGTTCTACATGGAACGCACCGCCTGGGTCGCAGCCGCGCAGCGCGCCCGCAACGTCATCTCCACCTACCCCGGCGCCGAGGTGATGCCCAAGGCCCTGGCCGTGCTGCATCGCGCCTACACCGAGCTCGGCCTGGACGATCACGCCGAGAACACCATGACCGTGCTGGAGCTGAACTATCCGGACGTGGCCGTGGCCGTGCGCGCGGGCGAGCCGGTGGAACTGGAACGCGAGGAACGCCGCGGCCTGTGGCGCGTGATGGACCGCATCCCCTTCCTCACCAACTGAGCCCCCGGGCACTCGTTCAGTCCGCTACGGCACCGAGGGAAAAGCGTCTACAGGATGGTGGGAAGACTGGAAGGTTGAACGGGTTTGGCCGCCACGGATATTGCGTACGTTCGGGGCTGCGACAGACACCAGCCAACCCCACACCCCAATCACGCTTCCCCTCTTCCAGCCTTCCTGTTACCCGCCCTTGACCTTCTTCGTGCCTTCGTGCGCTTCGTGGTAGATCCATCAAGCGCCGGAGGATCCGTCGTTCAGAGGGCCTCGCTGCCCTCTTCGCCGGTGCGGATACGGACCACGCGCGACATGTCGGACACGAAGATCTTGCCGTCCCCGATCTTGCCGGTGCGCGAGGCCTTCACGATCGCATCGATGCAGGGGTCGACCCGGTCGTCGTCCACCACCAGTTCCAGCTTCACCTTGGGCAGGAAATCGACCACGTATTCCGCGCCCCGGTAGAGCTCGGTGTGGCCCTTCTGGCGCCCGAAGCCCTGGACCTCGGTCGCGGTCATCCCGGCGATACCCATCTCGGTCAGGGCCTCGCGGACATCTTCCAGCTTGAACGGCTTGATGATCGCCTCGATCTTCTTCATGCGAATCCCTTTGGTTGTGCCCGCTGCGCAGGCGCTTGTCTCACCCCTGAAAGTGTATCAAACCCCCGGCCCCGCGCTGTGGTCCTCGCCTGCTCGCGACGTTCGACGCTGCTCTGGATTCACCACGAAGCACACGAAGGCACGAAGAAGGGCCAGGTCAAGGGCGTTTAACAGGAAGACGGGAAGGCTGGAAGAGGGCCTGTGGTTGATCGGGGAAGTCCTTTCCGGTCCGCAATATGCCGCCGTTTCGGATACGTCGGACGGAGCGAGGCACCGAGTCAGTATTGTCGGGGCCCTAAGACCGCAGCCCGGGACACCCCATTCAGAACCTTCGGTACTTCCTGTCTTCCTGTGAACCGTCCTTGACCTTCTTCGTGCCTTCGTGTGCTTCGTGGTGAACTCTGCGCGCGTCGGAGCGGATCAGTCCGGGCGGTAGCCGGAGGTGATCGGGTAGCGCCGGTCGCGGCCAAAGGCGCGCGGGCTGACCCGTATCCCGGGCGCGGCCTGGCGGCGCTTGTACTCGGCGATGAACACCATGCGGGCGATGCGCTCCACCGTGGGGCGGTCAAAACCCTGCGCGACGATGTCGGCGACGGACCGTTCCTGCTCGACAAAGGCCTCGAGGATCGCGTCCAGCACCTCGTAGGGCGGCAGCGAGTCGGCATCCTGCTGATCCGGCGCCAGCTCCGCGCTGGGCGGACGTTCGATCACCCGTTCCGGGATCGCCGGCCCGCGCGTGTTGCGCCAGCGCGCCAGGCGATACACCCACTGCTTGGAGACATCCTTCAGCGGCGCGAAACCGCCATTCATGTCGCCGTACAGCGTGGAGTAGCCCACCGCCATCTCGGATTTGTTGCCCGTGGCCAGCAACAGCTTGCCGCTGCGGTTGGACAGCGCCATCAGGAGCACGCCCCGGGCGCGCGCCTGCAGGTTCTGCTCGGTTACGTCCCCCGCCCCGGCCGGATACGCGGACAGGGCATCTCCCAGCCCCGCCATGAAACTCTCGACCATCGGTTCGATCGCGATCTCGTGATACTCCAGCCCCAGCAGCCGGGCCTGTGCCTCGGCGTCCTCGATGCTGATCGAGGCGGTATAGCGATAGGGCATCATCACGGCCGTGACCGCCGCCGGGCCCAGGGCGTCGGTGGCCAGCGCCGCGGTCAGCCCGGAGTCGATCCCGCCGGACAGGCCCAGCAGCACCCCGGGAAAGCCGTTCTTGGTCACGTAGTCTCGGATGCCGATCATCAGCGCCTGGTAGAGGTCGCGGGCATCGGCCTCGTCCGGTTCCGGACCGGGGTCGGTCAGGGTCGGCCGGATGCCGCAGGCGGACAGGTGCAGGTGCTCGTCGCGGGGGTGCAGGACCGGACCCTGCGCCCCGCGGCGCGCCTCTACCTGCCCCTGGCCGGTCGCCCAGGCCGGCAGCACGGCCCGCGCCCCGTTGACCGGATCCTGCACGAAGGAGCGCCCGTCGAAGACCAGCTCGTCCTGGCCGCCTACCTGGTTCACGTAGACGACCGGGCAGCCGGTCTCGGCGACGCGCTGGCCCACCACGCGCAGGCGTTCCTCTGCCTTGCCGCGGTGGTAGGGCGACGCGTTGAGATTCAGCAGGAGCTCGGCCCCGGCGGCCCGCGCCGCGGTCGCCGGACCCGGCTGCCAGATGTCCTCGCAGACCGTCAGTCCGACCCGCCAGCCGTCCAGTTCGACCACGCAGGCCTCGGTGCCGGCGACGAAGTAGCGCTCTTCGTCGAACACCGAGTAATTGGGCAGGACCTGCTTGGCATAGCGCGCGATGCAGGCCCCGTCGCGCAGCCAGAGCGCCGCGTTGATCAGGCCCGCCTCCCCGTGCACCGGGGCGCCCAGGATCACATCGATACCCCGCGCCGCCTCGGTGATCGCGGTCACCACGCGCTCCACGCCCAGCAGAAACGCCGGACGCAGCAGCAGGTCCTCCGGCGGGTAGCCGGTGACCGCCAGTTCGGGGAACACCACTGCGCGGGCGCCGCCGGCGCGGGCCTGTTCGATCGCCTCGAGGATGCGGTGGCGGTTGTCCTCCAGACCGCCCACCACCGGGTTGATCTGGGCCAGGGCCAGACGCAGGGGCGAATCGGCGCTCATCCGCGGATCAGACCAGTGCGGACTGCATCGCGGCGCCCAGTTCCGCCGGGCTCTCGGCCACGCTCGCACCGGCCTCGCGCAGGGCGGTCATCTTCTGCGCCGCGGTGCCCTGACCACCGGCGATGATCGCCCCGGCATGGCCCATGCGCCGGCCCGGCGGTGCGGTGGCGCCGGCAATATAGGCGGCCACCGGCTTGTCGAATTCGTCCGCGATAAAACGCGCGGCGCGCTCCTCGGCGTCGCCGCCGATCTCGCCCACCATCAGCACGCCGTCGGTCTCCGGATCCTCGCGGAACAGGCGCAGGCAGTCGACGAAGTCCAGGCCCTGGATCGGGTCGCCGCCGATGCCCACGCAGGTGCTCTGGCCCAGGCCAAGGTCGGAGGTCTGCTTGACCGCCTCGTAGGTCAGGGTGCCCGAGCGCGAGATGATGCCGATGCGCCCGCGACGGTGGATATAGCCGGGCATGATCCCGACCTTGCAGGCATCCGGGGTAATGATGCCCGGGCAGTTGGGGCCAATCAGGCGCGTCGGGCTGCCGGCCAGCACCTGCTTGACCCGCACCATGTCCTGTACCGGGATGCCCTCGGTGATGCAGACCGCCAGCTCGATCCCGGCGTCCGCCGCCTCGCAGATCGCGTCCGCGGCGAAGGGGGCCGGCACGTAAATCATGCTGACGGTCGCGCCGGTGGTCGCCACCGCGTCGGCCACGGTATCGAACACCGGCCGATCCAGATGGGTCTGCCCGCCCTTGCCGGGGGTTACGCCCCCGACCAGGCGGGTGCCGTAGGCGATGGCCTGTTCCGAATGGAAACTGCCCTGCTTGCCGGTGAAGCCCTGACAGATCACTTTGGTTTCGCGGTCGACGAGAATGCTCATGCCACGGCCTCCACTGCGGCCCGCGCTGCCGCGTCCAGATCAGCGGCCGGGATCACGTCCAGCCCCGAGTTCGCCAGCGCACTGCGGCCCTGCTCGGCGTTGGTGCCCTCCAGGCGCACCACCACCGGCACCTGGACCTGTACCTCGCGGATCGCGGCGATGATGCCCTCGGCGATCAGGTCGCAGCGCACGATGCCGCCGAAGATATTCACCAGCACCGCCTTCACCGAGGCATCGGACAGGATCAGCTTGAACGCCGCGGTCACCCGCTCCACCGTCGTGCCGCCACCGACATCCAGGAAGTTGGCGGGTTCGCCGCCGTGGTGCTGGATCAGGTCCATGGTCGCCATCGCCAGGCCGGCACCGTTGACCATGCAGCCGATGGAGCCATCCAGGCGGATGTAATTGAGGTCGTGCTCGTGCGCCTGTTCCTCGGCCGGGTCGCGCTGGCGCGCGTCGCGCTCTTCGAACAGCGCCTTCTGGCGGTAGGCCGCGGAGTCGTCGATGGTCAGCTTGGCGTCGACCGCCAGCAGCCGGTCATCGCCGGTCAGCACCAGCGGGTTGATCTCGAGCAACTGGGCATCGAGCTGCTGGAACAGGGCATGCGCGTTGGTCACCAGCTGCGCCATTGCCTTCGCGGCGGCGCCGGCCAGGCCCAGACTCGAGGCCACCCGGCGGCCATGAAACGGCATTACCCCCGTGGCCGGATGGATCGGCAGGGTCACGACCGCCTCGGGGCGCTCGGCCGCCAGCGTCTCGATATCCATGCCGCCCTCGGCGGAGACCACCAGCGCCAGGCGCTCGCGCGCGCGGTCCACCAGCATGGCGAAGTAGAATTCGCGGGCAATATCCACCGCCGGCTCCAGCAGCAGCTGGTCCACCGGCAGCCCCTCGGGGCCGCTCTGGCCGGTGACCAGGCGCGAACCCAGCAGGTTCTCCGCGGCCACGCGCGCCGCCTCAAGGGAATCCGCCATCACCACGCCGCCGGCCTTCCCACGACCGCCGGAGTGGACCTGGGCCTTGACCAGCACGCGCTCGGCACCCAGCGCCTGCCAGGCGCCGGGTAGTGCATCGATCGCGGTGATCACCTGACCGTCGGGAACGGGGATGCCGGCGTCGCGAAAGCGCGCCTTGGCCTGAAATTCGTGGAGATTCATGGGCGTCGAGGATAGCGGCGCGCCCCCGGCCCGACAACTGCGGGCGGGCCGTGCGCGGAGGAGAGGGAAATCAGGCGGCCTGGACCGGGATGCCGTGACCGGTGCGAATGATCCGGTTGCTGGCGTCGAGATAGACCAGGTCGGGGGTGAATTCGCGGGCCTCGGCGGCCTCCATCTGAGCATAGGCGCAGATGATCACGCGATGGCCCACCGCCGCCTTGTGCGCGGCCGCGCCATTGACCGAGATGATGCCGGAACCGGCCTCGCCCTCGATCGCGTAGGTCGTGAAGCGCTCGCCATTGTCGATGTTGTAGATCTGGATCTGCTCGAACGGCAGGATGCCGGCCGCCTCCAGCAGGCGGGTATCGATCGCGCAGGAGCCTTCGTACTCCAGCTCGCAATGCGTGACCCGGCCCTGATGCAGCTTGCCTTTCAGCATAGTGACAACCATACGGCGAATTCCCGGCTTGTACCTCGGAAGGGCGGAAAATTATCCGCGATCCCGGCGACCACGGCAAACCCGCCCGTTCGGGTCAATGTTTTTTCACCACGAAGCCCACGAAGGCACGAAGAAATTCAAGGGCCATTCACAGGAAGGCTGGAAGACAGGAAGGGATTCTTGATTGGCGGTGCGTAGACGATCAAGGGCCATCCGGCCCTCTTCAAATCTTCCCGTCTTCCTGTGAACGTTCTTTGCTTCGTGGTTGCCAAAAAGGATCAGGCCGGGCGGGTGCGGACGTTGTCGATCAGGCGCACGTCGTCCAGCCAGGCGGCGGACAGGACCACGAGGTCCTGCTCCGCCAGCGGTACGCCCGAGGCCGGCTCCAGCAGGTCCTCGGCGCGGCGGATGGAAAGGTACTCCGGATCGAAACCGGCCTCGCGCAGTCGTTCGCAGGCCCGTCCCTCGACCTCGGGGATGCGGTCGGCGTCGAACACAGTGGCGGTACGGCAGACCATCGCGACCTCGTCCAGCACCCGCTTGAGCTCGGGGGCTACCGCACGGGCGGCCTCCGACAGCTGATGGTTGCGCGAGCTGAAGGCCAGACCGTCCGCCTCGCGCACCGTGGGGATGGCCTCCACCCGGGTCGGGATGTCCAGCCCCTGCACCATGCGCTCGATCAGCTTGAACTGCTGGAAGTCCTTCTCGCCGAACAGGGCCAGGTCCGGGCGCACCAGGTTGAACAGCTTGGTCACCACGGTGGCCACCCCGTCGAAGTGCCCCGGTCGGTAGTCCCCCTCGAGGATTTCCGACAGCCCCGGCACGACCACGCGCACCGGGGGCATGCCGTCATCGGGATACATGTCCTCGTTGCTGGGGCAGAACAGCGCATCCACGCCGGCATCGGTCGCCAGACGGGCATCCTCCTCCAGGGTGCGCGGGTAACGCTCCAGGTCCTCGGCGCGATCAAACTGCAACGGATTCACGAAGATCGAAACCACCACCCGCTGGGCGCGCGCCCGCGCATGCCGGATCAGGGTCAGGTGCCCCTCGTGCAGGTTGCCCATGGTGGGCACCAGCGCCACGGTGCCGCGCCCCTTGCGCGACCACTCTCGATGCATGGCCACCAGCTGTGGCCGATCACGCAGGATTCTCATGCTCGGGCTTCCGTGTCAGGTAAAGGTATGGACGCCGGATTGCGGGAACGCCCGGGTCCGCACGGCGTCGCAGTAGGCGCGTACCGCGCCTTCCAGGGAGCCCCCCTCGGCGAGGAAATCCCGCGCGAAGCGCGGCGGCTCGGGGGTCAGGCCAAGCACATCCGACAGCACCAGCACCTGGCCGTCACAGCGCGGACTGGCACCGATGCCGATCACCGGCACCCCGGCGCTGCGCACGATGGCATCGGCCAGACTCTCCGGGATGCCCTCCAGCAGCAGGGCCTGCGCCCCCGCACTCTCCAGGCGCGCGGCCAGGGATTCCATCTCGGCCGCCGCCTTCGGGTCGCGCCCCTGCACGCGGTGGCCACCGAAGCGATGAACGGCTTGCGGCGTCAGCCCAAGGTGGGCGCAGACCGGGATCCCGGCGGACACCAGGCGTTCCACGATCGGCACCTCCACCGCCCCGCACTCGACCTTGACCATGTGCGCCCCGGCCCGCAGCAGTGCCCCGGACTGGGCCAGGGCGGTGGCGACATCGACATCGCCCAGAAACGGGATATCCGCCATGATCAGGGCGTTCTCGCTGCCGCGCGCCACGTTGGCGACGTGATAGACCATGTCGTCCAGCGTCACCGGCAGGGTGGTCGTGTGGCCCTGCACCACCATGCCGAGCGAATCACCGACCAGGATCACGTCGACCCCGCAGCGGTCCAGCAGCCCGGCGAAGGCCGCGTCGTAGGCAGTGAGGCAGGCGATCGGCTCGCCGGCCTGCTTGCGCCGGGCCAGGGTGTTCACGGTAATCGGCCGCATGTTCATGCCTCCCGGGCAGTCCGGCTTGCCACCCTCTAGAGCGAGATGGGCAACGGGTTGAAGTAGTGCCGCCCGCCCTGGATCGGCTCCAGAAACTGCACCAGCTGGTCGAAATCGGCCGGGTTGTTCACCCAGTCGATCTCGGTGGCGTTCACAATCACGAGCGCCGGTCCTTCGAAATGATAGAAGAATTCCGCGTAGGCGGCGTTCAGCCGTTCCAGGTAACCGGCCTCGATGTGACGTTCGTACGGTCGTGCCCGGCGGCGGATGCGCTCCTGCAGCACGTCCACCGGGGCCTGCAGGTAGATCACCAGATCCGGCCGCGGCAGGCCACCGCGCAGGTGCCGGAACATCTCGCGATAGATCTCCAGCTCGTCGGGGTGCAGGTTCAGCTCGGCGAACAGCGGGTCCTTGTCCATCAGATAGTCGGACACGTGCCGCTGCTCGAACAGCCCCTTCTGCGCCACTGGCGTCAGCTGGCGCACGCGCTGCACCAGGAAGTGCAGCTGGGTCGCCAGGGCGTGCTTGTCCGGCTCCTGGTAGAAGCGGTCGAGGAACGGATTCTCGTCCGGCGCCTCGAAGATGCCCTCGGCCTGAAGGTGCTCGGCCAGGCGTTTCGCCAGGCTGGACTTGCCAACCCCGATCGGTCCCTCGACCGCGATGAAATCGAAATCGCCCAGACTCATCGGCGCCCCTCCGCCGCCGCGACGTTCGCCTCCGGCTCCGCGATCGGGATCAGGCCCGCGCCGTCGAATCGCCGCGCCAGCCCCTCCAGCGGGCCCGCACCCGGGATCTGCAGACCAGGCGCCAGCTCCAGCAACGGCAGGACCACGAAATCACGCTCGGCGATGCCGGCATGCGGCACCTGCAGGCCCGGCAGATCCAACGACTGTTCACCGAACAGCAACAGGTCCAGATCCAGCAGCCGCGGCCCCCAGCGGCTGCCGTCGCGCTTGCGGCCGCAGGCGCACTCGATGGCCTGCAGACCCGCCAGCAGGTCCAGCGGCTCCAGACGGGTGTGCAGCCGGGCCACTGCGTTCACGTAGTCGGGCTGGTCCTGCGGACCCATCGGCGGGTTACGGAACAATCGGGAACGCCCGGTCAGGCGCGTCTGCGGCAGTTCCTGCGCCAGACGCTCAAACGCCTCACGCACCTGTGCCTCGGGCTCGCCCAGGTTGGCCCCGATCCCGATGAAGGCCTGCACGCCGTGATCGGCCGTGCTCACTCGCCACCCCCGGCATCCGGCTTCGGGGCCAGTCCAGTGTTATCGCCACCCCCCTTGCGACCCCGGCGCCGACGGCGGCCACCGCGGCGCGACTTGCCCTTGGTACCCGACTTGCCGTCACCTTTGGGCCCCTTCGGGGCTCCGGCCATGGCCTTCTGGCCGGCCTCGTCCTGCTCCTGGATCTCGGTCCACCAGCGGCACAGCTCGGGGTCGGCATCGCCGGCACGGGCGCGCAGACAGAGGAAGTCGTAGCCGGCGCGAAAACGCGGATGGGTCAGCAGGCGCAGCGCGCGACCGCCCCGATGGCGCTCCAGGCGCGCCTGCAGTTCCCAGATCTCGCGCACAATCAGGCTGAAGCGCTTGGGGATGGAGACCGTCTTCACCTGCCGATCGAGCACCTCGGCCATCGCCTGTTGCCAGGCCGGGATCTCCTGCTCGCCGTCGTCGATCCGTTGCGCCGCGGCCACCTGCACCGGCGCCCACAGGATCGCGGCATAGAGGAAGGCCGGGTTCACGCCCAGCCCCTCGTTGATGCGCTTGTCGGTGTTCAGCAACGACTCGACCAGGAACTGGCGCCGCTCGGGACCGACATCCGGATCGGCAAAGCAGTCCGCCGCCTCGGGGAACATCGCCTCGAACAGGCCAAAGCGCTCGAGTTCGTCCAGGCAGGTCACCGCCGCACCGCTGTGGAACAGCTTGATCACCTCGTCGAACAGCCGCGCGGGCGCCACGGTCTGCATCAGCGAGGCCAGCTCATGGATGCCGGCCTCGACCTCCGGTGCGATGGTTAGCCCCAGCTTGGCGGAGAAACGCACCGCCCGCAGCATGCGCACCGGGTCTTCGCGCAGCCGGGTCTCGACGTCGTCGCCGATCAGGCGCAGCACGCCCGCGCGCAGATCCTCGACCCCGCCGGTGTAATCCAGCACCGAGAAGTCCTCGATGTCGTAGTACAGGGCGTTGACGCTGAAGTCGCGGCGGATCGCGTCCTGCTCGATGGTGCCGTAGCGGTTGTCCCGCAGGATGCGGCCTTCCTCGCTCAGGGCCACCTGGCCTTCGTCCCCGGACTCGTCGTCATGCGGGGCGCGAAAGGTCGCCACCTCGATCATCTCGCGCCCGAACAGCACATGCGCCAGGCGGAAGCGGCGCCCGATCAGGCGACAGTTGCGGAACAGCCCGCGCACCTGCTCGGGCGTCGCGTCGGTGGCGACGTCGAAATCCTTCGGTTCGCGGCCCAGCAGCAGGTCACGCACGCCGCCGCCCACCAGACAGGCACGGTAACCCGCGTCGCGCAGGCGATAGAGCACCTTCAGGGCGTTGTCGTCGATCGCCGCGCGCGAGATCCCGTGATCCGCGCGCTCGTAGACACGCGGTTCCGGCAGCTCGCTGTCGGGTCGAGTCGGGGTTGCGGGGTCAGCCTTTGTCACGCGATACCGTAGCGGTGGTCGAAAGCGCCGTATGGTAACAGCTTGGCCGGCTTCATCCCGCTTTTCGCACCGGGCGCGGCGCGGCGGTTTCACCGGTCAGACGCCAGCGGCGGTAGTCATCGAGGATGCGCCGGTGATCGAACACCAGGACCGGATCCGGATCCTCCGGGTCCAGCCAGGCGCAGTCGGTGGCATCGTCGGCGGCCTTCGCCTCGCCCCGGCCACGGGCGATATAGACCGCGCTGACGGTATGCCCGCGCGGATCGCGCTCCGGGTCGGAATATACGCCCAGCAACACCTCCAGCTCGACCTCCAGCCCGGTCTCCTCGCGCGCCTCGCGCACCGCGGCATGCTCGGCGGACTCGCCAACGTCGACGAAGCCCCCGGGGAGCGCCCAGCCATGCGGGGGGTTGCGCCGCTCGATCACCAGCACCCGACCGGGCTGGGCCGGATGACGGATCACCAGATCAACCGCCACACGCGGGGTCACCGGAGGGCCACTGCCTTCGAGGGATGTCACTCGGATTCGCTCCTGTCGCTGTCATCCTGGCGAATAAAACGGCGAATCTTGCGCCGCTCGCGCTTGTCCGGCCGGCGGCTGGGCGCACTGTCCGCCACCGCGCGCTCGGCCCGGCGGCGCTCGCTTTCCGCCTCGCGCCGGGCCTGGCTCTCCGGGGTCTCCTCGTACAGAGCCTGTGCCTCGCGGGCCGGCCGGCGCTGCTCGTTCAGCCCCACCACGTCCAGCTCCCAGACCTGCGGGCCCCGATGGATCGTCAGGCGGTCACCGGGATGCACGCGCCGCGCCGGCTTGCAGCGCTCGCCGTTCACGTGGACCTTGCCGCCGCCAACCGCTTCGCTGGCCAGCCCGCGCGTCTTGTAGAAACGCGCGGCCCACAGCCACTTGTCGATCCGCAGCCCGGCGCTGGGCGCCTCGTGGTGGCCGCTACCCCTGGCCAAGGCTTCCCCGGGCCTGCGCGAGGGGGGACAATGCGCAACCTTTCCAGGCCAGGCACCGACGTTCCGCGGTCATCCGGACCGTGACCTGCCCCGACCCAGGACGCCAAGGACCCTCATGAATCTGCCGCATCTGCACCTGATCAGTTTCGCCATCTGTCCGTTTGTCCAGCGTAGCGTGATCACGCTGAAATACAAGCAGGCCCCGTTCGAACTGAGCCTGATCGATCTGGCCGACCCGCCGGAGTGGTTCCGCGCGCGCTCGCCGCTCGGCAAGGTGCCGGTGCTGATCGTCGACGACGACACCGTGCTGTTCGAGTCGGCGGTGATCAACGAGTATATCGATGCCATCACCCCGCCCGCCCTGATGCCGGTGGACCCCCTGGAACAGGCCCGCACCCGGGCGTGGATCGAGTACCTCTCGGAACAGACCTTCGCCCAGTATCACTGGATGACGGCCGCCACCGAGGACGCCTTCGAGCTCGCGCGCCATACGGCCGCGCGCGGGCTGGAGCGCCTGGAACAACAGATGACGCGGGATGATCGCCTGGCCACCCCGGATTTCTCGCTGATCGACGCGACCCTGGCACCGATCCTGATGCGCTATGCGCTGCTTGCGGACCCGGACAGCCCCTGGGAGGCGGAGGCGTTTCCACGGCTGGCGCAGCGCTGGGAGCGGCTGCGCGAGATGCCGGCCGTGCGGGACTCGGTCCCGGCCGACTTTGCGGCCCAGCTGGCCGACTATCTGCGCAAGCAGGAAGGCTACGCGCCGGCGCATTTCGCGGCGCAGCTCGACGCCTCCGCCTGACCCGGGCTTTTCCCGACCACCCACCCCTGGGGTCGCGCCCGGTTCGGCATCGGACATGCTGGCTGCCTACGGTCTACCACCTGCCTCGTTGAGGCTGGTCCTGGTTCGTCCTCAGTGTTTACGGTGCCTCCGGTCCGCCGCCTGCCAGGCGCTGACTCGCCAGCGCGCCCCGAGGTACTTTCTTGCTTGCCCAAGAAAGTACCCAAAGAAGGGCACCCGGATTTCGCCCGGGAACCTCGCTCCGGACGTGCTGGGCCGGCGGCGCTGAACTCGCTGCGCCTTCGGCTCCGCTCAGACATCCAGCGCCTTCTCCCGGCCCATCACGCCCTCCACGAGGGGCTCCATACGGGAGAGGAAAGTCAAGACAGAAGGTATTCCAGCCCCACGACACCACAACAGCCCTGCCGCCTGAAAGCCCCCGGCGCCCGCTCGCGGGCGCGGCACGCAACGGCCGAAGGCCGAGCGTGCCCAAGATGTCCGAAGACCTCGCCTTCATCCACTGGCAAGACCGTCGGGATGGCCGTTGTCTTGACCTTGAACCCCCGTTGTCGTCGCGCCGAGCGGAGAGGGTTTTCGCGGGATCAGAGGCGCTGGATGTCTGAGCGGAGCCGAAGGCGTAGCGAGTTCAGCGCCGCCCGCGAAAAGCCTCGGAGCGAGGGAAACCCCGGCCCGCACAGCGGGCCGGGGTCGCGGCAGTCGGGCGTGTTTCTTGGGTACTTCTTTGCACGAGCAAAGAAGTACCTCGCGGCGCGCTGGCGAGTCAGCGCCAG
>NZ_KB905914.1:0-59676 GCF_000381105.1 Thioalkalivibrio sp. ALE12 | reverse complement strand
ATCGATCACGAACCGTCTGGATTTACAGCGTTCTTCGAACGAGTGGAACGCCATCGTCGGTCGCCGGACCAGAGGGTCCAGGTGGCGATGGAAGGTTACAACGGCTGGGCACGCCCGCTGGATAGCCAGACCCTGGCCCGCGGTTGGGCGCTGTACAACGTCAATAACTTGAAGCTAGCACGGTATAAGGAGATCTTTCCGGCTCCTGCCAAGACGGACGCGATCGACTCGCGCCGCATGCTCGAGCTATTCGCGCTGGATCAGCAACCTGGGGTGGCCCGCAATGCCCTACAGCGGGTGACGCTGATCCCAAAGGCGCACCGCCATCTGAAGTATCTGACGCGCCGGCGGCGGGTGCTGGTACAGGAGCGGGCTGGGCGTCTGGCGCGGCTGAACTGCGATCTACAGGCGCTTTGCCCGGGCTTGCTGTCGATCACGGGTTCGATCGACAACCGGTGGTTCCTCCGCTTCCTGACCTGCCGAGACCGCCTCACGGCGTTGCCACGGGTACGCGCCTCGACGCTGTTAAGGATACGGGGTGTTGGGCGCGCTTATCTCGCCAAGATCCAGGCATGGCAGCCGACCGCACAGTTTGCCCCGGATATCGCCTTCGGCGATATGGATGTGGTCACCGATGCACGATCGATCCTGACGCTGAGTGAGCGGATCACGGAGTTGGACACCGAGCTCGAACGCTTGGCGTGCGAGAGCCAACCGTCTCGGCTCCTGCGATCCATCCCCGGCTTCGGCACGACGGGTGTTGCGGAGTTAGTGGGCGAGATCGGCACACTGGATCGGTTCACCAAGGAATCGGGGCTGGCCGTCTATGTGGGGATGGCCCCGCTAGCGAACAGTTCGGGCGTTCGCGATCGGGGTAAACGCCCCCGCTCCGTTAATACCCGATGCCAGAATGCACTGATGACCTGCGTGGCACGGCACATGGCCCATGTGCCCGAGTCCCGCGCGTACTACGACCGCAAACGTGCTCAAGGCAAGACGCACAATCAAGCGGTACGAGCCCTCGGGCGTCACTTGATCCGAATGATCTGGACGATGCTCCGTCAAGGACGGGAGTACCACCGCCGCCCCACACGCGAGACGCCCAAACCTTGAAAATCCGAGAGGGATGTTCAGACCTTGCCTTTTGTCCCCGAAACAGTCTTTCAACGCCGGCCCGTGGCGCTCAGGCCGCCTCGGCGGTGATGAGGCCGCGCTGGAGGTCGACGGTGATCCGCTGGCCTTCGATGACCGTGGCGCAGGCCAGCAGGAAGATCTCGACGAACTCGTTGCGCTCCTCCTCCGGCATCTCCGAGGAGGTATTGGAACCATTGAAAGTGCCGAACATGGTGTCATGGGCACCCGCCGAGTAGAGGATCAGTCGCTGCATGGCGGTCTGGTCGTCCGGCGAGGGCGCAGCGGTATCCAGGACCGGCTCGTCCAGCTTCTGCTTGATCGTGGAATAGAGATGGAACAGGTATTCCGCCGCGCTCTGGCGTCCTCGCCGATCCTGCAGGGTGAAATTGGCCGAAACCGCCTGCCCACTGCGGGCGCGCAGCACGATGTGCTTCGGCTCGGGCTGATCGTCGGCGTACGGGTTCAGGATGTGGGCCACGGTCTCTCCAGGCGGAATGGACGAGGCGGGGAGACTACGAGACGCCCTTCGAGATTTCTACGGCGGCCCTGCAAGCCAAGGGGTTATCCATGCAGCTTCAGGGCCGGGTGAGCCTTTGGTCGATCGCGTGTCGGCGCCTGGTACGCGGTTCGTTTTCTTCGTTTCAGAGTCGCCAGCCGTTCGGGTCCCGCCCGCCTTCGCCCGAAGGCACTAGCACTTCGAATAGCCGCAGTCACGGCAGGTGGGGCAGCCGTCGATGATCTCGAGGTGGCCATCGCACTGCGGGCAGGGGGCCATGTCTGTGGCCCCCGAATTCGGTGCTTCCAGGGTGGCGGAGGCCTTCGGGGTTCCCCTGTCGCGACAGGCGGCGACCAGTTCGCGTAGCGGGCGGGGGTGGCCTTCGGGATCGAGAAAGCCGCGGCGCTGGAGGATGCGCTGCAGGGCGTGGGCGATCGCGGCGACCTCGGAGGGGTGGTACAGCGGTTTGCCGTATTCGTTCTCGCCGCAGCGAACCGGGCCGCGGTCCCAGGTGACCTTGCGCAGGTCGCGCAGGGCGCGGGCGGCGTAGCCGCCACGGGCCGCCAGCGACAGGCTGCGCATGGTCGCGGAGATCCACTGGTAGGACTCGGAGTGCTGCCCGGTGGGCAGGAAGAATTCGATCGGGCGCTCGATGGTCACGCGCTCGCCGCTGACCGTGCCGGAGACGGCCACGAAGCTGACCACCAGGTAGACGGTCTGCGGCCCGTCCTGGGTCCAGTAGCGCACCTTCTCGGTGACCGACTCGAGTTCGCCCTCGGGGCGCGACGGAATGCGCTTGCCCAGCGGGTGATCGTCGCTGCCGGACGCGCCCTCGCCCTGCGGGGCATCCGAGCGGCGAAAGGCGATGATGGGCTGGTCGATCCGGTGCATCGTGTCCTCCCCGACGGCGTCAGACGTCGTCGTAGTAGCCCTCGTCCAGCGCGGCAAAGAGATTCGCGGCGGTGTGGACCTGGCCTTCGTATTCGACCTCTTCGTCGCCGCGCAGGGTCAGCTCCCGGCCGTCCGCCAGGGTGAAGGTGTACCAGGTACTGCGCAGGCGCTCGGGGTCCACCAGCACGCCCATCCGGGCCTGCGGGTTGGGCCGGTAGGTGGTGCAGCCCTTGAGCCCCGCCCGCCAGGCCTGCAGGTAGACCTGCTGGAAGTCCTCGAACGGGATATCGGTCGGGACGTTAAGCGTCTTGGAGATGGCCGAGTCCACCCACGGCTGGGCGGCGGCCTGCATGCGGATGTGGGCGTCCACACTGACCTGTTCCGCGGTGATCGCGTTGGCGGGAAGATCCCCCGGCCCTGCCTCGGCATCGATCAGGGCGCGGTAGGCCAGCAGCTCAAACGAGTAGCAGTCCACCGCCTCGCGGGTACGCCGCCCGGGGCGACGGATGTTGCGCGTGGTGTGGTGCAGAAAGGTCGGCTCGATCCCGTTGCTCGCGTTGTTGGCGACCGAAAAGCTGATGGTGCCTGTAGGCGCGATGGAGGTGGCGTGGGTAAAACGCGCGCCCTCCTCGGCCAGTGCCGCGACCAGCGCCGGGTCCTCCTCGGCGATGCGTCGCATGTAGGGGCTGAAGCGCGCATGCAGCTCCCGCCCCTTCAGCACGTCGCCCACCTGATAGCCGGCCTCGGCCAGCGCTGGCTGACGCCGGAGTATGTCCGCGGTCAGCGTGAAGTCCTCGTCCATGATCGGCGCCGGGCCTTTCTCGCGCGCGAGCTCCAGCCCGGCCCGCCAGCTCTCCAGCGCAAGGCGGCGACAGACCTCTGCGGTGAAGTCGGCGGCCGAATCCGAGCCGTAGGTCTCCCCCAGCATCGCCAGGGCCGATCCGAGCCCGAGGATGCCCATGCCGTGGCGGCGCTTGCGCAGCATCTCGGCGCGCTGCTCCGGCAGCGGCAGCCCGGAGATATCCGCGACGTTGTCCAGCATGCGCGTGAACACGCGCACCACCCGCTCGAAGCGCGCCCAGTCGAAGGCTGCGTCGGCGCCGAACGGCGCGGAGACGAACCGGGTCAGGTTCACCGACCCCAGCAGGCAGGCCCCGTCCGGCGGCAACGGCTCCTCGCCGCAGGGGTTGGTGGCGCGGATCACCTCGTCGAACCAGGCGTTGTTCTGCCGATTGACCTGATCGATCAGGATGACACCGGGTTCGCCGACGTCATAGGTGCTGCGCATAAGGGTGTCCCACAGCTCGCGGGCGCGCACGCGACGGTAGATACGGCAGGCGACCCGGCCCTGGTCGTCGACGCGGTAACCGTCCTCGACCACCGGCCAGTCGCGATAGACAAGCTCGGATGTCGCCACCCGGTCCTGCTCGACGGGCAGCAGCGGGAAGGCCAGCGCCCATTCGTCGTCGCGCTCCACGGCCTCCAGAAAGGCATCGCGCACCAGCACGGACAGGTTGAACTGGGTCAGCCGCCCCTTGCGGCGCTTGGCGAGGATGAAGCGCTCGATGTCCGGGTGGCCGATATCCAGCGTTGCCATCTGTGCCCCGCGGCGACCACCGGCCGCGCCGATGGTGCGGCAGGTCTGGTCGAAGATCTGCATGAAGGCGACCGGACCGTTGGTCGGCGCGCCCGCACCCGCGACCAGCGCACCCTTCGGGCGCAGGGTGCTGAAGTCGTAGCCGATGCCGGCCCCGGCCTTGAGCGTCAGGCCGGCGGCGGTGTTGGCATCCAGGATGGCCTGCAGCGAATCGCGAATCGTGCGCGAGACGGTGCAGTTGATCAGGGTGGTCTCCGGCTTGTACGCCTCGGCCCCGGCATTGGCCAGTATTCGCCCGGCCGGGATGGCGCCGTTGTCCAGCGCCCAGCGGAACTCGCGCTCGATCGACGCGCGTTTGTCCGGCGCCTCGACCGCGGCGAGGGCCCCGGCGACACGGTCGAACATCGCCCCGACCGAGGCATCCACCGGCTCGCCCCGGGCGTCACGCAGCCGATAGCGCTCGGCCCAGATCGAAGCCGAAGAGGGCTGCAGGGGCACGTCGGGCGACGTGTCTCGTGGGTGGCGATCGTTGTCCTGCCTTTGCCGGCTCTTGCCCATATTGGCCCGCCGCGTTGCGCTCGACCGAAGGGCGCTGAGGCCCTTCTCCGATCATGGGCGCCGGCGCCGCAGGCTGCAAGAACGAGCAGGGGCCGGTGTCAGAAGCGGTCGAGACCCGCGAGCGGGTTGGCAAGCTCGCGTACGCGCATCCAGGAGGCGATGCTGGCGCGCCAGCGGTGGGTGGGCAGGACCGCGTGCGGCACGGTCTGGCTCAGGAACATCACCAGCGTGCCAGCCGTCGGCTGGATGCGCTGGCATTCGCGGCCGGCATCGTCATAGATCGCGAGCTGGCCGCCGTCCTGCTCGCGCCAGTCGCGGTTCAGATAGAACACCAGCGACAGCCGGCGGCAGTTGCCGGCCTGGAAGGCATCCACATGCCGGGCGTAATGGGTGCCGGACGGGTACAGGGCAAAGTGTGATTCGGTCTCGAACAGGCCCGGGATCAGCGTGCGGCTCACCTGCAGCCGGATCGCATCCAGGCGCTCCATAAATGCCTGCTGGGCCAGGCTGGCACCATCCAGCCAGTGGATCCAGTCGCCGCGAGTCGCCCGGTCGCGATGGCGCTCGCCACCCCGACCGATCCGCGCCTGCGCCAGCTGCGCGGCATCACGCAGGGCGTAGATCTCGTCATGCAGCGCATCGACCGTGTCCTCGGGCAGGAAGTCGGGCCAGACCACGGGCTCGCCGGCGGCGAGCCCATACAGCCAGTCGGGAACGGAAGTATCTCCGAATGCTCCCTCCCCGAGCATTGCCGCAGGAACTACAGCCCCGGACACCGCGCTTGGCGGAGTGGTTGTGTCGGGAGCGGGGATCACCAGTTCAGTTTTCAAGCCCTTGTAGCCTCATCCAACATCGCACGGGGATGCGCGATCAGTAATTTCTGCCGCCTACCGTGTTTGGTATGCGGCAGCCGCCGGAACGGCGGGTCGAAAGCGCCGAGGCCCCCTGCCAACGCGCTATCCAATAAAAGACTTGCTTATACACCAGAACGGGGCGAAATAATGACAACCGCCGACGAGGTCATTCCGATTTTCCTGAGCCAGGACGTCATCGGCAGATCCAATGCCGCCTGACGTCGCGTTCTCCGACGTTGCCGAACATCGGTCTTCAGCTCTTCGGCTTTACGACCACCAGCGCAATACCACCCAACACGACAATGCCGGCGAACACCAGACGCAGGGTCAACGGCTCCGCGAGGAGGCCGATCCCTGCAATGGCGGTGATCACCGGCACGCTCAGCTGGGCAACCGCAGCGGTGGAGGTCCGAATGAGCTTGAGCGCGGCGTACCAGACCGCATATCCCAGACCGGAGGCCAGGGCGCCCGACGCCGCGGCCAGTAGTGCACCCGGAATGTCCACGACGGCGCCTGGACTGAAAGCCACCGCCAGGACCAGCGCAGGCAAGCTCGCCAGGAGGAAGTTGGATGCCGTGACCCGGGTCGGATCGCCACTGCCACTCGCCCGCAGCGTGTAGACACCCCAAGCGAAGCCGGCCACGATCATTAATGCAGCAGGAATCGGGGGCGGTGCCGAGAGCCCGGGCGACAGCAACCAGATGAGTCCTGCTAAAGCCAGGGCGAAGCCTATCCATTGGCGAGACGTCAATCGTGCGCCGGCCGCCAGATACCAACTGACCATGGTCACCTGGACCGCGCCGAACAGCAGCAGCGCTCCGGTCGCCGCGGTCAGGGAAATGTAGGCGAACGAAAACCCGATGGCGTACACGAAGAGTGCGAGCGCTGACCCCCAACTGCCCCGTCCTTCTGGAAGGGTCGGCTGGGCCCGAACGATCAGCCACAGCATGATCGCTCCGGAGACAAGCCGGATCGCGGTAAAGCTGACCGGATCAATGGACGTTGAGGTGAACGCGGCACGCGTCAGGATGGAATTGGCGGCGAACGCTATGAGCGCCACTGACATCAGCGTTGCTAAGCGCACCGGCATCGGCGTCGGATTCCTTCTATCTGACAGGAGGATGCGATGCATCCATACCCCGAGGGAGGCGGCGGTGGCCGAGCAACCCGAGCGGTTGCGTGACGAGCAGGGCATGGTGCCGAAAATCGCACCGCGAGTTCAGTGGGGCACAGAGGCTGGATTGCTCCCTCGGCTTCATCGTTGCGAATGCGACAGCCGGCCCTGTGTCAGGAAAAAAGCCATGGCCGATCGGAGCGGCCATGGCTTCCTCAGACAAGCGAGTCGGATAACCCGCTACATGGATAGAACCCTAGTAACGAAGGGCGGCCAGTTCGACAGTGGTGCCACCGTTCTCGCTGGCATATTCCTCGGCGTCACCGGCCCGCATGAACGCGACGTAGTCGTCCTCGGTTTCCACGAACGACGCCACGTGGCCGAACAGCTTGAGGCCCGTGCCGTGGTCGTAGACATACGTCGCACGAACCTCGTCGGAACCTGACTCCTCGACCTCTTCGACCGCGGCCAGCATCTCGCCAATGGAGTCGTACTTGATAATGCCTTCTTCGGCGAACCAGACCTCGGCCGGCGGAAGTCCGGGCGCGCCCGGTTCGGATCGGGTGATCTTGCCCAGCTGCTCCTCGTAGTCCTTGCCTTGAGCCTCGTAGACGGCTCGCACGAAGCTGTCGTCCACCCAGCGGTCAAAGTCCAGTTCGGGGACCGAACGCTCCCGCTGCAGCGTCGCATGGTGATACTTCAGCGCGTCCACCCACTCGGGTTTCAGGGTCGGATCGACCGACGTAATGCCGCCCTCGCTGAAGTACAGGTACAGGACCTCTTTCTCGATCGTGGTCCACTCTTCCAGCTTGGTCGCCGCCCGCATGGGGTCTTCCATGATCCAGTCCTGCGCCTCCATCGTGGCTGCAATGTACGCCTCAACCACACGCGGATGCTCTTCCGCGAAGTCGTCACGGACCACGGTCCCATGGAACGTCGGCTGGCCGACTTCGCTACCGTCGAAGACCTTACGGCCAAACCCGCGATACTCCATCACCTCGGACCACGGGGTGAAGTTCGAATGAGCATCGATGTTACCCGTACGGATATTCGCTACCCCGACCGGTGGCCCCTGGTCGCGAAGCTGGATGTCATCCAGGATACCGGCCTGGCTCAGCGCATCCAGGGTCATACCCCAGGCGGCACTGCCGAACGGCGTCGAAAGCTGCTGGCCGGCGAGATCCGACAGACTCTGCGCAGGGGAATCGACTGGAACCACAATGCCATTACCCGTACCGCGGGCGTTGTACCCAGTCATGGCAACGAACAAGGACTCGGCACGACCAGTATTCTGGAAGGTCGCGCCGTTCACGATTAGCGGGTAGTCGCCCATGACCCCGAACTCGAGCTGCCCGGCGATCATTCGGTTGGTAATCGGCGGACCGGAGTCGAAGTCGGCGTACTGGACGACGAAATCGACATCTTCGTATCTGCCATCGGTTGGCAAGTGTTCCTCGAATAGACGCAGGCGTTCGATGACGACCCCGCCCGATACCGTATTGGTGACCTGACTCTGGTGCCCGACCCGGATCTGGATCGTCTCGGCCACCGCGGCCCCGGAAAAGGCCGCGATTGCTACACCGGCAACGATTGGCTTCCAACGCATGGTTCTTCTCCCAAAATTAAGTGTCCGCCAAAATGGCGCATCCAACGTTTGATCAGCCGACTAGACCCGGCTCGGGGACTTGCCTGTACTAACAGGCCATGACTGATCTACCGGATACGCAGCAGATTCCGTGCCGCACTCCGCAATCGAGGGAAAACAATCCGCACCTTTCTGTTTTCCTTGAGTTTTATTCTTCAATAAGGAATACCTCGGCTTCCGCCGCCATGCCCGTCACCGCCCCAACCTGGGGAATCCCTGCGCTATTGGAGTGCCGGATAACGGCTGTGAACGCCAGCAATCATGACAAGCAATACACCTGCCGTATTCGGCACCCCGCGGCCGACTTCGCTCAGCCAAACCGTCCGTTCCCCTACCCATCTCACTCCTTCTATGACACGATATGATGAGTTGAATCGAGGAACGAGACGCGCCCATGGAATCCAGCACCCCGGACCGCCAAACGCTTCAGGAATCCCCGCAGCCCCTGTATGTCCAGATCAAGGAAACATTGCGCCAAAGGATCCTCGACGGCACCTACCAGCCGCACCAGAAGCTCCCATCCGAGAGCGAACTCACCCGACGGTTCGGCGTCAGCCGCATTACCATTCGTCAGGCACTGCGTGACCTGCACAACGAAGGCCTGATCTTCAGCTCACAGGGCAAGGGCAGTTTTGTCAGCAAGCCGAAGGCGGTGCAGAACGTGCGGCGCCTGGAAGGCTTTGGCGAGGCCATGGCGGCCCAGGGCTACGAAGCAACGGCGCGGGTGGTTTCAATCGAAGAAATGGTCCCGCCCAAGAATGTGCGCGACGCACTCGACCTTGGGGGTGCAACAAGCGGCTCGGTGGTCGAAGTGAAGCGGGTGCGCTACCTGAACCGGGTCCCAGTGTCACTGGAAGTCAGTTATTTCCCATTGGATGTGGGGCGCCCCTTGTTCAATCAGGATCTTTCGGGCGACATCTTCCCGATCCTGGAGAACCTCTCGGGCATCCCGCTGGGTGCAGCCAACATCAGCATCGATGCCGGGCTCGCGAACAACGAAGTACAGAAGGAGCTGGGCCTGTCGGCAGCCGACCCGGTTCTGCAGGTGGAACGTCTAACCCACGATCGCTCCGGACGGCCCATCGACTACGAGTTTCTGTTTTTCAGTGGCGACTCGTTCAAGTATCGATTCGAGATCGATCGTTCGTAACCGATCCCGTGGGGTAACCGCCACTGTACGCGCCGGTTACCCCGCCAGGACACGACTCAAGCTTCTGCCAGACCGGGTGCCGGCTCGCTTCGCAGCTGCCGGATCTTCTCGTGGAGCTCCGGCAGGATATCGAACAGGTCGCCGACCAGGCCGTAGTCGGCCACGCCGAAGATCGGGGCATCCGGGTCCTTGTTGATGGCGACGATGACCTTGGATCCGGTCATGCCGGCGAGGTGCTGAATGGCGCCGGAGATGCCCACCGCAATGTACAGCTCCGGTGCGACCACCTTGCCGGTCTGTCCCACCTGGCAGTCGTTGGGGGCATAACCGGCATCCACGGCTGCCCGCGAGGCGCCCACGGCGGCGTTCAGATCCGCTGCCAGTTCCTCCAGCAGACGGAATTTCTCCAGGCTGCCGAAGGCTCGCCCCCCGGAAACGACGATCCCGGAGGATTCCAGTTGCGGCCGGTCCGACTCGTCGAGTTGGAGTTCGACCTCGCGGGACTGGGCCAGGGTCTCACCGACGTCAATGCGTTCAAGCTGGGCCTCACCGCCGCCCACTACCTCTTTGGCGAACGCAGTCGGGCGTATGGTCAGCAACTTGTGCGGCTCCAGCACTCGCAAGGTTTCGTTGGCATTGCCCGCGTAGATCGGGTGCACGAACGTCTCCGCGTCCTCGATCACGGTGACATCCGAGACCATCTGGATGTCGACCAGCGCCGCCACCCGGGGGAGCAGGTTTTTCCCGAACGTGGTGGCGGGCGCCAGCACATGACTGTAGTGCTCGACATGTCCAGCCACCAACCCGGAAAGATCCTCAGCAAGGCCGCCTGCCAGATGAGGCGCCTCGGCAACCAGCACACGGCGGACCCCGGTCATCGAGGCGAGGCTTTCGGCCGCCGCCGCGGGGCGTGCACCCGCTACCAGGACGTCGATGGGACCGTCCAGTTCGCGGGCGGCCGTCAGGGTGGACAAGGTGCTGGCGGCCAGTGTCTCCCCTGCCGTCTCCGCTACAACCAGTATCGTGTTCGCCATCTCAGATCACCCCCGCTTCGTTGCGCAGCTTGTCCAGCAGTTCGTCCACGTCCGCGACCTTCACACCCGCCTCGCGGGGAACGGGCTCGGAAACCTTGACCCGCTCCACCCGCGGACGCATATCCACGCCCAGGGCCTCGGGCGTGTGCTCCTCGATGGGGCGTTTCTTCGCCTTCATCATCGCGGGCAGCTTCACGAACCGGGGCTCGTTGAGTCGCAGGTCCGCTGTCACCACGGCGGGCAGGTCCAGTTCAACGGTCTGCTGCCCGCCATCGATCTCGCGTGCTACCCGCGCCCGGCCCTCTTCGATGGTCAACTCGGACGCGAAGGTACCCTGGGGCCAGCCGAGCAATGCAGCGGTCATCTGCCCGGTCTGGTTGGCGTCATCGTCGATCGCCTGCTTGCCAAGAAGCACCAGGTCGACGGCTTCCTCGCGCGCGACCGCGGCCAGTAACGCGGCCACGTTCAGGGGCTGCGGCGATTCCGGCACATCGATCCGGATCGCGCGGTCCGCGCCCATTGCCAGGGCGCTGCGCAGAACCTCCTGACTGGCCTCGTCACCCACCGTCACCGCCAGCAATTCGCTGCAGATGCCAGCCTCTTTCAGGCGTACGGCCTCCTCCAGCGCAATCTCGTCGAAGGGATTGGCGGACATCCGGACGTTTTCCGTCTCGACACCGCTACCATCCGACTTCACGCGGATGTTCACGTTGTAATCGATCACGCGTTTTACGCCGACCAGTACTTTCATCGCATTCACTCCCGTTGACTTTGCGGCCCGGCAATCGGCCTCGATGCGGCCTACATGCCCGAATAGATCGGGCCCTCGCCGCCTTGCGGTACCTGCCACTGGATATTCTGGGTAGGGTCCTTGATGTCACAGGTCTTGCAGTGCACGCAGTTGGCTGCGTTGATCTGCAGGCGCGGCCCCTGGTCGCCATCGACAATCTCGTACACCCCGGCCGGGCAGTAGCGTGCCTCCGGCGCCCCGAATTCGGCCAGGTTCACCTGGATGGGGACATCGGGATCACGCAGCCGCAGATGGCAGGGCTGGTGCTCGTCGTGATTGGTGTTCGACAGATGCACCGACGACAACAGCGGGAACGTGAGCTCCCCGTCCGGCGCCGGATACTCGATGGGCGAGGCCTCCGACTGGCGCTGTAGCTGCTCGTGATCCGCGTGCTGGGAGAACGTCCACGGCGCGCGGCCACCGAACAAATAGGTGTCTGCGGCGGCATACGCCAGCCCGCCCCACAATCCCCAGCGGGCGAAGGCGGGGCGGATATTGCGCGCGCGCCGAAGCTCGGACCAGACCCAGGAATCCGCCAACGCCCGGTCCACGCCTGTAGCCGCCGCCGGCTCGGATGCGTTCGCCCAATGCTCGAACACCGTCTCCGCCGCCAGCATCCCGGACTTCATGGCGGTGTGGGTGCCCTTGATGCGCGCCACGTTCAGCAGGCCCGCGGCATCTCCCACCAGCATCCCGCCCGGGAATTCCAGCTTGGGGCAGGACTGCACCCCTCCTTCGACCAGGGCCCGCGCACCATAGGACAGGCGGCGACCACCCTCGAGATGGCGGCGAATCTCCGGGTGGGTCTTGAACCGCTGCATCTCCTGGTAAGGCGAGAGGTTCGGGTTGGCGTAATCGAGCCCGACCACGAACCCCACGGACACGCGGCGCGCGTCGAAGTGGTACAGGAAGCCGCCGCCGTAGGTTCGGGCGTCCAGGGGCCAGCCGACGGTATGCACCACGGTGCCCGGGCGGTGGACGGATTCATCTACTTCCCAGACCTCCTTGATGCCAATGCCGTAGGTCTGCGGATCGGCATCTCGATCCAGTTCGTAGGCGGCAATCACCTGCTGGCTCAACGATCCACGGCAGCCCTCCGCCAGCAGGGTTCGCCCGGCCACGATCTCCACACCGGGCTCGTGCTGCGGGCCGGGCGTACCGTCCGGCTGCAAGCCGGTGTCCGCGGTGGCCACACCGCGCACGGAACCCTGTTCGTCGTACAGCACCTCGGCCGCCGCGAAGCCCGGGTAGATGTCCACCCCCAGTGCCTCCGCCTGCTCGCCCAGCCAGCGGCACAGGTTGCCCAGCGAACCCACATAATTGCCCTCGTTACGCAGTGCGCCGGGAGTGGGCAGCCGCAGGCTTCCATGCTCGCGCAGCAACAGGAAGTGATCATCCACGGCGGACGTTTTCAACGGCGCTCCGAGATCGCGCCAGTCGGGGATCAATTCGTCGAGCGAGCGCGGATCGATCACCGCACCGGAAAGGATATGTGCCCCGACCTCGGGCCCCTTTTCCAGTACGCAGACCGAGAGATCGTCCCGGCCCTGGTCCTGCGCCAACTGGCGCAGCCGAATCGCGGCCGCGAGGCCCGCAGGCCCCGCACCGACGATGACCACATCCATCTCGATCTGCTCGCGTTCCATGGTTGTCTCCCGCTCAGTCGGCGCCGCCGGACTACTGCTCGACAAAGGCCCGCTCGATCACGTACTCACCCGGCACGCCCGTCTTGGGCGAGGCGGTGAAGCCCATCTGATCCAGCAGGTTCGACAGGTCCTCGAGCATCGCCGGGCTGCCACAGATCATGGCGCGGTCCTGTTCCGGGTCGAGCTGCGGCAGACCGAGGTCTTCAGCCATCTTGCCGTTCTCGATCAGGTCCGTGATGCGGCCCTGGTGAACGAAGTCCTCGCGCGTGACCGTCGGGTAGTAGAGCAACTGCTCCTGCGCGAGCTCGCCGAGGTATTCGTGGTTCGGGAGCTCCTCGGTCAGATATTCCTGGTAGGCCAGCTCGCTTTTGTAGCGCACGCCGTGGACCAGGATCACCTTCTCGAATCGCTCGTAGGTTTCCGGGTCGCGGATAATGCTCATGTAGGGTGCGAGGCCGGTGCCCGTGCCGAACAGATACAGGTTCTTGCCCGGCAGCAGATCGTGGATCACCAGCGTGCCAGTCGCCTTGCGGCTTACCAGGAGCTGATCACCCTCGTTGATGTGCTGCAGGCGCGAGGTCAACGGGCCGTCCGGAACCTTGATGCTCAGGAACTCGAGGTATTCCTCGTGGTTCGGGCTCACGATGCTGTAGGCCCGCAGTAGGGGCTTGCCCTCCACCTCGAGACCGATCATCACGAAATGACCGTTCTCGAAGCGCAGGCCCGGGTCGCGCGTGGTCTTGAAGCTGAACAACGTGTCATTCCAGTGGTGCACGCTCAGCACTTCTTGTGGGTCACAGGCTGCCATGGGGTCTACCTCCCAGATTCGAGTCGGGTTGTGTTGCCATCATTGGTTGAATGGGCCGGGGCCCTCGCGCTGATCTCCCACAGATAGCGCCACGGATAGATGCCCTGCTCGTGACCATCGGAGAACACAAAGCGCACCCCGCTGACCCCGAACGGAACGATGTCGACCACTTCCACTTGAGTGGCGTCTGTCACCGGTTCGTCCCGACGCCGGGCCAGAGTGCAATGGGCGCAGCGACACGCCAGCCGCAATGCCTCGAAACGCTTGCAGGTAACCTCGCCGGTCGGCCAGCAAAACTGAACCTCGCCGGCCTGCCCCTGCAGGCGGATCTCCTTCGGCGGTTGCATGCTCATTACGCGCGCCCTCCGGCGGCCAGCGGGCCGCCCTCCACGGGACAGGTGCGAGCCAGTTCGGCGAGCACAGTTTCCTCGATCACCAGGGTGGTGACCGGCGGCCACAACAGGGGGTTATCCGGGTCGTCCACCGGACGCGCACCCAGCATGGAGGCCACGCCGGCCAGCCAAGCCCCGAGAAAGGCGCCACGCGTTACCCAGCTTGTAATGACAAGGCGAGACATAACGAATCAGCGCTCCAGCTCGGCCAGCTTGCCCGAACGTTCGATCCACTCTTCCGCGTCGGGCAGCGGGTCCTTTGCCGACGTTATTAGCGGCCAGATAGCCGCCAGCTCGGCATTCAAGTCGAGGAGATGTTTCTGATCCTCGGCCAACTCACCTTCCGGCTGGATCGCCTCGGGCGGACATTCCGGCACACACAGGTCACAGTCGATGCACTCCACCGGGTCAATCACCAGCATGTTGGGGCCCTCGTGGAAGCAGTCCGCCGGACACACTTCGACGCAATCGGTGTACTTGCACCGGATACAGTTCTCGTTCACTACGTAAGTCACGGTTGCCTCCGTATGGCGACGTGTCGCTCTCGGTGAAGCACGCGGCGAATCAGCTCGCCACGCGCAGCTTCGACTGGGCCCAAAGGGCGGTCTTGCGGACATCGGGATCCGGGTCGTCCATCGCGCTTTCCACGTACGCCTGCGCCTTGGCATCCCCAATCTCGCCCAGGGCGCCAACCGCGGCCTTGCGCAGGTTCGACACCGGGTCGTCGGTGCACACGCCCACTGCCTCCACAGCCTTCGGGTCACCCAAAGTGCCCAGGGCCTCAACGGCCTTCTCACGTACCTGCCAGAAGGAATCGCGCGTGCCTTCGATCAGACTCTGCAGGGCCAACCGCAGTCGCAGCTTGCCAATCATGGAGGCCGCTTCGGCTCGGACCTGCCAATTCTCGTCCTGCAACCCGGCCAGCAGGGCATCGCCAATCGAGTCCGGATCGCCGTACGACAGGGCGCTCACGGCCACCCGCCGCACGTCCGGGTCGGCGTCTTCGCGCGCCCGCTCGATCAGGACCGGAAGATTCGCCGGGGAACGCAGCCATCCGAGGACGGATACCGCCTCACGACGCACGGCGGCATCCGCATGCTGAAGCAAGGCCAGAGCCGGTTCGCAGCTCTCGGCAAGCCGCATAGGCTTGAGGGCCCCCAGCACCCCGACGATGACAAATGGATCGTCGCTGCCTTTCAGCGCACCGAGTAACGGCTGCGCCGCATCGGTATCCTTCAGGTCCGCCAGGGCGTGTGCTGCAGCATTGCGGACCGCTTCGTCGCTGTCGCTGAGGGCTGCCAGCAAGGCATCCGCAATGTCGGCGGATTCGAACTCGTCGACCACCTTGGCCGCCTCGCGGCGGACCGAAGGGTCGGGGTCCTTCAGGGCCATTGTCAGCAGATCAGCGGCTTCAGGTTCGGCACTGTCCACCAGGGCAAGCACCCCCACTCGGCGCATTTCCACATCGTTGGAGGCCAGCTTGTCTGCAATGTCCTGCAGTTCGGGGTCGTTGTATTGGCTCATCGGGTTCACCTTCAGCTCAGCAGGTACGGGATATTCACGGTGACCGCGTCGGTCGGACAGTCCTTCTCGCACGGCATGCAGTACCAGCATTCGTCGTAATGCATATGGGCCTTGCCCGTGACTTCGTCGATCAGCAGGACATCCAGCGGGCAGACGTCGATGCAGACCCGGCACCCCTTGTCGGCGATGCACTTTTCTTCATCGACGACCACCGGGACAGTCGTCTTGTGGTTCGCTACAGGCATGTCACTTCCCCTTTATTCGGCGGCGACTTCGTCGGTGTTTTCGATCCGCATGGACTGATAGGCCGACAGCTCGTCGTCATCCAGCGGGATGATGTAGGGGTCCACCGGGCGCGTACCGGTGCACATGGTTCCGTCCTCGCCCTTGTACAGGCGGCTGTGACAGAACCAGTTCTCGTCGTCGCGCTCGGGGTGGTCGATGGAGTAGTGGTACAACCCCCACCGGGACTCCTTGCGTGCCATGGAGGCGCGCGCCGCCATCTCGGCGCAGTCGACAATCGCATGCACCTCGAGGGCCCGCAGCAGTTCGTGGGGATCCCGGGCGTGGAGCCTGGCCAGGTCCTCGCGCACCTGCAGGATGCGGCTGAGTCCGATCTCCATTTTCTTGGTCACTTTGGGCGGCTGCAGGTAGTCGTTCACCAGGCGGCGCACCTTGTATTCCATCTGCTCCGGCGGAATGCCGTCCTCCGCATTCAGCGGTGCCATCACGCGTTCGAGTTCTGCGGCAATCAGCGACTCGTCCAGTGGTGCGTCAGTCCAGTCACTGACGTAACGCGTCGCGCTCTCGCCGCAGATCTGGCCGTATACGAATGCACCGAGCATGTAACTATGCGGCACCGAGCCCATGTCTCCGGCCGCATACAGGCCCGGCACGGTGGTCTCGCCGTGTTCGTTGATCCACACCCCGGAAGCCGAGTGGCCGCTGCAGAAACCGACCTCGGAGATGTGCATCTCCAGCATGTGCTCGCGATAGTTGGTACCACGCCCGGCATGGAAGCGTTCGCGCGACGGGCGTTCGTTGGTATGCAGGACCGTCTCGATCTCCTGGATGGTCTCCTCGGCGAGGTGATCCACCTTCAGGTAGACCGGGCCCTTGCCCCCTTCCAGCTCGCGGTAGAACTCCAGCATCATCTGGCCCGACCAGTAGTCGCACTCGATGAAACGCTCGCCCTGGGCATTCGCGGTGTAGCCGCCCAACGGGCCGGTCACGTACGCACAGGCCGGACCGTTGTAGTCCTTCAGCAACGGGTTGATCTGGTAACACTCCAGGTTCGCCAGGTCGGCGCCGGCGTGATAGGCCATCGCGTGCCCCTCGCCCGCATTGGTCGGGTTCTCGTAGGTGCCGTACAAATAGCCGGAGGTGGGAAGGCCAAGACGCCCGGCCGCACCCGTTGCCATGATTACGGCCTTGGCACGGATCAGCATGGGCTCGGAGGTCCGGGTGTTCACCGCAAAGGCGCCGGCGATCTTGCCGTCGCGATCCTTCAGCAGGCGGGTGGCCTGGTAACGGTTTTCCACCTTCACCCGGTTACGGCGCAGGCGCCGGTACAGGATCTTCTTGACGTTGTGCCCCTCGGGCATGGGCAGCACGTAGCTACCCATGTGATGGACCTTCTTCACGTCGTAATCGCCGGTCTCGTCCTTCTGAAAGTGCACACCCCAGGAGTCCAGCTTCTGGATCATGTCGTAGGAACGATCGGCATAGGCCAGGACCGCCTTCTGATGGACGATGCCATCATTCGCCGTGGTGATCTCCTTTACATACTGCTCGGGCGTGGCCCGACCCGGGATGATGGCGTTGTTCAGGCCGTCCATCCCCATGGAAATCGCGCCGGAACGTTTCACGTTGGCCTTTTCCAGCAACATGACATCCAGCTCGGGGTTCTCTTCCTTGACGGTGACGGCCGCCAGAGGACCGCCGGTCCCGCCGCCGATCACCAGGACATCCATCTCGACTGTTTCGATTTCGCTGACTTTCATAGGTACTCCTCATTGGGATCCGTACGGAACTTGCAGTTGAAGGTGTCTTCGCGGAACGACAGACACTCCACGTCAAAGGCACGACCGCTGCGGTCGAGAAAGACACGGATGAGTTTCAGGACCGGGGCCTCCACCGGAAGCGCCAGTGCTTCCTGTACCCCTGGCTCCGGGTGACAGGCCTCGATTTCGATACGGGCACTCCGCACCCTGAGGCCCAGGCGATTTTTGAGTACGGACAAGGTGTCCACCGTGAGATCGCGGCTGAATATGCGCCGCCCAATGGCCAGCGGCAGAAAGCTCTCACTGACCATGACCGGCTCCGACCGCAAGCACTGCACCTGGCGAATGCGGGTGACCGAGTCCTCGGGCGCTAGCCCCAGTTCGCGCGTCACCCGCGATGGCGGCGTCATTTCCTGCATGGAAAGCAGGCGCACATCGGCCTCACCGATCTGACGGGTCACCGTCTCGCCAAAGGCCTCCATGCGCCGCAGCTCCTGGCTCACCCGCGGGCGGGCGACAAATATTCCGCGCCCCTGCGCGGTTACCACCAGACCTTCTGCGCGCAACTCGCGAAGCGCCCTGCGCACGGTGATCCGGCTGACCCCAAAGGCCTCGATCAGCTCCTTCTCGGTGGCCAGTCGTTCGTTTGGCGCGCGCACTCCCTGGAGAATCTCGCGACGCAGACTGTCGCGGACCCAGCCGTAGAGCGACCCGGATCCGCCAGACCGGCTCACGGGACGCGGGAGTCCCGTGCTTGCAAGCCCTGCTTGGCGGGGCGTATCGATCATATGTACTAGCCTATCATAACAAGTTATGAGGTGTAAGAGGATCCAGTAGCTCTTCGGCTCTAGACCGACCGCCCCTGCTGCTCGAATGCCCGAGTCGTCTCGGCCCGAATCAGGTCCAGACACTGCTTCTTCAGCTCGACGAATCGGGGCTCGGTCACTACCTCGTGGGTGCGCGGGTGCGGGATGTCGACGCGGATATCCTTGATCAACCGGCCCGGACTCGCGCTCATCACGATGATCCGGTCCGCCAGGAACACAGCCTCCTCGATGTCATGTGTGACGAACACGATGGTGGTGTGGAACTCCTGGCGCAGATCCACCAGGTTTTGCTGCATCATCGAGCGGGTCTGGGCATCGAGCGCCCCAAACGGCTCGTCCATCAGCAATACGTCAGGGTAATTGGCCAAGGCGCGCGCGATGCCGACCCGCTGCTGCATCCCCCCGGACAATTGCGCCGGAAAGTGGTTGCCGTAAGCCGAAAGCCCCACCATCCCGAGGAAGGTGCGCGCGATACTGTCGGACTCGGTCCTCGAGTGACCGGCCATGCGGGGGCCAAAGGCGACGTTCTTGCGCACGCTCTTCCAGGGGAACAGCGAGTGCTGCTGGAAGACCATGCCGCGCTCCGGCCCCGGCCCGCGCACGTGCTTGCCATCCACCTCAACACGCCCCGCCGTGGGCGCGACGAAGCCGGCCACCGCATTCATCAAGGTCGACTTGCCGCAACCCGAAGGCCCCAGCAGACAGATGAATTCGCCCGGCTCAATCTCCAGATTCGCTCCATCCACCGCCAGGTTACGGCGGCCATTGGTGTTGAACTCGATGGACACATCGGAGATCTGCACTCGGCCTGCCTCGGCACGACCCGCCAGCGCCCCACCCGGTGCGGGTTTCTTGCGTGAGGGCCCTTCGCCAAAGGCCCAGAAATTTCCAATTCTCATTGTGCTATCCCGTTGCTTAGCATGATCCGAAAGAGGTGCGGCTGGTCTAACGCTGCCAGCGCAGGAACGGCCGGGCGCCATAGCGCACCAACAGCGTGGACAGGGTCCCCAGGAGGCCGATCGTTACCATCCCGACAATGATCTGCGGGTACTGAATCAATGAGTAGGAACTCCAGGTGAAGTAGCCGATCCCGTACTGGCCACTGATGATCTCGCCTGCCAGCAGCGAGAACCATGCGATGCCCATACCAATGGCCATGCCCGCCACGATGCTGGGCAGCGCCGCCGGCAGGACGACATGAATCAGAATCGAGGTACTGGAAGCGCCCAGAGCGCGGGCGGCCCGCACGAGGTCCTTGGGTGTCTGATCAACCCCGTGCATGGTGTTCAGCACGATCGGGAAAAAGGCCCCGAGAAAGGTAATGAAAATAATGCTGCTCTGTTCTGTAGGGAGCATCAGGATCGCCAGCGGGATCCAGGCCACCGCCGGGATGGGCCGGAAGATCTCCACGTAGGGAGAGAAGACATCCTCCACAAAACGATTGCGGCCCATGAATACACCAAGGGCGACACCCAAGACGGTGGCTAACCCAAAGGCGATGGCGACGCGCTCGACGCTGGCACCGATATGCCGATAGAAAGTATCGGACGACAACAGATCCAGCAGCACCGCGCCTACAACCCCGGGCCGAGGTACATTTTCGAAGTTGAGGAGCAGTCGGAAGTCATTGACGGAGGCCAGATGCCAGAGACCGATCAGCACCACCACCGAGATCATCCGGACGCTGTAGCGTGCCCACCAGGTAGCGCTTAATGCCTTCAGGCGTTCGCCGATAGAAGCGTCACCCGCTCCACCAGACAAGGACGCACCCGCTCGAGGCGCTTCCTGTGACGAAGGCGCGGTATCTGCTGCCGGGGCCGTCGACGTCGGGTTGTCGGGCGCGGAAGGAGCACTCTCCACCGTCTCGTCTGCTACCGGCACAGTCTTGTTCGTCATTTGAAACCCCTTCCCTCGAGGCCATCAGGTCTTGCCCAATGGATTGATCGGTAACGCCACGACTCAACTTGTTCTGACGTGTTCTTACGCCTGGAAGTGTTTGCAGCATCCATGCCAATGCCCCGGGGGCATCGAGAAAGGGGGTTAAGATGCTGTTTCGAAGAGGGCTTATTGGTTCAGAGGGAAAGGGAACCAGGCGGCGACACGGACCCCGTGCATCACGTAAGGGCGAACGCGCCCCACGACGGGGCGCTCAAATCCGAAAATACGAGGTGCATGATGACAAGTGCGGCAAGGGTCGGCAGCCCGCCGACCATCGGGGAAACGCGAATTGAATCGCGCACCTCTCCAGGACTCAGTGGGCCAAGAAGCCCGCTTCGATCAAAGTCTGGCGTAGCCGTGCATGGGCTTCGGTGACGCGGGCGCGGGGACCGCGTACGCCCAATTCGACCCGCGGCGCGTCGCGATCCATGCGCGGCAGGCAGGAAATACGCAGGTCCGGGAATGCGGCCTCTATTGCCTCAAGCACCGGCACCAGCGAGCTCTCGGTGGTGTTTTGCAGGATCAGGCTCTCTTCCACTGAACCTGCTTCCGCGTTGCGCTGGGGGAAGCGTTGGTCCAGCACCCAGCGCGCCATGGGCTCGGCCATGGCAGGAAATCCGGGTACACAATAATGCCGTTCGCAGCGAAACCCGGGCACACCGTTGATCGGGTTCGGGATCAGGCTGGCGCCTTCGGGCAATTCGGCCATGCGGATACGATGCGGATAGGCCTCGTCACCGAAGCGGCGTTCCAGCAGATCGACAAATTCCGGATGGCGCTGGAGCGGGCGACCCAGCGCCTCGGCCAGGCAGGCGCGGGTGCGATCATCCGGGGTCGCTCCGATACCGCCAAAGCTGAACACCTCGGCTCCGCTTGCCAGGGTTTCGCGGAACGTCTGCACCAACAGGCGAGCGTTGTCACCCACGATCCGAATCCATGATAGCTCCAGGCCCTTCTCGGCGAGCGCCTCGGTCAGGTGCGCCTGGTGCCGGTCCCGGCGCTTGCCGCTGAGGAGTTCGTCGCCAATGATCACGGCGCCGATCTCGATCTCGCCCGGCTCCCGTTCAGCCATCACGGGTCCGTCCATCGCCCCGGCCTTCGCCACGTTACTGTTTGGCGCCCAGCGCGAGCGCGCGCTCGCGAGCCGCGGCACGCGCCTCGGGGGCATTGTCCGGATCGTTGAGCCACGGCGCCAGATGCTGGTGCAGCAGCCCGGCCAGGAAGTCGAGGTGGTCGGCGCGGTCGTTGAGGGCCGGGATGTAGTGGAAGCGTTCGCCACCGGCCTCCTGGAAGATCTCGCGATTCTCGTCGCCGATCTCCTCGATCGTCTCCAGGCAGTCGGCGGAGAAGCCGGGGCAGATTACGTCCACCGAGCGCACGCCCTGCCCCGGCAGGGCCTCCATGGTCTTGTCGGTGTAGGGCTGCAGCCACTCCTCGCGCCCGAAGCGCGACTGGAAGGTGACCTGCCACTGGTCGTCATTCAGCCCCAGCGCCTGCGCCAGCTTGTGCCCGGTGGCATGGCACAGGCAGTGGTAGGGGTCGCCCTGCAGCAGGTAGCGCTTGGGGATGCCGTGGAAGGACATCACCAGGCGGTCGGCCTGGCCGTGCTCCTGCCAGTGCTCGCGCACACTGCTGGCCAGGGCCTCGATGTAGCCGGGCTGGGCGTCGTAGGCGGCGATGAACTGCAGGTCCGGCACCCAGCGCCAGCCCTTGAGCACATCGGCGACGGCATCGAAGGTGGAGCCGCTGGTGCTGGCCGAGTACTGCGGGTACAGCGGCAGCACGACCACGCGGCGCACACCTTGGCGGCGCAGCTCGTCCAGCCCCGCGGCGATCGACGGGTTGCCATAGCGCATGCCCAGCGCAACCGGGATCTCCTCCCCTGCCTGCTCGGCCAGGCGGCGGCGCACACCCTCGGCCTGGCGCTTCGAGATCGCCAGCAGCGGCGAACCTTCGTCGGTCCACACGGTGGCGTACTTGGCGGCCGAGCGCTTCGGACGGATGTTGAGGATGACGCCGTTAAGGATCAGCCACCAGATCGGGCGCGGAACCTCGACCACGCGCGGATCCCAGAGAAACTCCTTCAGGTAGCGGCGCAGGGCGGGCGCGGTGGGTTCGTCCGGCGTGCCGAGGTTGGTCAGCAATACGCCGACGTCGCGCGCCTGGCCGTGACGATAATCCGCTTCTCCGAAATACTTCATGGTGCTCCTTGCCGACATGAGGGGACGCTGACTCCCTGTCGGAGTGGCGCAGCGCCATTTGGTTCAGCGGTCAAGGATAGCGCGCCGGCGACCCGGGGGCAGCCAGCGCCGGTTCAGCCCAGACGGCCGCGCAGGGGGCTGGTGCGCGGGAAGTGCGCCTGCAGGAATTCCATCTGGTCGGCCAGCACGCGCTTGCCCTTGAGAAAGATGTACTCCGCGTGGGTTGGCGTGAACGGGATGGCCAGCAGTTGCATCCCGGCCTCTTCCGGCGTGAACCCGGCCTTGTGGTTGTTGCAGCGCTTGCAGGCGGTGACCACGTTGGTCCACGTGTCCTCGCCGTTCTGGCTGATGGGGGTCACATGGTCGCGCGACAGGTCGCGTTCGTAGAAATGCTGGCCGCAGTACAGACAAAGATGGGCATCGCGGCGGAACAGGGTGGTGTTGTTGAGCGGAGGGATGTAGTTGTTGAAACGGGACTGGCGGGTGCCATGGGTCGCGACGATCGAGTTGACCTCGACCCGCGACTGCAGCCCGGTGCGGGCGTTGATGCCGCCGCGCATGCGATAAAGCGGGCTGCCACAGGTGTAGGCCACCTGCTCGGTGTAGTAGAGGCGCACGGCCTGCTCCAGGCCGATCCACTCCAGCGGCATGCCCGCGGCGTCCGTGCGCAGGACCTGATGCTCGTTCGGCAACATGACCCGTCCCGTCTCAAGGAAACACGGATTTGCTCACGCGGGGTCGAGTGAACAAATCCATGCCCCCTTTGGGAGACGCTGATTGAATCGCACGCCCGCGTCTCCCTCAGCGCAACACTGACCGGAAAAACAATAAACAGCCTTCGAGAACAAAGCAATTACAACGCCATGACCCGAGGTATCGTACGCTCCGCGACCCGGAACAAGACCCTGCAAGCGCAGGACACGGTTTAAGCACGGGGGCGATTCCGCTACACTCGCGGGTCGTTTTTTGTGCGGCATGCCCGCTTCAGGCGTGCCGCATCCGATTTCACCACCCGCGAGCGCGGCTGATCGTCCCAGGGGAGTACCGGGACGTTTGGCCCGGGGAGAGAGCGCATGGCAATCAAATTATCCGTTCCCAAGGAGTCCGCCAGCGGCGAACGTCGCGTGGCCCTGGATCCGACGGTGGCGGCCAAGTTCAGCGATCTGGGCGTCACCGTGCAGCTGGAGAAGGGTGCCGGCTCCAATGCCCATTTCCCGGACACGGCCTACGAGAAGGCCACCGTGGTCGATACCGAGACGGCCTACGGCCAGTCGGACCTGATGGTCCGCGTGGCCCCACCGACGGTGGAAGAGGTCAACCAGCTGCCGGAGGGCTCCACCGTCGTCAGCCTGTTCCATGCCCACCGCAATCCGGACGTGGTCAAGGCGATGCAGGAGCGCAAGATCCTGAGCTTCGCGATGGAGCTGATCCCGCGCATCTCGCGCGCCCAGAGCATGGACGTGCTGTCGTCGCAGGCGGCCGTGGTCGGCTACAAGGGCGCGATCATGGGCTCGGATCTGTCCTGCCGCTTCTTCCCGATGCTGACCACCGCGGCCGGCACCATCCGCCCGGCCAAAGTCATCGTGATCGGCGCCGGCGTGGCCGGGCTGCAGGCGATCGCCACGGCCAAGCGCCTGGGCGCGATGGTCGAGGCCTATGACGTGCGCTCCGCCACCAAGGAGCAGGTCGAGTCGCTGGGTGCGAAGTTCCTCGATCTGGGCGTCTCCGCCGAGGGTGAAGGCGGCTACGCCCGCGAACTGACCGCGGAAGAGAAGAAACAACAGCAGGATGCCCTGGGCGAGTTCATCTCCAAGGCCGACGTGCTGATCACCACCGCCGCGATCCCGGGCCGCGACGCGCCGAAACTGGTCCCGAAGGACATGGTCGAGGGCATGAAGCCCGGCGCGGTCATCATCGACCTGGCGGCCGAGGGTGGTGGCAACTGCGAACTGTCCAAGCCGGGCAAGACCAGCAAGCACAAGGGCGTGGTGATCCACGCGCCGCTGAACGTGCCCTCGCAGGTGCCGCTGCATGCCTCCGAGATGTATGCAAAGAACCTGCTCAATTTCCTCACGCCGATGATCGCCGAGGGCGGCGAGTTCCAGCCGGACTGGGATGACGAGGTCATCGCCAAGAGCGTGCTGACCCGCGACGGCGAGATCGTGCACGAGGCCACCCGCGAGGCCCTGAAGGGAGCGAACTCATGATCATCGAAGGCTTTATCGCGCTGTACATCTTCATGCTCGCGGCCTTCACCGGCTACGAGATCATCTCCAAGGTGCCGGTCATCCTGCACACCCCGCTGATGTCCGGTTCCAACTTCGTCCACGGCATCGTGCTGGTCGGGACCATGGTCGCGCTGGGCCATGCCACGACCCCGCTGGAACAGGCCATCGGCTTTGTCGCCGTGATCCTGGCCGCGGGCAACGCCGTGGGTGGCTACGTCGTCACCGAACGCATGCTGGAGATGTTCAAGACCAGCAAGAAGGACGACAAGAAGGGAGATAACGCATGAGCATGATCATCAACCTCGCCTATTTTGCGGCGGCGGTACTGTTCATCGTCGGCCTCAAGCAGATGTCCTCGCCGACCACCGCGCGGCCGGGCATCATCTGGGCCGGCGTGGGCATGGTGATCGCCACGCTCGTGACCTTCGTGCATCCGGAGATCTCCGGTGGCGTGAACTACACCCTGATCATCCTGGGTATCGCCATTGGTGGTGCGCTGGCCTGGTGGAGCGGCAAGAAGGTCGCGATGACCGACATGCCGCAGATGATCGCGCTGTACAACGGCATGGGCGGCGGCGCCGCGGCCGGTATCGGTGCGATCTACCTGCTGCAGGCGACCCCGGAAACGGTCAGCAACACCGGCCTGGCGATCGCCGTGACCGGCTCGCTGATCGGCTCGGTGGCCTTCTCCGGCTCGCTGGTGGCCTACGCCAAGCTGCAGGGTCTGATGAAGAAGACCTTCACCTTCGCGGGCCAGCAGGTCGTGAACATCGCGATCTTCGCCATCACCGTAATCCTCGGCTTCATGATGGCCACCGGCGGCGGCGAGATCGGTTCGGTGACGCTGCTGCTGTTCTTCGTCCTGGCGCTGGCCTTCGGCATCCTGATGACGCTGCCGATCGGCGGCGCCGACATGCCCGTGGTCATCTCGCTGTACAACGCCCTGACCGGCCTGGCGGTCGGCCTGAAGGGGATCGTGCTGGACAATCCGGCGCTGATGATCGCCGGTATCGTGGTCGGCGCGGCCGGTACGCTGCTCACGCAGCTGATGGCCAAGGCGATGAACCGCCCAATCAAGAACATCCTCTTCAGCCAGTTCGGCGGCTCCGCCGGCGGCGCCGAGGAAGAGATCGAAGGCACGATGAAGGAGATCCAGGCCAACGATGCCGGGATCATGATGGCCTACGCCGAGAAGGTCATCATCGTGCCGGGCTACGGCATGGCCGTCGCGCAGGCGCAGCACAAGATCTGGGAATTCACCCAGCTGCTGCAGAAGCGCGGCGTGGACGTGAAGTTCGCGATCCACCCGGTCGCGGGCCGCATGCCCGGGCACATGAACGTGCTGCTGGCCGAGGCCGGCGTGCCCTACGACATCATCTTCGACCTCGACGAGATCAACGAGGAGTTCAAGACCGCGGATGTCGCGATGGTGATCGGCGCGAACGACGTCGTGAACCCGGTGGCCCGGACCAACCCGGAATCGCCGATCTACGGCATGCCGATCCTGAACGCCGACCAGGCCCACAACGTCATCTGCGTGAAGCGCGGCAAGGGTTCCGGTTTCTCGGGCATCGAGAACCACCTGTTCTACGCCGACAACAACCAGATGCTCTACGGCGACGGCCAGAAGGTGGCCGCCGAGCTCGTGGCATCGGTCAAGGCCCTCGGCTAGTAGCCCGCCCCAAATGCGAGATCCGGATACGGGTCCCGCCACCGAAACCCGGCCAACCGCCTCGCGGTGCCGGGTTTTTTGTTGGCTCGGGAAACACTGCTCAATGTACACACTGGCGCTCGAGTCGCTTTTGCGTGCGCATGAATCACTGTTTCCTCAAGGCCCGATGAACACCCGGGACGGCGTCACAATTGTACACACCCTGTACAGACTACCCACAAGCGATGAAACCAACGGCCGCTTAGCGCACAGAGCGCGCACTCCGTTTCACATAAACCCCGTAACTATCTGTTTATTCGATTCTTTTGGCTTCTGGTCGATTTTTGGCCAATCCAAGACGCCCCCAGCAGTAACAAGCATTTAGGGCCCTTCCCCCCGTTTCACCCACAGAGTTATCCACAGCTTTTGTGGATAACAACCCGACCCACCCTGAGACAACCGACTCCCCCTTCCCGGGCCCCGACGCAGTAAACTGGACCCATGCCCGTCGCGCCCCGAATCGCCCGCATCGCGCTGGATCGCCCCCTGGATCGGCTGTTTGACTACCGCATCCCCGAAGGCCTGTCGCTCACGCCCGGACAGCGGGTTCGCGTGCCCTTCGGCCGCGGCTCCACGGTCGGGCTGGTGGTCGATCTGGCGACCACCAGTGACGTGCCGCCCGCACGCCTGCGGGCGGTGAACGAGGCCCCGGAGAGCGAACCGCTCCTCTCGCCCCGCCTGCTGGAGCTCCTGCGATTCGGGGCCCGCTACTACCATCACCCGCTGGGCGAGGCCCTGCTGGGGGCACTTCCACCGGCCCTGCGCCACGGCGACCCGTTGCCGGCCCTCACCCCCGAAACCCTGTGGCGGATCACCCCCGAGGGCACCCGCGCCTTGGCCGACGGCCTCGCGCGCGGTCGGCGCCAGCAGGCGGTCCTCCGCGCCCTGGAGCCGGGACACGCGGCCACGGCCCTGGATCGCGCCACCCTGGCCGCCGCGACCGGCCTGCAGCTGGCCCCGCGCGAACTGCGCGACTACGAGGGGCGTGGCTGGCTGGAGGCGATCACACCCGACCCGAAACAGCCGCCACCGCCGACCACCAGCGACCACGATCTGACCCCCGACCAGCGCGCGGCCGTGGAGGCCCTGACACCCGGGACCGGCGCACCGCTGCTGCTGGAGGGCGTGACCGGGAGCGGCAAGACCGAGGTCTACCTGCAGATGGCCGACCGCGTGCTGGCAGGCGGGCGCGCCGTGCTGTTCCTCATCCCCGAGATCGCCCTGACCCCGCAATTGAGCACGCGCATCCAGCAACGGTTTCCCGGGCAGGTCGCCCTGCTCCACTCCGGCCTGGCCGAGGGCGAACGCCTGCGCGCCTGGGAGGCCGCCCGCCAGGGTCAGCGCCGCATCGTCGTCGGCACCCGCTCGGCCCTCTTCACCCCGCTGCCCGACCTCGGCCTGATCATCGTCGACGAGGAACACGACAGCGCCTTCAAGCAGCAGGACGGGTTCCGCTACAACGCCCGCGACCTGGCGATCAAGCGCGGCCAGCTGGAGCAGGCCCCCGTGGTCCTGGGCTCCGCCACCCCGACCCTGGAGAGCCTGCACGCGGCCACCACGGGCCGCTACGCCCACGCCCGGCTGACCACACGCCCGGACGGAAGCCGGCCGCCCGCCGTCGAGACCGTGGACACGCGCGTACACCTCCCGGACGAGGGCCTGACCGCCCCGCTGCTCGACGCCATGCAACAGACCCTGGCGGCCGGCCACCAGTGTTTTCTCCTGCTCAACCGCCGCGGCTTCGCCCGCGTACTGGCCTGCGACGCCTGCGGCTGGGTGGCCGAGTGCCCGGATTGCGATGCCCGACTGACCATTCACGCGCACAACCCGCGCGCTGTCTGTCACCTCTGCGGCCACCAGGAACCCCGCCCCCAGCGCTGCCCGGAATGCGGCGAGCCGCTGGCGCAGCGCGGCCTCGGCACCCAGCGGCTGGAACAGGCTCTGGCGCGGCACTTCCCGACCACCCCCCTGATCCGCCTGGACCGCGACAGCATCCGTCACAAGGGCGCGCTGGAGGCGGCACTGGACCGTATCCGCCAGCTGGATGCCGCGATCGTGGTCGGCACCCAGATGCTGGCGAAGGGCCACGACTTCCCCCAGGTCGGACTGGTCGGTGTGATCGACGTGGACCAGGGCCTGTTCAGCGTCGACCTGCGCGCCACGGAAAACACCCTCCAGCTCATCGTGCAGGCTGCCGGCCGCGCCGGGCGTGGTTCCGGCGGCGGTCGCGTGCTGCTCCAGACCGGGCATCCCGACCACCCTCTGATTCGCGGCCTGGATGCCGCCGACTACCCGGCAATGGTCGCGCCCCTGCTTGAGGAACGCGCCGCCGCCGAGATGCCGCCCCACGGCCACCTGGCCCTGGTCCGGGTCGAGGCCGGCGATGCCGAGACCACCCACCGCCATGCCGAGCGTATCGCCACCCACCTGCGCAGCGCCGCGACCGAGGGCCTGCGGGTACTGGGCCCGGCCCCCGCGCCGCGTCACCGCGTCAACCGCCGCTTCCGCGAACAGATCCTGCTGCAGTCCACGCGCCGCAACCCTCTGCACGAGGGCCTCGCACGGGCGCGCCACGCCTGGCAGGCCGACGACCTGCCGCGCGGCACCCGCATCGCCATCGACATCGACCCCGTCTCGCTCGCCTGACCCGTTCCCGCGGCAGGCGCCGGGGCGGCACGTGCGCCGCTTCCGGGTTAGAATGCGGCCCTTTTTACACGACGGATCGAGCCCCTCTTGAAAGACACCCTCACCGAGGCCCTCGCGGCCGCCCTGGAGACCCTGGTGGCCGATGGCCGTGTACCCGCCGATCACGGTGTCGAGGTGCAGGTCACGCGCGCCCGCGACCGCGAACACGGCGACTTTGCCAGCAACCTCGCGATGCAGCTCGCGCGCCCGGCCAAGAGCAAACCGCGTGACCTCGCCGAGGCCCTCAGCGCCGCAATGCCCGAGGTACCCGGTCTCGCCACCACCGAGATCGCCGGCCCCGGCTTCATCAACTTCCGCCTGGCCGCGGATGCCCGCACGCTGGTGCTCGGCCGCATCGCCACCCAGGGCGCCGACTTTGGCCGCTCCAGCGTGGGCGGCGGTCGCCCGGTGCAGGTGGAGTTCGTCTCCGCCAACCCCACCGGCCCGCTGCATGTCGGCCACGGCCGCGGCGCGGCGTTCGGCGCCACCGTCGCCGACCTGCTGGATTTCTGCGGCTTCGATGTCACCCGCGAGTACTACGTAAACGACGCCGGGCGGCAGATGAACATCCTCGCCGCCAGCGTCTGGCTGCGCTATCTGGAACAGCACGGGGTGCAGGTCCCGTTCCCGGCCAACGGCTATCAGGGTGACTACATCTACCCGGTCGCCGAGGCCCTGACCGCACAGATCGGCGAACAGGCCGTGCACGCGACCGAGGCCGTCACCCGCGACCTCCCGCCGGACGAGCCGGCCGGTGGCGACAAGGAGATCTACATCGACGCGGTGATCGCCCGCGCCCGCGAGCTGCTGGGCCCGGAGCTGTACCGCACGGTGTTCGACTGCGGCCTGAACGCCATCCTCGAAGACATCCGCGACGACCTGCGCGAGTTCGGGGTCGAGTATCAGTGCTGGTTCTCCGAGCGCAGCCTGGCCGACTCCGGCGCGATCGATGCCGCGGTGCAGGATCTCGAGGCGCACGGCGCGCTGTACGAGAAGGACGGGGCCCTGTGGTTCCGCTCCACCGACTACGGCGACGACAAGGACCGCGTGGTGCGCCGCGAAAACGGCGACTACACCTACTTCGCCTCCGACATCGCCTACCACCGCGAGAAGTTCCAGCGCGGCTTCGAGCGCGTGATCAACATCTGGGGCGCCGACCACCATGGCTACGTCCCGCGCGTGCGTGCCGCCCTGCAGGCCCTGGGCCTGGAGGCCGATCGCCTGGACGTGCTACTGGTACAGTTCGCAATCCTCTACCGCGGGGGCGAACGCCTGCCGATGTCCACCCGCGCCGGGCAGTTCGTCACCCTGCGCGAACTGCGCGACGAGGTCGGGTCGGATGCCGCGCGCTTCTTCTATGTGCAGCGCCGCTGCGACCAGCACCTGGACTTCGACCTGGACCTGGCCAAGTCGCAGTCCAACGACAACCCGATGTACTACATCCAGTACGCCCACGCGCGCATCGCCAGCGTGCTGCGCACTGCGGCCGAGCGCGGCCATGCCGCCAGCGCGCTGGACGACACCGGGCTGTCCGAGCGCCTGACCGAGCCGCAGGAAGACGACCTGCTGGATCGCCTGGACCGCTTCCCCGAGGTGATCGCGGCGGCCGCCGAGGCCTGCGAACCGCACCAGATCGCCCAGTACCTGCGCGAGCTGGCAGCCGGCTTTCACGCCTACTACAACGCGGTGCCATTCCTGAACGCGGAGGATGCCGCCGTGATCGGCGCACGCCTGGCCCTGCTGACCGGGGCCAAGCAGGTGCTGCACAATGGCCTGCGCCTGCTGGGCGTGACCGCCCCGGAACGGATGTAGACCATGGCCCAGGCCCGCAAGACCCGTCGCAAGTCCGCCCCGCGCAAGGCCGCGCGACCGACCCCCGGCTGGGTGTGGATGCTGATCGGCCTGCTGATCGGGCTGGGCATTGCCGCCGTGCTGTACCTGCAGGGGGCCGACCGATCACCGGACCTGGGCGCGCTGTTCGGCGACCCGGGAGCCGAGACCGCCGCTCCGGCCCCGACCCCGGCCCCCGTGGAGCGCGACACCGTACCGTCGGACGACGAACCGCGGTTTCGCTACTACGAGCTGCTGCCCGAGGACGAGATCCGCGTACCAGAGTCCGAGCGCGACACCCCTGCCCCGACCCTGCCGCCCGCCGCATCCCCCAGCGAGGGGGAGCCGGTGGTCCTGCAAACCGGGTCGTTCCGCCGCTTCGCCCAGGCCGACGAGATGAAGGCCCGCCTGACCCTGCTGGGCCTCGACCCGCAGGTGCACGAGGTCGAGATCCAGGGTGATACCTGGTACCGCGTGTACCTCGGCCCGTTCAGTGACGAGGACCGCGTGCGCCAGGCGCTGGAGCGCCTGCGCACCGAGAACATCGAGGCCCTGCGTCTGCGCTACCAGGGCTGACCGTGGAACCGGCCCCCGCACCGGAACTCGACGCCCTCGCCGCCCGTATCGAGGCGCTGCCCGCCGGCCCCGAACGCAAGCACCTCGCGGACCTGCTGCGCCGGGCCCGCCAGCGCCAGAAGCGCGGGCAGGCCTGCGACCGCTTGGCTCGCACCCTGGCCGACCGCCTGGACCACGCCGAAGGAAGCACTGAAGAGCGCGCCCGTCTGCGCCCGCAGCCCGTATACACCGGCGACCTGCCGATCCACGCCGAGCGCGAGCGAATTGTCACCGCGATCCGCGAACACCCGGTGCTGGTGCTGTGCGGCGAGACCGGATCCGGCAAGACCACCCAGCTGCCCAAGCTGTGCCTGGAGGCCGGGCGCGGCGAGGCCGGGCTGATCGGCCACACCCAGCCGCGCCGCATCGCCGCGCGCTCGGTCGCCAGCCGCATCGCCGAGGAACTGGGCACCACGCTGGGGGGTGAGAAGACCTCCACCGTCGGCTTCAAGGTGCGCTTTTCCGACCAGACCGGGCCGAACAACTGGGTCAAGCTGATGACCGACGGCATGCTGCTTGCCGAGCTGGCGCATGACCCGGACATGCGCGCCTACGACACCCTGATAGTCGACGAGGCGCACGAGCGCAGCCTGAACATCGACTTCCTGATGGGCGTGCTCAAGCGCCTATCGAAGAAACGCCCGGAGCTGCGCATCATCATCACCTCCGCGACGCTGGACCCGGAGCGGCTGTCGGCGTTCTTCGACGACGCCCCGATCCTGACCGTGGCCGGACGCACCTACCCGGTGGAGCTGCGCTACCGCCCGATCGAGCCGGAAGACGCGGCCGACGAGGACGAAGACGCCGGTCGCGGCGAGCGCGACCTGTTCGACGGCATCCGCGAGGCGGTGGCCGAATGCGAGCGCGCCGGCCCCGGCGACATCCTGGTATTCCTGCCCGGCGAGCGCGAGATCCGCGACGCCCACAAGGCCCTGCGCGGCCAGGTGCGCGCGGACACCGAGGTCCTGGCGCTGTACGCGCGCCTGTCCGCGCGCGAGCAGTCGCGGGTGTTCCAGTCGCACTCGGGCCGGCGCATCGTGCTCGCCACCAATGTCGCCGAGACCGCGCTGACCGTCCCCGGCATCCGCTTCGTGATCGACTCGGGTCTGGCCCGCGTCTCGCGCTACTCCTGGCGCTCGCGGGTTCAGCGCCTGAGCCTGGAGCCGATCTCGCAGGCCGCCTGCGACCAGCGCGCCGGGCGCTGCGGACGGCTGGGCCCCGGCATCTGCATCCGGCTGTTCGCGGAGGACGACTACCACCTGCGCCCGCCCTTCACCGACCCGGAGATCCAGCGCTCCAATCTCGCCTCGGTGATTCTGCAGATGGCCGCGCTGAAGCTCGGCCAGCCGCGCCAGTTCCCGTTCGTGGACCCGCCCGACCCGCGCCTGGTCAAGGACGGCTATCGCCTGCTGGAGGAGCTGGGCGCGGTGGATGCCCGCGGCCGCATCACCCCGCGCGGCCGCCAGCTGGCGCGCATGCCCATCGACCCGCGCCACGGCGCGATGCTGCTGGCCGGGGCCGACCACGGCTGCGTGACCGAGACCGCGACCATCGCCGCCTTCCTGTCGCTCCAGGACCCGCGCGAACGCCCGGCCGAGGCCACGCAGGCGGCGGACCAGGCCCATCGGGAGTTTCAGGTCGAGGGCTCCGACTTCATGGGCATGCTGCGGCTGTGGGAGGCCTGGCACACCGCGCGCGAGGATCTTGGCTCGAATGCGCTCAAGCGCTGGTGCCGCGAACATTTCCTGAACTTCCTGCGCATGCGCGAGTGGCAGGAGTTGCGCGTGCAGCTGCTGCGCCAGGCCCGCGAGATGGACCTGAAGCCGAACCACCAGCCGGCCGACGCCGAGCCCGTGCACCGCGCGCTGCTGACCGGACTGGTCAGCCAGATCGGACAGAAGACCGAGCGCGGCGACTACCTCGGCGCGCGCAACCGCCGCTTCCAGATCCATCCCGGCTCGGTCCTGGCGAAAAAGAAGCCGGCCTGGGTGATGACCGCGGAGATCGCCGAGACCACCCGCGTCTACGCCCGCGACAATGCCCGTATCGAGCCCGACTGGATCCTGGCCGCGGCGGCGCATCTGCTCAAGCACCATATCTTCGAGCCGCACTTCCAGCGTCGCAGCGGACGCGTCGGGGCCTTCGACCGCATCACCCTGTACGGCCTGGTCGTCGCCCCGAAAAAGCCGGTGGACTTCGCAAGACACGACCCGGCCGAGGCGCGGCGTATCCTGATCCGCGAGGGCCTGGTCGGCGGCGAGCTGCGCACCCGCTCCAAGGGGGTGCAGGCAAACCGCGCGGCGGTCGCCGAGATCGCCGAGCAGGAGGCGCGCGGGCGCCGGCGTGACCTGCTGGTGGAGGAGGATCGGCTGTTCGACTTCTATGACGCCCGCCTGCCGGAAGACATCACCGACGGCACAAGCTTCGAGACCTGGGCGCGCAAGGCCGAGAAGCGGGACCCCGACGCCCTGCGGATCGACCGTGCGGAACTGCTGAACGAGCCGGACACCGCGCTCCCGCAAGGGGCCTACCCCGACCATCTGGAGGTCGAGGGCCTGCGCCTGCCGCTGGCCTACCGCTTCGAGCCCGGTCAGCCAGACGACGGCGTGACCGTGACCATCCCGATCGCCGCGCTGAACGCGGTACCCGACTGGCTGGGCGACTGGCTGGTGCCGGGGCTTTTGGAGGAGCGCGTGACCGCCCTGTTGAAGAGCCTGCCCAAGGGCCTGCGCCGCCAGTTCGTGCCCGCGCCGGACTTCGCGCAGGCCGCGCTCGCGCGCATCGAGCACCGCCAGGGCCCGCTGATCCCGGCGCTGGCCGAGGCCCTGCGCGCGATGACCGGCACCGAGATCCCGCTGGATGCCTGGCGCCCGGAGAACCTCGAGCCACACCTGGTGATGCGCTTTCGCATCCTCGACCCGGAAGGCCACGAGCAGGCCAGCGGCCGCGACCTGGCCGCGCTGAAGCGCCGGCTGGGCGACAGCGCCGAGGCCCACTTCGACGCCAGCCGCCCGGACGAGATCACCCGCGAGGGGATCACCGAGTGGGACTTCGGCGCATTGCCGGAGAGCGTCGAATTCGACCACCAGGGGGCGCAGCTGCGCGCCTTCCCGATCCTGGTCGACCGCGGCGATGCGGTCTCGCTGGAGCTGGAACCGGACCCGGCGCGGGCCGCACGCGCCCACCGAGCGGGGCTGCGCCGGCTGTTCCTGCTGGGCGTGCGCAAGACCGCCCGCGACCTGCGCCGCCAGCTCCCGGAGATCGAGCGCGCCTGCCTGAACTACTCGACGCTCGGCAGCTGCGAGGCCCTGCGCGACCAAATCCTGGAGGCCGCGGCCGACCGGGTGTTCCTGGCCGAGCCGTGGCCGCGCGATGCCGAGAACTTTCAAGAGCGCCTGGAGGCCAGCCTGCCCGAGTTCTCGCCCACGGTGATGGAGCTCTCGCGCCTGGCCGCCGAGATCCTGCGCCACTGGCACGACCTGCGCACCCGGCTGCAGGGGGATCTGCCGCTGTCCTGGATCGAGGCCGCGCGCGACATCCGCGGGCAGCTCGAGGCGCTGGTCCCGGCCGACTTCCTGCTGCGCACCCCGCACACCGTGCTGCCCGAGCTGCCGCGCTACCTGCAGGCAATCGACAAGCGCCTGGAACGCCTGACCCAGGCCCCGGACAAGGACCGCGCCCGACGCGTGGCGGTCGAGCCGCTGTGGCAGCAGGCACAGGAGCTGATCGCACGGGCACCGGACCACCCGGACGTTCTCGCCTTTCGCTACCGCATCGAGGAGTTTCGCGTCTCGCAGTTCGCCCAGGAACTGGGCACGCGCGAGAAGGTGTCGCCGAAACGGCTGGAACGCGAATACACCGACGTGATCCAACGACTGGCAAGCGGCCAATAAGCAATCTGGACAGAGGAAGCAACGGATGCGCGTAGTCGTGATCGGGGCCGGCGTGATCGGCGTGAGCACCGCCTGGTACCTGCGGGAGGCCGGGGCCGAGGTCGTGCTGGTGGATGCCGGCCCCGCCCCCGCCACCGGCTGCAGCCAGGCCAATGGCGGCATGCTGCATGCGAGCCATGCCGAGCCCTGGAACACCCCCGGCGTCGGGCTGGACCTGCTGCGCTTTCTCGGGCGCACGGAGTCGCCGCTGCTGCTTCGTCCGCGCGCCCTGCCGGGGCTGGCCGGCTGGGGCCTGCGCTTTCTGTGGCACAGCCGGCGCTCACTGTTCGAGCAGCACACCCGCCTGAATGCCCGCCTGGCGGCGTTCTCGCTCCGGGAGATCGACCGCCTGCAGCGGGAACTGGCGACCGAGGGGCTGGATTTCGACTTTCGCCGCTGCGGCATCCTGAAGCTGTTCCAGGACCCGGCCAGCCAGGCCCACAATCGCGCCGCCAGCGAGGCGATGATGGATGAGGACGTGCGCTTCGAAGACTGGGACGTGGAGCGGATCATCGCGGAGGAACCGGCACTGGCCCCGGTCCGCGACCGCCTGTGCGGCGGGCTGTTCTTCCCCGGGGATGCGATCGGCGACGCGGCACGGTTCACCGAGCAGTTGCTCGCGATCGGCCAGCGCCGGGGCATCCGCTACTACCCGAACGTCACCGTACGGCGCCTGCGCACCCACCTAGGCCGCATCGACGCGGTGGAGACCTCCGAAGGGCCGATCGCGGCGGATGCCTGCGTGGTCGCCAATGGCTACCACGCCCCGGACCTCCTGCGCCCGCTGGGGCTTCATCTGCCCGTCGCCCCGGTAAAGGGCTATTCGCTGACCCTGCCGATGGACGCCGACTGCCGGCTGAACCTGCCGCTGATCGATGACGCCAACAAGGTGGTGATGACCCCGCTGGGGGCGCGCCTGCGCCTGGCCGGTACCGCCGAATTTGCCGGCCGCGACCGCCACCTGAACATCGAGCGCGCGGCCAATGTTCTCGATCAGTGCCGGCGCACCCTGACCGGCCTCCCCGCAACCTTCGACCCGCAGACGATGGCCCCGTGGACCGGACTGCGCCCGATGAGTGCCCGTGGCACACCGATCCTCGGCCCCACCGCCATCGCGGGCCTGCACCTGAACACCGGATCCGGACACCTGGGCTGGACCTTTGCCTGCGGGGCGGCGGCACTGGTGCGGGCCGGAGTGCTGGGCGAAACACCGAGCCTGCCGATGGAAGGCCTGGGACTCTGATCCGCGCGAACCGGCTGTTGCGGGATAGCACCCCGGTAAGTCGATTCAGCCCCCCGGGAACACCATGCGGATGCGGGCCCCGTGCAGATCCGGGGCCTGTTCGATGAACAGCGTCCCGCGGTGGTCGGTGACCAGGGTATGGATGATGCTGAGCCCGAGCCCCTGACCGGTATCCCGGTCGGCATCCTGCCCGCCGCGTGTGTCCGCGCGCTGGCCGCGCTCCAGCACCCGGGCCCGGTCGGCCGGCGGGATACCCGGACCGTCATCGTCGATGATCAGCATCACCTCGCCGGGCTGGCAGCGCGTCGTGACCCGCACCCGGCTGGTGGCATGGCGAATGGCGTTGTCCAGGGTATTGCCCAGCAACTCGAAGATGGCGCCACCGTCCATGCGCAGGGCACAGCCCGGGGCCAGGTCGGTCTCCAGCGTCACCCCCTCCTGCGCGGCGAGCCGTCCCAGCGCCTGGCCGGTTCGCTCGATGATCGGCGCCAGCGGCTCGGCAGCCTGGAACGGGGCCGGCCCCAGCCGCTGCGCCTGATTCAGCTGGTGCTGGACGATCCCCTGCAACCGGTCGACCTGGTGCTGCATGTCGTCCGGGTCCGGTCGCGCGCTCTCGAGGTTCAGGCGCAGCGCGGAGATCGGGGTCTTCAGGCTGTGGGCCAGGTCCGCCAGGGCATTCTGCTGGCGCGCCAGGCGGGCCCGCTCGAACTCGACCAGGTCGTTGATGCTGCCGGTCAGGGCGCGGACCTCGGTGGGATAGTACCCGCCCAGACGGGCGTGGTCGCCATGGCGCAGGGCGTCCAGGTCGCGCCGCACCTGGCGCAACGGGCGCAGCCCCCAGAACCACAGCGCCAGCGACAGCACCAGGATCATGGACAGGGTCATCGCGCCCAGCCCCTGCCACAGGCTTACGCGGTACTGTTCGACCTGTTCATTGAAGGCCTCGCGGTCCTCCAGCATCTGGAAGGTCAGTCCCACCTGGTCGCCCTCCAGCTCCCACTGCACGGGCAGGCTGAAGCTGAAGTACTCGTCCTCCGACCAGCCACGCAGCGAGACGCCCACCGTCGAGGGCGACCGCCAGAGAGTCTGGCCCTCCTCGCCGAGGATGCGCGCATAAAGACCACTGACCGGCAGTTGCAGCCGGCTTTCGGGGAGCATCTCGGGGACCCGTACATCCGCGGGCCCGATCACCTCGGCCAGCCCCATCAGCAGCAGCACCTGCGCCTCCAGCCGGGTCTCCACCGCGTCCGCCGCATTGTCGCGAAAGGCCGCCTCCAGCACCCAGGCCGTCAGCAGCGAGAAGATCAGCACGGTGACGGCCGTGACCCCCGCCAGGCGCAGGACCAGGCTGCCGCGCAGCTTGCGCAGGGCCGCCTTCATGCGGACCGGGCGGCCTCGGGGTGGATCATCGGGCGCTGTCCGACTCGTTTTCCGGGGCGGGGTCGGGTTCGCGGGCAAAGCGGTAGCCGCGCCCGCGCAGGGTCTCGATCAGCCCCAGGCTGCCATCGGCATCCAGCTTGCGACGCAGGCGACCGATGAGGACCTCGATCACGTTGCTCTCGCGGTCCTCGTCGTGGTCGTACAGGTAGTCCGCCAGCGCGTCCTTGCTCAGCACCCGGCCGGGCTGGCGCACCAGGGTCATCAGCAGGCGGTACTCGAATGTGGTCAGGGTCACCGATTCGCCATTCAACCAGACCTCGTCGCCGGCGGTATCGATCACCAGCGGGCCGAAGTGCAGCCGCTCCTGGCCAGACTGCAGGCTGCGGCGCGCCAGGGCGCGCAGGCGCGCCAGCAGTTCCTGGATATGGAAGGGCTTGGCCAGGTAGTCATCGGCGCCGGCCTCCAGACCCTCGACCTTGTCCTGCCAGCGGTCGCGCGCGGTCAGGATCAGTATCGGCAGGCGCGGCTTCGACTCGCGCGCCTTGCGGATCACGTCGAGGCCATCCATGCCGGGCAGGCCAAGGTCGACCACGGCGATATCGCAGTGGTACTCGGTCAGCAGGTACAATCCGGTCTCGCCATCCGAGGCGGTATCCACGCGGCAGCCGCTGCGGTCCAGTTCCTCGCCGATCTGGTTGCGCAGGGCAACGTCATCCTCGATCAGTACCACGCGCAGATTCATTCCGGGAGCTCCACTTCCGTACCTTCCTCGATGCGCAGGGTACGCACTTGCTGGTCGTTGGTCAGGATCCGGATCACGAACAGGCGCGCCCCGTAGCGGCTGACATCCTCGCGGGCATGCAGGACCCGCCCCGGGTAATGTGCCTCGATCTGGGCAACAGCCTCGTCCAGGTCCCAGACCGCGGCCTCGGGGTCGTCGGTATTGAACTGCGCCTGTGCCGGAAGCGCGACCAGGAACAGCATGGCCAGCGCCCGCACCGGGCCCGAGCGACGCCGCATCGGGTGCCGCTCGCGGTGTCCGGGCTGGAGATCCGGCGTGGGTCGCATGGTGGCGCATCCTCCGGGGATTTGCGTGGAAAGGTCTTGAAGATGCAAGGGTATCGGCCTAGCCTGAACCCTATCTGAAACCGACCGGAACCGTCATGCAAGACGCCCCTGCCGAACAACCCGAGATCCCCCTGGAAGAAGAGGCCGGTCCGCTGCCGTGGAAGGAGCTCATGCCGCATTTCGCCCGCGGCGTGGTGATCCGCGTGGCACCGGAACTGGACCTGATCGAGGTGGCCCGCGCCTTCCGCGATGACGCCACGCATCAGGTCAGCGAATGGCTGGCCAATGACCAGGTCGCCCGCGCCTCGGATGACGATGCCCGGCGCTGGGCCGCGAACGATCCGATCTTCACCGCCATCGTGGCTGCGCCCTGGGTCCTCGCCCAGGAGCGGACCCCGTCCCACTAGACGATGGCCGTCTCCCTTGGCATCCCCGGCGAGACCCTGGAACGGCTGATCCAGGCCGCCCGCGAGTTCCACGCCAAGGAGGACGTGGTCTTCCCGGATACCGGCTCCGAGGGCAGTGACGACGACTGGGCCCTGCAGGTGCTGGCCGACCACGCCAGCGACCTGACCCTGCAGGAGCTGGAGGGCACGCTGCGCGACCTGGGCCCGGAGCAACAGGCGGAACTGCAGGCGCTCAGCGGCGTCGGGCGCGGGGATTACGCAGTCACGGACTGGGATACCGCACTGCAGGAGGCCCGCGACGACTGGAGCGCGGACACCGTGCACTGGCTGCTGACGAACCCGATGATCGCCGACGAGTGGGCCGCGGGCCTGGAACAGATCGAGCGCGAGGACTAGCGCGTCCGCCTCGGGTATCGGGGCAACCCCTATTCGAGCTCCTCGGGATCGAAGCGCACGGCGATGCCGCCGTCCATCACCCGCACCACCTGGGCCTTCACCCGCGGCGCCTCGCCGCCATCCCCGAGCATGCCGAAGACCTGGAGCATCAACTCGTCATCCGATGCGAGCTTCATCAGGTGCCCCACACAGGCGTTTTCCGGATCGTCCCACTGCAGGAAGGCTCCGCCGCCGGAGATGTCGTTGGTGGTCAGGGTCACCGTGTCCCCGCTTTCGCACTCGGCCACGACCTCGACCGTCATCGGGATCCGTGGATGACGACGCCGTTCCCCTGTCATGGCACTCCTCCTGGTGGCAGATGCCTCTGCGATGTATCGAAAAGGCGCTTTTTGTGTGCTATACGGTCTCCATGATCGTTGGTTTTCGCGATCAGGCGCAACTACCGGGCTCGAACCCGGTGGCGCAAATCACAACCCGGATCACCACACCGGGCCCGAGGATGAAGGCAGTACTCCACAGCTGTCGCTCGCAAAAAGCCACTTCTAACGGAGGAGTCCGTTCCAATGAAGAAATCGCATTTGTACCTGGTGGGGCTTGCCGCCTCGCTAGCGATGGCGGGCACTGCTACCCAGGCCCTTGCCGACGACGAAATCACCCGGGGCCAGCTGATGGCCGCCTCCTGCAAGGCCTGCCACAACGCGGCCGGCGCTCAGGAGGGTGTACCGGATCTGGGCCGGATTCCCGCTGATGTCATCGAGAGCCAGATGAGGGCATTCCGCGACGGTGACCGTGACGCGACGATCATGGATCGTCACGCCAAGGGCTACACCGACGAGGAAATCGAAGCGATGGCCGGCTACTTCAGCCGCTTCTGATCAGGGGGGAATCACATCATGCATGACTTTACTCGACGCAATTTCCTGAAGGTCGCCGGCATCAGCAGTGCCGCGGCCTTCGCTGGCATTGGCTGTGCAGCCAACGGCATGCGCGGGGCCGACAAGGCTCACGTCGTGGTCGTGGGCGGCGGCTCCGGCGGCGCGACCGCCGCGAAATACATCAAGCAGTTCTCGCCCGACATGCGCGTGACGCTGATCGAGCCGAACGCCACCTACCACACCTGCTATGGCAGCAACTGGGTGATCGGCGGCTTCGCGGACATGGACTTCATCGCCCACGGCTACGACACCCTGCGGGATGACTACGGCATCGAGATCGTCCAGGACCGGGTGACCGCGGTGGACGCCTCCGCGCGCAGCGTGCGCCTGGCCGGCGGCGACAGCATGAGCTACGACAAGCTGGTGATGTCCCCGGGGATCGATTTCCGCTACGACGACATGCCCGGCATCTCCGAGGCCGACGCCGACCGTGTCCCGCACGCCTGGAAGGCCGGTTCGCAGACCGAGCTGCTGCGTTCCCAGCTGCAAAACATGCCGAACGGCGGCGTGTTCGTCATGGTCGCCCCGCCGAACCCGTTCCGCTGCCCGCCGGGGCCGTACGAGCGGGTGTCACTGGTCGCGAACTACTTCAAGCAGGAGAAGCCGCGCTCCAAGATCATCATCCTGGATCCGAAGGATGGCTTCTCTAAGCAGGGCCTGTTCGAGGAAGGCTGGGCCGAGCACTACGGCGACATGATTGAATGGCGCGCCGGCTCGGAGGGCGGTCGCGCCGAGGAAATCGATGTCGACAACATGACCGTGCTGGCCGACAGCGGCTTCGAACGCGTCCGTGCCGACGTGCTGAACTTCATCCCCGCCCAGCGCGCCGGCCAGATCGCCCACGACGTGGGCCTGACCAATGACGAGGGCTGGGTCCCGGTGGATCAGCTCACCTTCAAGTCGGAGATGGACGACAACATCTACGTCCTGGGGGATGCCAGCGTGGCGGGCGCCATGCCGAAGTCCGGCCACTCGGCCAACAACCAGGGCAAGATCGTCGCGGCCGCGGTCGTGCGCGAACTGTCCGGCCAGGAGCCAATCAACCCCTCCTCCGCCAACACCTGCTACAGCCTGGTCACCCCGGACTACGCGATCAGCGTGGCCGCGGTCTACCAGTACAAGGATGGCGCGCAAGCAGGGGTCGATGGTGCCGGTGGCGTCAGCCCGTCGGGCGCCAGCTCCAGCTTCCGAAGCCGCGAGGCGCAGTACACCCGGGCCTGGTATGCCGGGATCACTCAGGACATCTGGGGCTGACCCCAGCCGTTCCATCACGGAACGCACTCGAACGGCGCCTCCGGGCGCCGTTTTTTTTGCTCACCACGAAGCCCACGAAGGCACGAAGAAGGTCAAGGTCAAGGGCGATTCACAGGAAGGCTGGAAGAGCGGGAAGAAAAACAGATTACTTTATGTGTCGTGAGCCCCTGATCTGACCGACGGGTAAACGCTTAACAGAACGATCTGGGCCCAAGGCCTATAGCCTTGCCTTTCTTCCTGTCTTCTAATCTTCCTGTCACGCGCTTTGCTCTCATGCGCGCCCCCGTCCGCTTCGTGGTGAATATCCCGGGTCAGGCGTTGAGGTCGGGGATCAGCCGGCTGCGCAGGCGCTGGATCGCGTCCTTCAGTTGCAGCTTGCGCTTCTTCAGGCGCTGGATGGCGAAGATGTCGGGTGCGGCCTGCTCGTGCATCACGCCGATGGCGGAATCCAGGGCGCGGTGTTCGGCCTCCAGCTCGGCCAAGCGTGCGCGAATCTGACTTTCGGTTTCCAAGCCGGCCCCCAGTGGTCCCGTGAAGTGATGGCCGCGTGGCGGAAGAATCCCGCGTGGCCATTCGGATCATCAAACCCGTATGATCGCAGACCGTCCCCGGCGGGACCATAGCCGCCCTTCAGGAGCCTGCTCGATGGCGATCCACAACACCCCGCTCACCATCCAGACCCCGCGCGGCCCCCGTCTGGGCGGCGTACTGGTCACACCCGAGGCCGATGCCGTTCGCGGTCAGGCCTGCATCGCGCACTGCTTCGCCTGTTCCAAGGACTTCCCGGCGACGGTACGGCTGGCGCGCGCCCTTGCCGAGGAAGGCATCGCCACCCTGCGTTTCGACTTCATGGGCCTGGGTGACTCGGAGGGCGAGTTCCGCGACAGCACGCTGGAGACCTACTGCGAGGACCTCCACTCGGCGCTCGAGGCGCTGGAGACCTTCACCGGGCGGCACACCAACTTGCTGGTCGGTCACAGCTTCGGCGGGGCCATGGCAATCCATGTCGGCGCGCAGCGCGAGACGCTGGACGGCGTCGTCACCATTGCCGCCCCCAGCCGGCCCGGCCACGTCGCCCACCTGTTCGGGGACACGGCCGACGAGATCCGGCGCGAGGGCTCCGCCCGGATCAGCATCGGCGGACGCCCGGTGGAGATCGGGCGCGCCTTCATCGAGTCGATCGAGGAGCCGACCCTGGACCACGCACTCGGCAATCTGCAGCGGCCGCTGTTGCTGCTGCACGCACCGGGCGACACGGTGGTCAGCGTCGATCACGCCCGCCAGATCTTCCAGCAGGCCCGCCACCCCAAGAGCTTTGTCGCCCTGCACCAGGCCGACCACCTGCTCTCGCGACCGGAACACACCCGCTACGTGGCGGGCCTGATCCGCGCCTGGTCGGCGAACCTGCTGGACTAGCCCCAGCGCAAGCCACAGCCCGTAGGAGGCCAGCCCCCTGGCCGATCAGGCGCCGGCAAAACCCCATCGGCCAGAGGGCTGGCCTCCTACAACATGGCCCCGGGAGCCTGTCGAGTTTGGGCGATCTTCGCGAGCGCAGGGCGAGAGGGCCGGCCCGAATCCAAAAAGCCCCGGGCCTACCAATAGTTCTCGGTGGTGATATGCCCCGGCTTGCGCCGGCGATTCTTCGCCAGGCCGCGCTCCTTCAGGATCGCGGTCGTGTCCTGCACCATGGCCGGGTTGCCGCACAGCATCACCTGCGAATGCTCCGGGGTAATCTTCAGGCCCGCGTGGTGTTCCAGCCGGCCCTCGGCGATCGCGGCCGGCACCCGCCCTTCGAGCCCCCCGGGGAACGGATCGCGACTGACGAACGGGATGTACTGAAACCGCTTCGCGTCGCGCTCCTGAAACTCCCGAATGGTGTCCTGGTAGGTAAGTTCCTCCGCCTTGCGCACCGCGTGGACCAGACGGATATTCTCGAAGCGCTCCCACGGGGTGTCTGTCTTCAGGATGGACAGGAAGGGTCCCAGCGCGGTACCGGTGGACAACAGCCAAAGGTCGCGACTGTCGGGGAGCTCGTCCAGGGTAAAGAAGCCGGTCGCGCGCGGCATCAACTCCACCTGATCACCCGGCTCCAGCTGCACCAGGCGGTTGGACAATGGGCCGTCCGGCACGGTGATCAGATAAAAATCCAGCGGGGTCTCGCCCGGGGCGTTCACGTACGAATACGGCCGTCCCACCATCTCCCCGTCGATCTCCAGGCGCAGGCGATTGAACTGCCCCGCCTTGAACGGCTCGACCTCGGCATCCACGCGCAGCGAGAACAGGCGGTCCGTCCACTGCTTGCGCTCCCGTACGACACCGGTCACCCAGCCCATATTCCCTACTCCATTACTCAGGTACTGTTCAAAGATTGCGGTCGCAGTCGGAAGGTTTCAAGCATCCCCGGCCAACGCCGTATAATTGTCGCAAATCCGACCACTGGAGCAGTCATGGCCCGCACCCCCTCGCAGATGATCGAACTCGGTACCGAGGCACCCAACTTCTCCCTGCCGGACGTCGTCTCCGGCGAAAACGTCAGCCTCGACAGCTTCCCCGACGCGAAAGGCTACATGATCGCCTTCATCTGCAATCACTGCCCGTTCGTGCAGCTGATCCGCCACGAATTCGCGCGCTACGGTCGCGAATACTCGAACAAGGGCATCGCGGTAATCGCGATCAACTCGAACGACATCCAGGCGGTGCCGGACGATGCCCCGGACAAGATGAAGGACGACGCCCGTCGCTTCGGCTACAACTTTCCCTACTGCCTCGACGAGGACCAGTCCGTCGCCAAGGCCTACCACGCGGCCTGCACCCCGGACCTGTACCTGTTCGATGCCGAGCGCAAGCTCTTCTACCGCGGCCAGTTCGACGAGACCCGCCCCGGTTCCGACACCCCGGTCACCGGCCGCGACCTGCGCGCCGCCAGCGATGCCCTGCTCGCCGGCCAGCCGGCACCGGAGCCGCAGCACCCCAGCCTCGGTTGCAATATCAAGTGGCGCCCCGGTAACGAACCGGACTACTTCGGCTGAACAGGAGGCTCGCTTGAAACGAGGACGACCCAGGGGGCAGGACCGGTGGGCCCGCCCCTGTGGGAGCGAGCCTGCTCGCGAATGGCCCCGCCCTCATCAGCCAGCAACCCAGGCGTTCGCTACCGCCCGCCGCATGCCGCCCCGAACCCCCGGATGAGGGTCGCCAGATGCCTCCCAGCAACGTAATCGACGGCCCCCGCATCGCCACCTGGCGATGCCCGTCCTGTCAGGAGGCGGTACCGCGCCTGCTGCCGAATGGCGAATCGAACCGCATCCCGATTCCACCGGAGCGCATGGCCCTGCCCGACACCACCGTGCAGCAGGCCTGCGCCCGGGTGCAGGGGCTGCGTGCGCCCGAGATCTGCTACGCCTGTGATCAGGCCTACCAGGAACTGCTGGGGACGCTGGTGCGCCCCCCCGCCGAGCTCGGCGACGCCCGCGGCGAGCCCGGACTGAACGACACCGGCATCATCGGCGCCCTGTTGCCCATCGCCGACCAGGGCACGCAGATCCTGATCTTCAACGTGATCAACGAGGAGCTGCGCTGCACCGAGATCGAACGCCTGATCAGCTTCAACCCCGACCGCCTCACCTACCCCGGTACACGCGGCGCCATCGCGCCGCGCATCTGGACCCTCTACGAAGACCACCTGGCCCAGCTGCACGCCCGCGCACCGACGCCCTACACCCCCGACTAGGAGGCCTACAGGGAAAACTGACCCGTCATCGCGTGACGTGCAGCAGCGAGCCGCGTGGACAGCCCCGACGCCGAGCCAGGCAACCCTCAGCGGTTGCGTCCGCAGATGGCCACGGCCCCTGACGGAGCCTCGCCATGACGCGAACTGCGAGAAGCATCGTCATCGCGAGACGCGCAGCGCCGTGGCGATCGGTCGGAACCAACCCGGGCGCGCCCCTCGCGATCACGCCCGGGTATCCCCGATCACCCCTCTCGACGTCATACCGGAAACCGCGCAGCGGTTATCCGGGATCTGAGACGCCCGGTCAAAGTAACCACCGCAGATCCCGCCTCTCCGCTTTGCTGCGGCCGGGATTACTCGGGATTCGCAAGGCAATGCCTTGCGTCTTGAAGAACACTGGGCGGGACGCGCCGACATGCCCCTCAGGCGTCTTCGGCATCCACCCGCGCCAGCATACGCATCCCGCCAACCATGCAACGCAAGGCCTCCAGGGCCTGCAGATCCAGCTCCGCGCCGGTATCGGCGGGCAAGCGCCAGTATTTCGGGCGGCAGGTCGCGGGCCGATGTTCGGGCATGGCGCGGGCGGCGGCGGTGTCGACCGCCACCAGCAAATCGGCCCAGGCCAGGTCATCATCCGTCAGCGCGCACATCGCGCGCGCCGGACGTACCTCGATCCAGCCCTCGAACTCGGCCGCCGCGGCCAGCTCCGCCACGCGCGCGGCACGCCCGTCCGGGCGTTCCGACGCCACCAGCAGACGTGCCCGGCGCTTAAACATCTCCGCCACCACGCAGGTGCTTTTGAATGGCATCACAGGCCACCCTCAGGCTATAACTCAACTGATGGAAACGGAGAACGGACGCCATGGCCCACCTCGACTGGTCGCAGTACCCGGTAAATGAACTCAAGCTCGTCTACAGCACGCTGCATGCGCAGCTCACCCTGGAGCCCGATCTGATGGATTCCGAACTGATGGCCGACCTGCAGACCCACCTGCAACAGGCCGCGAAGGCCGACGGCGTGGACGTCTCTACCCACTCCCAGTGGGCCGCCTGGCTGAACGACCGCTAACTTCAACTCCACCTGAGTAGACGTGGTGTCAGGACTCGCTCAGCGAGGGGCCGCTCGCTCAGTCGACTTCAATCAGCGATTCGCCGTTCTCCAGCGCCCGGAGCACGCGAGGTAGAAGCGGCTTGAACCATTCGAGCAAGGCCGCTTTCCGGGTATTTCCGATTCGAAGCCAGACGACGGCTGGATAGGCCCCCGAGTCCGCGGAGCGCCACACGGCGAAATCCTCATCCTTGGTCACGATGACGGCCCCCGTTCGGAGAGCTTCCGCCCAGATTTCTTTATCGGAAGCCTCAAGAAGTCCGACATCCGCAACATGCTCGGCCGCAACACCCTGGTCAACGAGCCAACGCGCAAGGGCCGGCGGCAGCTGAGCGTCGACCAGGAAGCGCATTCAGGCGACGTGAAGAACAGGGTGATCCGTTTGACGCGCGGCAAACCGCAACGCCTCGGTAATGTCTTCGCCCGTCAGGTAGGGGTAGTCCTCCAGAATTTCCTCCCGCGAGGCCCCTGCCGCCAGAAGGTCAAGGACATCCCGCACTCGCATCCGGGTGCCGCGGATGCAAGGGCGTCCACCGCAGATTTCCGGATCAAAGGTGATGCGTTGCAACTCGCTCATGATGGCCTCCTGCGCAGACGACCAGAGAATGTATCGACGAAGTGTATCGTTATCGGACCAATGCTGGAGCAAACGGGTCCGCGAATGTCATGTTCGCCAGAGTCGGGCGCGGGCAGGGGCTTCGCCTGCAAGCAGGCTCCTACAAGACACCTCGTCAGGCGTCGCCGGCGGTGGCCTTGCGGTGTTCGGCGGCGAAATCGAGCATGCGCTGCGTGGCCACCAGGGCCTTCTGGCGCGCGATCTCGTCGACGAAGATCTCGTTCTTCGCGGGTTCCGCGGTGTCTTCCAGCGTGTCGGCCAGCGAGACCAGGTCGTTCATGGCCATCCACGGGCAATGGGCGCAACTGGTGCAGGTGGCGCTGTGGCCGCCGGTGGGGGCCTCGATCAGGGTCTTGCCCGGCGCCGCCTGCTGCATCTTGTAGAAGATGCCCTTGTCGGTCGCCACGATGAATTCCTGTTCCGGGCGCTCCTTCACCGCCGCGATCAGCTGGCTGGTGGAGCCAACCACATCGGCCTGATGGATCACCTCGCGCGGGGACTCCGGATGCACCAGCACCGCAGCACCGGGGTGGCGGCCGCGCAGGTCCTCCAGCGCCCAGGAGCGAAACTCGTCGTGCACCACGCAGGAGCCGTCCCACAGCACCATGTCGGCGCCGGTAGTGCGGCGGATGTAGTCGCCCAGGTGCTTGTCCGGGGCCCACAGGACCTTCTTGCCCTGGTCGCGCAGGTGCTCGACCAGCGGGACGGCAATGCTCGAGGTGACGACGTAGTCGGCCTGCGCCTTCACGTCCACCGAGGTGTTGGAGTACACCACCACCGTGTGGTCCGGGTACTGGGCGCGGAACTTCGCGAACTCGTCGGCCGGGCAGCCGAGATCCAGCGAGCACTCGGCCTCCAGCGTGGGCATCAGCACGCGCTTCTCCGGGCTCAGGATCTTGGCCGTCTCGCCCATGAAGCGCACCCCGGCGACCACCAGCGTCTCGGCCGGGTGCTCCTTGCCGAAACGCGCCATCTCCAGGGAGTCGGCCACACAACCACCGGTCTCGTCCGCCAGCCGCTGCAGCGACTCGTCCACGTAGTAATGGGCCACCAGCACCGCGTTGCGTTCGATCAGCAGGCGCTTGATGCGGCGCACCAGCTCGTCGCGCTGGGCATCGGTCAACGCGTGCAGCGAAGCCGTCACGTGGGCCGTGCTCGGCACGTGGTAAAGCGGCTTGTCGGCTACGGGTGCGTTCATGATCCCTCGCTCTCCGAAGCAGTCGGAGAAGATTATCGTCTGCTTATGGTACGACAGGCCCCGGCGTGCTGTCGTTCCTGCAAATTGTGGGGGCGTGCCCGCGTAACCCAAGCAGCGCGCCTATAATGCCCTCCCGATGGACGAGCTCACCCGCCAATACAAGGCGCTGTCATTCGAAGAGCGCATGGACCTGGCCCTCTCCGGAGCGCTTGACGAGCGCTGGCGACCGTTGCTGGTCCGCGACCAGCACGCCCAGGTGAAGGCGTACTTCTCCCGGCGTATGGACCTGACGCCGGAGGAAGTCGCGCTGCTCCTGGCCGACCCCAACCAGACCGTACGCCTGAACTGCGCCAAACGCCCGGACCTGACCCCGGACCAGGTCGAGGCCTGCGTGAACGATCGCGACCCCAACCTGCGCTACTTCGTCGCGCGCAACCCGCTGCTCACCGAGGCCCAGCGGGAACGACTGATGGACGACGAGGACGAACTGGTACGCATCGCGGTGCGCAAGGGCCCGAAAAAACGCGGCACCCGCGCTCGCCCCGGACAAGCCGAGATGATCCGTTGACCGAGACCACGCCCGAGAAACCGAAACGCCCGAAGCCCTCCGGCCGCCGCCGCGCGCTGTCCTGGGGCATCCAGATCGGCCTGGCGCTGGTGATCTTTCTGGTCGTGCGCGCCTGGATGGCGCGCGACATGGTCGAGGGCCCGGCACCCGAGTTCGAGGCCCAGTTACTGGATGGTACGCCGGTAACGCTCGCCGACTACGCGGACGAACCCATGCTGCTGCACTTCTGGGCCACCTGGTGCCCGATCTGCCGCCTCGAGGAAGGCGAGATCGTGCGCCTGTCGCAAAGCCACCCGGTGCTCACGGTGGCCATGCAGTCCGGCACGCCCGAGGAGGTCCTGGACCACCTGAACGAACGCGAACGCGAGCTGGCCGTCGTCAACGATCCCCAAGGCACCCTGGCCGCGCAGTACAACGTCCGCGGCGTGCCGGCCACGTTCATCATCAACCCCGACGGCGACATCGTCTTCCGCAAGCAGGGCTACGCCCCCCCGTTCGAACTCCGCCTGCGCCTCTGGCTCGCCCGCTGGCTGTAACAGCCTCCAGCAAACGGTGCAGTTCGCTGCGCTCAGTGCATCCTACGCGCCGCAATCCAACCGTAGGATGCGGTTGAACGGAGCGACACGCATTACCCCCCAACGTGCGCCCCCGGCTGGTACCGAGCAGCTCCCATAAGCGTCCATCAACGATGGTCCGTTCGCTTGCTATGGCTCACGCCGAATCGTACATTATCCCGTACATGTACAGATCCGGACCCAAGGGGTACTCCATGGACGCCATTAGCTACACCGCAGCGCGGAGCAATCTGGCCAAGACGATGGAACAGGTCTGCGAAGACCATTCCACGATTATCATCACCCGCAACAAAGCCCCCTCCGTGGTCATGATGTCACTGGAAGACTTTGAGGCGCTACAGGAAACGGCCTACCTGCTTCGGGCACCAGAGAATGCTCGGCGCCTGCTTGCCTCGGTCGCCGAACTGGAGCAAGGGGGAGGCAAGGAACGGAGCCTGGAGGAGTGAGGCTACTCTTTGCTGAACTTGCCTGGGAGGACTATCTCTACTGGCAACGACACGACAAGAAAACCCTTCGCCGCGTGAACGAGCTCATCAAGGCCATCCAGCGCGACCCGTTTACGGGCATCGGGAAGCCCGAACCCCTCAAGCACAACCTTGCCGGCTACTGGTCCCGCCGGATCGATAGCGAACACCGCATCGTATACAAGGTGGACGACGGAACCCTGCTGATCGCGCAGCTCCGCTACCACTACTGACCGGAAGCATCGGATGCGCCAACGTTCGCGACCAAGCGAACGGTGCAGTTCGCTCCGCTCAGTGCACCCTACGCTCAAGAAACCCCTCGTAGGATGCGGCTGAGCGCAGCGAAACACATCAAAATGATCGTGGCCGGCAACCCAGCTTCTTGACCACCAACGCACTTTAGTTACACTTCAAAGTGTAACCAACGGGGGCCGTCATGGAAGCTACCACCAAGGACATGCGCCTGCACAGCCGCGAGTTGCTTGCCGCCGTGGACCGAGGGGAGGAGATCGAGATCACCTACCGGGGCCAGTTGCGCGCCCGACTTGTCCCCTACCGGGCTCGCAGTGAAGCGACCCAGGCGCGCTCCGCACATAACCCGCTGTTCGGGCTCTGGCGCGACCAAACCGACCCGGTCGACGAACACATCCGCCGGATCCGGCAACCCAGGAACTTCAAGTAATGCTAGTGGACACGGATGTCCTGATCTGGAATCTGCGCGGGAATCAGCGAGCCAGCGAATGGCTCGACAGCTCGCCGGGATTCACAGTGTCCGCAGTCACCTACATGGAACTCGTCCAGGGGCTGCGCGACCAGTCCGAATTCCGCGCGCTGCGCCAAGCCGTCCAGTACTGGGATGCCCGCATCCAACCGGTAAGCGAAGCCATCTCGAACCGCGCAACCTTCCTTGTCGAGACCTACGCCCTCAGCCACAACATGCAGATGGCCGATGCGCTGATTGCGGCGACCGCCACACAGCTGGGCTTGCCAATCGTCACGGCCAACCATCGGCACTATCGGCACATCGAGGGCCTGGAGATCCACCTGTTCCGACCCGAATAGCGGCCCCTTTACTCCGACCGTAGGATGCCGTTGAGCGAAGCGAAACGCATCGCTCCTACGAAAACTCGGTAAGGGTGCCCGGCCTGTGATTGTTCACCACAGAGGACACGGAGGGCACGGAGAAAACCGCCGATATTTCGCCGGGCGTGGAGAGCGACAAGTGTACGGGTCCGAGGGGGAACGACAGCCGCCCGCGAATCCGATCCATGCAGCGAGACGCCCCCTACGAGACCCGCCCTGGGTTTTCTCCGCGCCCTCCGTATCCTCTGTGGTTCATCCCGACGCTACTGCCGCCCCGGGGCCGGCTCAAACGTCCAGTTCGCGCAGGACGCGGAAGCCCAGGTTGGTATCCATCTCGTCGATGTTGCGGCGGCGCCGGGCGGCGCTGCGGGTATTCACGGCGGCATCGAACCAGGAACCGCCCTTGGTGACCACCCACTCGTTGTCCGGGTCGGCGCGATAGACACCGTCGCGGGGACAGTTCGCGTGGCTGTCGTGCCATGGCGTAGAAGTAAACTCCTGCACATTGCCGTGCATGTCGTACAACCCCCAGAGGTTGGGCTGAAAGCTGCCCACATCCAGCGGCCGCGACAGCGGGAAACACGCCGGGATGTACCACTTGCGCCGCTGGCGTCGCTCCTCGTACGGAAACAGCGAATTGAAGTGCACGTCGCGACACCCCACCACTTCGCCAAAGGCAAACGGCGTGCGAGTACCGGCCCGGCAGGCGTATTCCCACTCCGCCTCGGTCGGCAGACGATAGCGCTTGCCCGTCTCCTCGCTCAGCCAGTCCAGGTACTGCTGGATACTATCCGGCTTGATATTGAAGATTGGCATGCGCGGCGTACTCGGCCACACCAGCCACTCCCAGGGCTCCCAGCCCGTCGCCGCCTGGAACGCCTCCCACTCCTCGCGCGTAATCGCGTAGCGCCCCAGGGCGAAGGGCCGCTCCAGCGCCACGTAGCGGCGCGGCCCCTCGTGCGGCTGATGGCCGTACTCCGAGGCATCCGAACCCATCTCGAACTCGCCGGGCGGGATCACCTGCAGCTCCGGCGTCGGCGCCCCAGAGCGGGCCTCGTCGCGAAACGTGACGTCCAGCCTTGCCGCACGCGCCGCCTGCTGCTGCAGATCCAGCAGATCCGCCTGATCCATCCGCTGCACGTCCTTCACCATGGGCCCACTCACCTCCAAGACCTTCGATTTCGCAGCAGACGCTACATCCCGTCTCTGCCAGCCCTACCCCGTCATTGCCCTCTCCACCCCGTCATTGCGAGCGAAGCGAAGCAATCTCCCGTCGAATGCACGGCGTCCAAACAGAACCATAGCCACCATGCCTGTCGGGACCTTTGACTTGTAGGCAACCTGCCACCGGTAACGTTCCAGCGTCACCCGGGTTGGCGGATGGCCCCGCCCGCCGTGCTCGTCTATGCTCACGCCTGCACGCGATCTCAGGGAGGAGACGACGATGCGGAATTGCAAGGGAATTACAGCCATCGAGCTGATGGTCACTCTGGGTGTGCTCGCCATTCTGGCCACGCTCGCGGCCCCCGCGTTCAGCGAAATGCTCGAACGTCAGCGAATCATCGGCGCCACCAACAGCCTGCTCAACGCCATGCACCTGGCCCGCAGCGAGGCGATCAAGCGGAACGAGCGCGTCACGCTGTGTCCATCCAGCGACGGCGAGACCTGCCGCGAAGACGGCGACTGGGCCTACGGCTGGATCTGGTTCGCCGACCCGACGCACTCGGGCACACGCTCCAACGAGGACCCGCTCATTGGTTACGAGAGTGCAGAGTTGCAGGACATGCTTTCGATCACGGGTAATGCGCCTGTCAAGGACTACGTATCCTACGTCCCGCGCGGAACAACGCAGCGCATCAGCGGCGCTTTGCAAATGGGGAGCTTCAGCGTCTGCAGCAGCTCCTACTCCACAGCCCGCCGCGTCATTGTCAGCAGCGTGGGGCGCCCGCGCTCAGCTTCGCTGGATAGCTGCTGACAACCACGGCGCGGGGCGATGCCCCCATGTGACCAAGCCCTTTACCATCACCAACATTCATCGCGCGAGGGCTTCGCGTTCCGCTCTGCCGCACCGCCACTCACAGTCAGGGAAATCTCGGAACAGGTGTCGTTTGTCTGCCAGTTCCTGGGGGAGGCCGTGATCGTGTAGCCGGAAGCCGAAACATCGGACAGCACCAAACTGTAGTGCTCGTCGTCGGAGAGGATGCCATCTCTTCCCAGCGCCGACAGATCGGTAGCATAAGTCGGGTTGTTGGCCCTGAATCGCTCCTGCGCGAGCTGGATACTCATGAGAGCATCGTGCGCATCGGCCCTTTGCGCCTTCAGGACGTAGTTCTGATATGCGGGATAGGCGATCGCGGCCAAAATCCCGATGACGGCGACCACGATCATCACCTCGATCAGTGTAAACCCGCTCATCCGGGCGTGTGTCTGTTGCATCGCGGTTTCTCCCTTGGCATGAAGACTTGCTTCTGAATTGATTGCACCACAAGTCGGTAGCCCCGCATTCATCCAGGTCGCCGAATGGTCTCTTTCGACCCCTGAGTGGTCACAATCGTCCTCTGCCACGATATCGCAATCCGTATAATAGGGGTCAGGCATAACTCCTCCGGATTCGCGCATGGCCAACCGCTCCTCCAGCCCGGGCTTCACCCTGATCGAGCTCGTGGTCACACTAGCGGTCATGGCTATCCTGCTGGCTGCGTCTGTGCCCGTCTTCAATATGATCGAGCAACGACGTGTCGTAGGGGCGGCAGAAAGCGCTCTACACCAGATCCAGATTGCCCGGACCGAAGCCATCAAGCAGGGTCGCGATATCTACTTCGTGTCCGAGGCTGGGTCCGAGTGGTGCCATGGGATATCGGAATCTCCTGACTGCAGCTGCTCGGTAGAAAACTCATGCACCGTCCGTATGGCGGGCACCGAAGACCCGGTCGAAAGAACTGTTCGCGCCAATCAGTTTCGAAACATCGATATGCCTGCAGGTGACCTCGAGATCCAGTTCAGTCACGTCCGCGGCACCGCGGTCTCGGGAGCCCCGGCGACCTTGGAATTCTCCTCCCCGAAAGGCTACGGAATGGAGGTTGAAATCAATGCCATTGGCCGCCCAAGCGTATGCGGGACAGATAACGGCAGAGCGGGGTACAGGTCATGTTGAAAGTCCATCAGGGCCCCCAAAAGCTGGGTGCTTTATCTCGCGCCCCGGCGCCTGCGCGCAGTTATGGCTTCACACTTGTGGAGTTAATGGTCGGCATCCTGGTTGCCACTTTGGTGATCGCCGCCATCGCAGCGCTGTACATCACGGTCATCCGCGGCGCGATCTTCGTCACACAGGAGGCTCGCCTCACGCAGGAAACACGCGTGGCAATGGACATGATGATCAACGACATCCGACGGGCCGGGTACTCACACACAAGCCGCGTGCAGCAAAATGCAGACGAACTCCCGGATAATCCCTTCATGCGCGCTGACGACACACCGATCCGCGACATGAGCATCCATGGAGGTGACTGCATACTGGTTGCCTACGACCCAACGTTTACCTATCCCGCTGACGATGACCTTCCGTACGACTTGACCGACCTACAAGGCGACAACCGCCAGTATGTCTTCGGCTACCGCCTTGAAAGCGGTGCGATCCAAATACTCAACGCACCACGCGACCAGACATCCAGCGGCGTTTGCGATGAAAGCAGCGGCTGGGAATCCATCACGGATCCAGACACGACATCCATTATCCGGCTACGTTTCTCTACAGCGGGATCCATCTGCATGAACGCCTCCACAGCAGACGGCGACTATTCCGAGATCACCAGCACAGCCAGCACGGCGCCGGCTTGCGCGACACCGCCCAGTGACACCGAAGCGGGAGACGTGCTGGTCGAAATGCGCCGCATCAATATCCTGCTGGAAGCCGAGCACGCCCAAGACTCGACGACCCGAACGTTCCTGAATGAAAGCGCCAAAGCCCGAAACCATCGCGTGATCTGGGCGCCCTGACCTGGAACGCCGGAGTGCATTGACATGTACGCAACAAGAGCCAACCACCATCGTATCGGCCACCGAATGGACGGCGTCGCATCGCTCCTGATCGCGCTCATCATCATGGTTGCCGTGACGATCACCATTATTTTCGCCGCACAGACGTCCATACTGGAGCAGCGCATGTCCGGGAACGAGATCCGGGCCAAGCAAACCGCCGCCGCCGCCCAGAGCGGGCTCGAAACCGCCATGGACCACATCCGCCGCGGCAACTACGACCCATCCTCGGTCAATGACAACGCCAATGGCCCCTACAGGGTCGCTTACTACAGCCTGGACGATGCCCCCACTGGATGCAGCAACACCGCTGCCGGTTTTGTGGCACCCACCCTCCCCACGGACTTCGACAACCGCGAGTTCGTGGTCATGGCCTGCGGCTGGAGTGACGACGAATCGGCGTCGCAGGCGGTATTGATTACCATGAAAGCCGGGCCATCACTCGGCAACCCCCCGAACAACCCCATAATCACCCGCGGCGGCGTCGACATCCGCGGCAACGCCGAAGTGTTCAACGCATACAACAACCTGACCATCCGCACGGGTAGCGCGGTAGATATATCCGGGAACGCGGGGACTACATTCATGCGCCAACTTACGGAACAACCACCGGCACTTGATGACCCAGTCCCCGGCCCCGGCAGCAGCATCTACCGGGAGATGTCCAACAAGGATCGAATCGGGGTCGACGTACTCGACTACGACCCGTCCATGAATATACCAGATGACGAGTTTTTCGAGCGCTTCATGGGCGCGCCGCGAGAAGAATACCGAGACAATCTCGTAACGCACCACTTCGAAGAGGGTGAGTTTCCCGGCAACCTCGGCCCCGAATACAACGGACAGACCATTTGGGTCGATGGTGACATTACCCTCGAGGGTACGATCGGAACCCGGGAAAACCCAGTCGTAATGGTGGTCGATGGAAACGTAACGGCCCGTGGACAATTCGACGAATTTCACGGTGTTCTTTATGTCAAGGAGGAACTCGTTGCCACGGGCAATCCCGAGTTCTACGGAGCCGCGATCATCGAACGCAACACCACCATCCTTAACGAAGCGGATCCAGATTTTATCGCCGGCAACCCGAAATTCATTTTTGACCCCGTCGCGGCCGGTGGCGCTAGCAATGTTGGCCGTCGCGGCGCAGTAACGGGCTCATGGCGCGACTGGCTCTCCCAATAACGCGCCCCATGCTCAACGCCCCGCTAGTGACGGGGAGAGAGGAACATCGAATGAACCACGCATCGAAGGGACAGCTCAGCTCGCGGACCAAAGGGGTCACCTTGCTCGAGGCCTTGATTGCGCTGGCCGTCGTGTCAGTGGGGCTGCTCGCCATCGCCAAACTGCACGGTGAACTCATCACCGGCGCAGCCGAAACCAAAACCCGATCGGAGGCCGTCCGCCTGGCCAGCGCGGAGATCGAACGGCTTCGGGGCAATCCGACTCGCCTGGCGGCAGAAAGCAACACAGACACCCATGAAGGCACTAATGCCAACTTCGAGATCGAGCGATCCATCCTGATCCACCCCGACGCAGGGACAAACCCCGCCCTGCACACCGCCCAGGTAACAGTCTCCTGGGATAGCCCGTGGGGGCCGCGCGAAAGCGTCGAAGTCGCCAGCAATATCGCATGGGACGACCTTGGCGACATCGGCAACATCGCCCGGGGTCGGCTGCCAGGAGGCGAACAAGACGGCCCACGATCGGGCCGCGAGCTCACAGGGCGCGAGCCACTGGACCCCACCAATCCGGACGTTACAAGTAGAACCGTCTTCGAGGATTACGAAGAACGTTACAGCGACGAAGATGGCCGCCGGCAGATCGTCCGCGCGGACGACGTGATCATCGAGATCGCGGATCCCGATGGGATCGGCTTCGCATCAATCTCGGGCTTCGTGTTCCGCACGAGCGACCACGCGGACCTGGACCTCGAAGACTTCGAAGTTGTCCGCTCCGATACACGAACCGTTCAGGCCTGCATCAATAATCGCATCGATGCCGCCGATGTCACGTTTGAAGGGGGCTCGGTCGCCAACGTGCTAGGGCTAACGGGCCCTGGCGCGAGCGTTTTTAACGGCAATGCGGTCATGTTTTATCAATGTTTTGCGGGCTCCAACTGGTACGGGAACACCGAGCTACTGCGCCGGGAGTTTAGCGCCACCGGCCGACAACCCACTTACAACGTCTGCCTAGGGGACCCGGACGACACCGAACCGACAGGTTACCCTGCAGTGGACTGGGGCTCACGCCACCTCATCGAGATTGATCGACGCCGATATCGCGCCGAAACCTCCAACCGCGGCATTAGGCAAGGGGTTGAACTGGGCGTACAAACCGGACTCACCGTTCCGCAAGAGGCTCTTCCTCGCGAGGATTTCTACAACCCGAGTGAGGCTGACGACGACTTCGGACACCACTTCGTGCTGGCCGAAAGCGGCCAATGCGACAACCTCCCGGAAGGCCTGAAGGAGCTCCTTACGGCCAACAAGAACATCGGTCAGAACTACTGCTTTAACCCGACCGGAGATAACCACGACGAATCCTGCTTGGAGCCCGGTTTTTAGATCCAGCTCGTTTGGGATTTTTGGGGCGCAACAGGGTGGGCCGGTTTCGGCCGACCCGAATGGATAAAACGACCTTGTGAAAAGATAAATGGCCTGTCGCTACACCTCTTCGGCGTCAGCCGGAGGGCAAGCCTGAAGCGAGCGCGTCCAGCTGACGAGCCGAAATCACATGCCCCTTCTTCGCACTGCGCTGAAGCCACGCAAGCCCCTCACTTCGGTCAGCAATGCACCCCTCGCCCGAGATATAACAACGGCCCAGCCAATGCATTGCGTCCGGGTGGTCCTTCTTGGCGGCCCGGCTTAGCCATTCCAGCGCCGACTCCGGATGCCCCGCCTCCAGCAGCAAAAGTGCCAGATCGTTCATCGACTCCGGCTCGCGCCGATCCGCCGCGACAAGTACCGCGAGATCGTCCTCCGTCGCATCAAAGAGCAAATCCGAACGCAGTGCATCGACGGCAATGAGTGCCCGCTGTAACGGCTCGTCCAGATTTCGCTTCCACTCCGGGTGCCCGGCAACCCGACGCCAAAGCGTGCGACGGGCCAGGCCGGTGACGCGCATCGCCGTGTCGATGGAGATCCAATGCATGACCGTTTCTCTCGTTGGTTGCCTCAATCGTACACCACAGGTAAATCCGCACCATATCGCAGCACCCACCTGTGCCGAACGTATTGCTTGGCACAGGTTGTCACTGCGACAAGGGGTTTGTAACCCGTGCCAAATGGGCGCTCAAATGGGCCCCAGGGGCTGCAGGCTCGCCATGCCGCCCCAATCTCCGAGTTGGCACGCCTCCTGCTTGTTCTCTGCTGCGCTCCAAAAGGACGCCTCCAACCGAACACAAGGGGAACCACCATGCAGAAGAAGACCGCCCAACAGGGCTTCACCCTAATCGAACTGATGATCGTCGTCGCGATCATCGGCATCCTGGCTGCTATCGCGCTGCCGGCCTATCAGAACTACACCGACCGCGCCGCCGGCGGGGCCGATCTAGCCGAAGCCCGCGGCGTCCTGACGTGTGTCGCAGAAGCAATTCAAACTGGACGCGACACAGATGCTGATTTCTGCTCCACCGAAGCGGTTGAGGCGGACCTTGATGGCACCGCCCCGAATTGGACAGGCGCAACTATCAGTTCTGACAGCAGTGGCCGCGGCACGATCACCCTTAACGTGAACGAAGAAGGCACCGTTGCCACCTGCGTCGCCGATGGCTACGGTGATCAAGACATCCGCGGTTGCACCGACGAAGCAGATCCCGCGTAACGGGCGAAGAAGAATAAGCAACGGGGACAGATTTATTTAGTCCTGAGCACGACCAAGCCCTGGCGTCAAGTTGATGCCAGGGCTTTTTCTTGGCTAGGGGTCTACCTTTGGATTTCGCAGGCCGGCGAAGGGTGTTGAGGTGTTCTAGACTCGAGACGGCGGCGGAGGTGTGGCTTGTGGGGTCCGCACTC
>NZ_KB905913.1:0-62771 GCF_000381105.1 Thioalkalivibrio sp. ALE12 | reverse complement strand
GCCCGTTCGTTATCCGACAACGCCGAGGCATCGTCCCGCTCGCGCTCCGCGCGGCGGACCCACAGCCGCAGCGTCTCGCCCGTGCAGCCAATCTTCGGTGCAATCGACTGGATCGCCGCATGCTGGGATGGGTACTCCTCCTGGTGTTCCCACACCAGCCGCACCGCCCGTTCCCGGACCTCCGGGCTATACCGTGTCGTCTCACTCATCGCTCTATCCTCCCAAGGATCAGAGCCTCCGGAAAAGTCGGTACGGTTCACCCTCCCGTAGACTGCCTCGTTGACGATCTTACGGTTATGGTACGGGCAAGCCCCCACCGGATGTCCGCATGCCCCGCACCCTCTGCTCGCCCCCGTTTGTGTCGCTGCTGGCCGGCGCAGTGTTCGTGTTCGCCACGTTGCTGAGCCTGCCGTCCGCTCAGGCCGAGGGAGATGAGGCCCGCGGCATCGGCGCCGATTCGACCCTGCGCGTGGGGACGCGCTTCGTGCCACCGTTCGTGATTGCGCCGGAGGAGCCGGGCGCCGCTCCTTCCGGCATTGCCATCGAACTGTGGGAGCGGGTCGCGGAACGCATGGAACTGGACTCCGACTACCGGGAGACCAGCCTCGAGGGACTCATCGAGGGCCTGGGGGATGACCGTATCGATATCTCGGTCGCGGCCCTAACCGCGACCGCTGAACGCGCCGAACGGGTCGACTTCACCCATCCGTACTACAGCACCGGGCTGTCGATTGCCGTGCCCCAGCAGGGCAACCCGGTCGCCGGGGCCCTGCGCGCGTTCATCTCCATACCCTTCCTGATGGTCATCCTCGCGCTCTCCGGACTGCTCCTGCTGGTGGGTGCGCTGCTCTGGCTGTTCGAACGCCGGCGCAACGCTGACGAGTTCGGCGGCAGTGCCGCACAAGGGCTCGGCTCCGCGTTCTGGTGGGCCGCCGTGACCATGACCACGGTGGGCTATGGCGACAAGGCCCCGCGCACCCTGCCCGGCCGCGCGATTGCGCTGGTCTGGATGTTCGCGGCGCTGATCCTGGTCTCCACCTTCACCGCCGCCATTGCGACCACGCTGACCGTCAGTTCGCTGGACACCGGCATCCAGAATGTCTCCGACCTGGAGGGCCAGCGCATCGCCACCATCGGCGGCTCCAGTGCCGCCGCCTGGCTGGACGACCAGGGCTTTGCCTACCGTGACCATGCGGACCTCGCCACCGCACTGGGCGCAGTCGCCGAGGGCCGGGCCGACGCCATGGTCTACGACGCTCCGCTGCTGCGCTATCAGGTCCGCGAGCACTTTGCGGGGCAACTGGAGGTTCTGCCGGTCGAGTTTCTGCGCCAGGACTATGCCCTCGCCCTGCCCCAGGGCTCGCCGCTGCGCGCCCCGATGAACGTCGCTATCCTCGAGATTCTGGAATCCGACGAATGGCAGCGCGTGCTGCGGCGCTATCTCGGCAACTGACGGAACCCGTCACGGGGGGGACAGCATCATGGAGGAGACCTTTCTGATCGCGATCGTCGACCAGGACCGCGAGGAGCAGGCCCTGGCCATCGCCGCCGAGGAAGGCGGCGCGGACGGGGCGGTGATCCAGGGTTCGGGCCTCGGTTTCCCCGAGCACATGACCTTTCTCGGCGTGACCTACCAGGGCAACGAGTCGGTCTGCATCTGGCAGCTGGATACCGCGCGCGCCGAACGCATTGCGCAGCGCCTGAACCTGGAGCTCGACCTGTTCCAGCCCTACAACGGGCTTGCCTTCACCCTGGACGTGAACGCCCTTCAGGGCATGGAGTTCGTCGGCCACCTGACCACCACGCCCTGACGCCCCCGGATACGGAGACTCTGCCATGCAATTCGTTCTGCTCGCCGCCGTCATCCCGCGCAGCCTGGCCGACCGCGCGATCGAGATCGTTCAGCGCGACGGGGCCGCCGGCCTGACCCTACTGGATGCCCAGGGCATCGCCCAGCTGCGGCGCAACCCGGTCATGGACCTGAAGGACACCTCCGGCCGCAAGGTGCTGCTGATGGTGCTGGAGTCCAGCCTTGCCCGGCGCATGCTGGACCACCTGGACGCGGAACTGGAACTGAGCCGACTGGGCAACGGGTTTGCCGTGACCCTGCCGATCAAGGACATCGCCGGCATCAAGCCGGAACAGATCGAGCACCTGCGCAAGACGCTCGGGAAACACTGAACGCGGCTCAACGCCAGGGCGGATCCACGCCCTCCACACGATACTCGCGGCCCAGCGCGCGCAGCAGGCTGAAGCAGCAGAAGACCAGGATGATTGCCACTGGCAGCCCGGCGGTCAGGGAGCCGGTCTGCAGGCTGTCCAGCGCGCGCTCGCCGCCGACGATCAGCAGCGTCGCGGCCACCGCGCCCTCGGTAATCCCCCAGATCACCCGCTGGCGCTTCGGCGAGTGCTTCGAACCGCGCGAGATCAGTGCATCCACCACGTAGGTGCCGGAGGCCGACGAGGTGATGAAGTAGGTCGCGATCAGCAGGGTCGCCACGCCGGAGGCGATCGTGGTCCAGGGCAGCTGCGCGAGGGTCGCGTACAGGGCCACGGTGGTGTCCTCAGCGACCGCCGCGGCGATGCCCGCGCCGTCGTCGAACAGCTCCATGTGCAATGCAGTGCCGCCGAAGATCGCCATCCAGGCGAACACGAACAGGCTGGGCAGGGCGAGCACGCCGACGATGAACTCGCGGATGGTGCGCCCGCGCGAGATGCGCGCGATGAAGATGCCGACGAACGGCGACCAGGCGATCCACCACGCCCAGTAGAACATGGTCCAGTCCTTCTGCCACTGCGAACCGCCGATGGCGTCGGTGTGCAGGCTGAGCTGGATGATCTGCTGCAGATAACCACCGGTGGAGTCGAGGAAGAAGCGCAGGATGAACAATGTGGGCCCGGCGATCAGCACGAACAGCATGAAGCTGATCGCCAGCACCAGGTTGAACACGCTGACCCACTTCAGCCCGCGATCCAGCCCGGAGATCACCGACAGCACCGCCACCGCGGTGATCGCGGTAATGATGCCCACCTGCCACCAGTGCGAGACCGGCATGTCGACCAGCACGTTGAGCCCGGTATTGAGCTGCATCGCCCCGAAACCCAGCGAAGTCGCCAGCCCGAACAGGGTGCCGAACACCGCGAGGATGTCGATCACATGCCCGATCGGGCCGTAGATGCGATCCCCCAGCAGCGGGTAGAAGATCGAGCGGATGGTCAGCGGCAGGCGGTGCCGGAAGCTGAAATAGGCGACCGACAGCCCCAGCACCACGTACACCGCCCAGGCATGCAGGCCCCAGTGGAAGAAGGTGTAGACCATCGCCTGGCGTGCGGCCGCGTCGGTCTCGCCATCGCCGGTCGGCGGGTGCTGGTAGTGCAGGATCGGCTCGGCCACACTCCAGAACACGAGGCCAATCCCCATACCGGCGGAGAACAGCATCGCGAACCAGGCGGCAAAGCCGAACTCCGGCCGGTCGTCCGGCTGCCCCAGCCGGATCACGCCATAGCGGCTGAAACCCAGCCAGATCAAAAAGCCGAGGAAAAAGGTCACCACCAGCAGGTAGCCCCAGCCGAGATACTCGGTGATGAAGCCGTGGATGCTGGCGAACACCTCGCTGGCCGTGGACGGGAAGATCACCCCGAAGGCGACGAACACCACCACCATGATCGCGGAGGCGGTGAACACCGTCGGGTTCACCGTGGCGAAGAAGGCCTCCGGGCGATAGTGGCTCATGCCGCGGCCTCCCCGCGGGCCGGATCAGCCCGGCGCATCGGGATCCGTGCCCTCGTCGGCGGAGCACAGCGCCCCGGTGAGATCCGCCTCGTCCAGCACGTGCCCCTCGGCCACGGCATCGAACTGGCTGCGGGTCGCCCCCGCCTCCAGCTCCAGCTCGGCATCCAGCGCCAGCAGGCGGAAGCGGTAGTGATGACAGCCCTCCGGCGGTACCGGGCCGAGATAGCCAACCTTGCCGAAGGCATCCATCCCCACGCGCCCCTCGCGGGGCAGGTGCAGGGCATCCACGCAATGCGTATCCGGCGGCAGGTTCCAGACCAGCCAGTGAGTGACCTCCCCCAGCGGCGAATCCAGGTCCTCCAGGATCAGCGCGAGGCTGCGCGCGCCCGCCGGCACCTCGCGGATCTCCAGTTGCGGCAGCTCGTTGGCATCCCGCGCCGAGACCTCGACCGGCATCCGTTCTCCGTCAGCAAACGCCGGACTGCTCAATCGCATGGCCCGCATCCTCCTCCATGACCCGATTACAGGCTCGCCCGCGGCCGAGGGCGGGTCAAGCCGTGCGTCGGACAATCCGGGGCCGGATTGATCGGGATCAAGCCCGGACACTTTGACTGCCCATCGCACCCGCGTCCCGCGTACACTTCTCCCCATGGCACAACTGACCTTTCAGGGGGCGACCGGCGAGGTCACCGGATCGCGTTATCTCCTCGAGACCGACGATGCCCGCATCCTGCTGGAATGCGGCATGTATCAGGGCAACAGCGATGCGGACGAGGCGAACCGCGCCCCGCTCGCCGAACTGGCGGAAAGCCTCGACGCGGTGGTGCTGTCACACGGCCACCTCGACCACTCGGGGCTCCTGCCCAAGCTGGTGCGCGATGGCTACCGCGGCCCGATCTACTGCACGCCGGGCACCGAGGAACTGCTCGAGATCATGCTCGAGGATGCCGCGTTCGTAATGAGCAAGGACATCGAGTGGGAGAACAAGTGGCGCCGGCGGGCGGACAAGCCGCTGCTGGAGCCGGTCTACGACATCGATGATGTCGCCACCACCCTCGGGCTGTGCGAGGCCGTGCCCTACGGCCAGGCGCGCAAGATCGCGGGCGGGATTGGCCTGACCTTTCGCGATGCCGGGCATATCCTCGGCTCCGCGATCGTGGACCTGATCGTGCCCGCTGGCGGTCGCGACCGGCACCTGGTGTTCTCGGGCGATCTCGGCAATGACGACGCCGTGCTGATGCACGAGCCCGCGCGCCCGGAACACGCCGACCACGTGCTGCTGGAGAGCACCTACGGCGACCGCGACCACCGCCCGATGGAGGAGACGGTCGAGGAGTTCGCGCAGGTGCTGGCCGAGGCCGACAAGAGCGGCGGCAACGTGCTGATCCCGGCCTTCGCGGTCGGCCGCACCCAGGAGGTCCTCTACCACCTGAGCATGCTGCACCACGCCGGTCGGCTGCCGCAGCAGAAGGTCTTCCTCGACAGCCCGATGGCCATCAAGGTCACCGAACTGTACGCCCGCCTGCGCAAGACCCTGGACCCGGAGGACATGGACCGGCTGCACCAGGCCGCGAATGGGGATCCGGCTGCCTACCTGCCCGGGCTGCAGGTCTGTCGCACGGTGGAAGAATCCATGGCGATCAACCGCATCACGGGCGGCGCGATCATCATCGCCGGCTCCGGCATGTGCAATGGCGGGCGCATTCGTCACCACATGAAATACAACCTGTGGCGGCGCGAGGCGCATCTGGTGATCGTCGGCTTCCAGGCCGCCGGCACGCTCGGGCGGCGTCTGGTGGACGGCGCCGAGAAGGTCAAGCTGCTGGGCGACGAGGTCGCGGTGAACGCCAAGATCCATACCCTGGGCGGCTTTTCCGCTCACGCCGGGCGCAGCCAGCTGCTCGACTGGGCACGCGGCTTTCAGGACCAGCCGGTGTTCCATCTGGTTCACGGCGAGCCGGAGGCGCGCGAGGCCCTGGCCGCCGGCCTGCGTGACGAGCTGGGGGCCGAGGCGCATGTGCCGGCCTTCGGCGAGACCATCACCCTGTAACGCCGCATCCCCACAGCTGCGATGCCGGAGGCCGAAGCCGTCAGCACCTACGCCCTGATCGCCGGTTTTCTCGGCGGTCTCGGCCTGTTCCTGCTCGGGATGACCCTGCTGACCGACGGCCTGAAGACCGCCGGCGGCAAGGCGTTGCAGCATATCCTCGGGCAATGGACCCGCACCCGGCCGCGCGCCCTCGCCTCGGGCATGGGCGTGACCGCACTGGTGCAGTCCTCCAGCGCGGTCACCGTGGCCACCATCGGCTTCGCCAACGCCGGCCTGCTGACGCTCGGACAGTCGGTCTGGGTGATCTTCGGCTCTAACGTCGGCACCACCATGACCGGCTGGCTGGTCGCGCTGATCGGCTTCAACATCCGCATCGAGGCCTTCGCCCTGCCGGCGATCGGCATCGGCGCCCTGCTCTACCTGTTCATGAAGGCCGCGCGGCCGCGCTACCTGGGACTGGCCCTGGCCGGCTTCGGGTTGCTGTTCTTCGGCATCGACGTACTGCGCGAGGCCTTCGAGGGGCTTAGTGCCACCTTCGACCTGGGCGCGCTGGCCCGCCCCGGCTTCCTCGGGCTGGTCATCATGGTCGGCATCGGCGCGCTGCTGACCGTGCTGATGCAGAGCTCCTCGGCCTCCATGGCCATGGCCCTGACCGCCGCGATGAGCGGTGCGGTCCCGCTGGAGGCGGCCGCCGCGGCCGTGATCGGCGCCAACCTCGGCACCACGGTCAAGGCGCTGCTGGTGGTGATCGGCGCGACCCCGAACGCCAAGCGCGTCGCCGCAGCCCATGTGATCTTCAACGGCCTGACCGCAATCGTCGCGCTGCTGATCCTGCCCTGGTTCCTGGCCGCGATCGCCTGGATCTGGGGCAGCACCGGCGAGGCCCCGGCCCCGGCGGTGCTGCTGGCGCTGTTCCACACTGCGTTCAACCTGCTGGGCGTGGCGCTGATGGTCCCGGTCGCCCCGCCGATGATCCGCTGGCTGCAGACTCGCTTTCGCACCACCGAGGAAGACATCGCCCGGCCCCAGTATCTGGACCGCAGCAGTTCCGGGGTACCGGATCTCGCCCTGCAGTCGCTGATCCAGGAGACCGAACGCCTGGCCGATATCGGCCATTCGATGGCACGCGAGGCCTTGCAGGCCACCCCGCCAGCTGCCGGCATCCTCGATCGCCGGCGCCTGGCCGCGGAGCAGCTCACCCAGGCCATTGCCGAGTTCGCGGCCCATACCGCCAACCACCCGATGCCGGAACAGGTCGGGCACGGCATCGCCGAGGCCGTGCGCGTCGCCCGTTACCACCGCGAGGTCGCCATACTGGCCGACGAGATCGCCGATCTGCGCCGCCAGTCCAGCGGCGAGGAGCGCCCGATCGTGACCGAGCAGCGCCGCGCCTGGCAGGAACAGGCGATACGCGCCCTGGACCTGTGCAATCTGGAGGCGGACGACGGTGACAATGGCCATGATCTGGCCGCCGCCGAGGCCGTGGACGCGGTGGAAACCACCTACGCCGAACTGAAGGCCGCCCTGCTACGCGAGGGCACCTTCGGCTCGCTGAGCATGGCCGAGATGGAACGCCAGCTGCGGATCATCAGCATGGCGCGGCGCCTGGTCACTCAGGCGGCCAAGGCGCGTCACCACACCGAGGCGCTGAAAGACCAGATCCGGGGGCTGCGCAAGGGAAACACGGATTGATGCACACGCTCGCGTTGGCAATGGAGAACGCATGATCGACCGGGACACGCTGCAGGACGCGATCGCGAACCACCGAGCCGAGGCCCTGACCTTTGACGGGCTGGAATACGCCCGGCTGCTGGAACCGGTGAACCACTACCCGCGTGGTTCCGTGGTGCTGCCGGACGGCTCGGTGGTGCCCGGCTACCCGGCCATTGGGCGGATCCAGTCACTGGAGGCCGGCTTGCCACGCCAGTTCGAGCAGCCGTTCTGGGCGGAGGAGAAGATCGACGGCTTCAACGTGCGCATCCTGCGCCGGGACGGCCGGGTCTACGCCTTCAGCCGGGGCGGATTTGTCTGCGCCTTCAGCACCGACCGGGTGCCCGATTTCGTGGACCTCGCCGTGTTCGACGCCGAGCCCGACCTGGTGCTGTGCGCGGAGATCGCCGGACCGGACACCCCCTATCTGGAGGGTTCCACGCCGCGCGTGGCACAGGATGTCGGCCTGTTCGTGTTCGACCTGATGCGGCTCGGGCGCCCCGGCTTCGTGCCGCAGGACGAGAAATTCGCCCTGATGCAGCGCCACCAGCTACCCCCGGCACCCCTGCACGGACGGTTCACGCCCGCAGACAGCGCAGCTCTCGGGCAGCTGATCCGACAACTGGATGCGGAGGGGGCCGAGGGGCTGGTACTGAAGACCGCGGACGGCCAGCACCGCGCCAAGTACGTGGCCGGGGGCTCCTGCATCAACGACATCCGCGTGTGTTCCGAGCAGCTGCTGGACCTCCCGCCGGAGTACTTCACCAATCGCCTGACCCGCCTGGCGGTGTTCCTCGCGGAGCACCCCCCCAGCGAACGTGCCGCCGTGGAACGGGAACTGGGCGAGGCCCTGCTGTCCGGGCTGGCGACCGCGGTGGACAAGAGCCGGCGCGAGGGACGCGTCGGCCACACCTACCGCTGCCGCTTTCGCGAGCGCGCGGGGGCGCAGCGCTTTGTCGACCACATGCAGGCAACCGGCGGACGCCACGTGCGCTTCCTGCCGGACACCCCGCGTCAGGAAGAAAGCGGCTACTGGCTGCTGGAGTTCGAACGCCTGTTCGACCGCATCACCGGCACCCTCGCCTCGGCCCTGGCGGGTGACCGGCAATACGACTGAGCCCTTCGCCTGCTTGCAGGCGAACACGGGAAAGGCCCCGACTTGCGGCCTCAGGCGCCGCCCTGACCGGGGATGCCCGACTCGGAGAGGTTCTCCATCACCTGGCGCAGGTAGTCGGCGGTGACCAGCTTGATGCCCATGCGGTTGCCCAGCTTGCGCATGCCCTCGTCGGCGCTGGCCAGCTCGGCATCCAGCTCCATCGCCAGCAGCACGGCATCGACATCCTCGCGCGAGTCCACCAGGCCTTTGCGCATGGCCTCGCGGAAACGCTCGCGCAGCTGCGTGATCAGCTCCGGGCGCAGCGACTCGGCCGCCCCCGCCTGGCGCGTGTGCTCCTCGGCGATGCGCAGGCCGCGGTCGATGCGGGTGCGCACCTCGTCGATGAACTCGTAGAGGATGTCGCTCGGCAGGGTCAGGGCGAAACGCCGCGGGGAGCGCACCCAGACCACGGTCTCGAAGTCGGCCGCCAGGGCCTCGAGGTCGCGCATGCCGCGAAACTCCTCGTACACCGACAGCGGCATGTAGAACTCGGCGGGGCAGTGGCGCGCCAGGTTGAGGAAGGTCCGCAGGATATCCTCGGGGTCCTCGCCGAACTGCCCGGCCACATGCGGGTTGGTAAAGACGCTGGTATCCAGCACGAATCGGCGCATCACGACCTCCTGTCGGCTCCCTTCATCATCGGCAGGGGCCGGCAGCCCGTCAACCGGCCCGCCACACCCCGCCCGTGCCAACGCCTGTGGCATAATCGGCGCGTCTTTACCCAGCCGGACACGGATTGCCCTTGGCCACCCGAGCGGAAGTCGAAAAATTCCTGGAGCGCCTGCGCGAGGACCTCGAACGTCACCAGATCGAGATCCCGACCCTGCCCGATGTCTCGGTGCAGGCGCTGTTCATCACCCAGGACGAATCCAGCTCCATCGCCGATCTGGTCAACCTGATCTCGCGCGACACGGCCCTGGCTTCGCGCCTGGTGCGCCATGCCAACAGCCCGGCCTACCGGGGGCTGACCCGCTGCGCCACCATCCGTTCTGCGGTGACCCGCCTGGGCATGGAACGCGCCCGCCAGACCATCATCGCGCTGTCCATGAAGGAGGTCTTCCAGAGCGGGAACGAGGCCATCCGCATCCGGATGGAGGAGCTGTGGAACCACAGCCTGGAGGTGGCGATCATCAGCTACCTGCTGGCCCGTCGCCACCCCCATCTGGACCCGGACACCGCCCTGCTCGCCGGGCTGGTTCACGACATCGGCATGATCCCGATCCTGCGCCGCGCCGAGAAGACCCAGGAGATCTACGAGGATCCACGCGCCCTGCAGGCCGCGGCCGATGCCGCGCACGTCGCCATCGGCCGCGCGATGCTGAAGAACTGGAACTTCGAGCCGGAGATCATCCGCGCCGTGGCCGAACACGAAAACCTCAAGCGCGAGCCGGAGGAAGGCGAACCGGTCAATTACAGCGACATTCTGCAGGCCGCCAACATCGAGAGCCACAACGCCACCCGGCATCGACTGGCCCATATCGACCGCAGCTCGGTCGCCTCCATCCGCCGTCTGGCGGCCAAGCCCGGCACCACCCGCCTGAACTGGGAAGACGACGCAATCGGCCTGGAACACGTCAACCAGATGATCGAATGAACCCCGCGGGGCGCGGGCGGTCTTCTTCATATCGCCCCGGAACGGACGCCCGCATGCCCGCCATTCTCCAGCTCGTCTACGCCTCTCGCGCCACCTTCCGCGAGAACACCTCCAGCCAGGGCATCGAGCCCGAAGTCAGCCGCATCCTGATGCAGTCACGCCAGAACAACCCGCGCAGCGGGATTGTCGGCGCGCTCTATTACGGGGATGGCCACTTCTTCCAGTGCCTGGAGGGCGAGCCCGAGGCCGTCCGCGGCACCCTGGAGCGGATCCGGCGTGACGATCGCCACGAGGAGGTACGGGTGCTGCGCGAGCAGTCACTGGAGAGCCCGGGATTTGGCGAATGGTCGATGAAATACGTCCCGGCGGCGGTGGACGTCCGTCAGCTGCTGCAGCGCTTTGGCCAGCGCCAGTTCGACCCCTTCGCCTTCGACGATGACCGTATCGACGCGATGCTGGACCTGCTGCGTCAGGGCCGGGACAACGCACCTGCCGAGGGAGCGGGATCGACGGGCGGCAAGGCGGAAGATGCCACGCGAGGTGCCAACCGTGCGTTGTTCGGACTCGGACTGGCCGCAGCCGCCATCGTAGCGGGCGTGATCGGGGCCGCCGCCTGGCTCCTGCTCGCGGGATAACGCGATCGCGCCCACCCCCGGCCGGGGCGGGGCATGCCTGCCGATCCGGCCGGGCGCCGAGGCCCTATTCCCACTCGATAGTGGCGGGGGGCTTGCCGGAGATGTCGTAGGTCACGCGCGAGATGCCGGGGATCTCGTTGATGATCCGGCGCGAGACGTGATCGAGGAAGTCGTACGGCAGGTGCGCCCAGCGCGCGGTCATGAAGTCGATGGTCTCCACCGCGCGCAGCGCGACCACGTAATCGTAGCGCCGACCGTCGCCCATCACCCCGACCGACTTCACCGGCAGGAACACCGCAAACGCCTGCGAGGTCTTGTCGTACAGATCCGCCTTGCGCAGCTCCTCGATGAAGATCGCATCGGCCCGGCGCAGCAGATCGGCGTATTCCTTTTTCACGGCGCCGAGGATGCGCACGCCCAGACCCGGCCCCGGGAACGGGTGGCGGTAGACCATCTCGGTGGGCAGGCCCAGCTCCACGCCGATCTTGCGCACCTCGTCCTTGAACAGCTCACGCAGCGGCTCCACCAGCCCCAGCTTCATGTTCTCCGGCAGGCCGCCCACGTTGTGGTGCGACTTGATCACATGCGCCTTGCCGGTCTTCGAGTCGGCCGACTCGATCACGTCCGGGTAGATCGTGCCCTGGGCCAGCCACTGCACGTTGTTCAGCTTCGCGGCCTCCTCGTCGAACACGTCGATGAACAGCCCGCCGATGACCTTGCGCTTGGCCTCCGGATCCTCGACCCCGGCGAGCGCACGCATGAAGCGGTCCTCGGCATCCACGCGGATCACGTTCACGCCCATGTGGCGGGCGAAGGTCGCCATCACGTGGTCGCCCTCGCCCTCGCGCAGCAGTCCGGTGTCCACGAACACGCAGGTCAGCTGGTCGCCGATCGCCTTGTGCAGCAGCGCACCGACCACCGAGGAGTCCACCCCGCCGGACAGGCCCAGCACCACGTGGTCGTCGCCGACCTGTTCGCGCACCCGCGCGGCCATGTCGTCGATGATGTTGTCGGCGGTCCACAGCGCCTCGCAGCCGCAGATCTCGTGCAGGAAGCGTTCGATGATGCGCTGGCCCTGGGTGGTGTGCGTGACCTCGGGATGGAACTGCACGCCGTAGAAGCCGCGCTCCGGGTCGGCCATGCCGGCGATCGGCGCGGAGTCGGTGGAGGCCATCAGGCGAAAGCCCTCCGGCAGTTCGGTCACGTGGTCGCCATGCGACATCCACACGTCCAGCAGGCCGTAGCCCTCCGGTGTGGTGTGATCCTCGATGTCGCGCAAAAGCGGGGTATGACCGCGGGCGCGCACCTGGGCGTAGCCGAACTCGCGACGCTCGGACGGCTCGACCCGGCCGCCCAACTGCGCGGCCATGGTCTGCATGCCGTAGCAGATCCCCAGCACCGGCACGCCCAGCTCGAACACTGTGTCCTCGGCGCGCGGCGGCTGGTCGATATTTACCGACTCCGGGCCACCGGACAGGATGATCCCGGTGGGATTGAACGCGCGGATGTCCGCCGCCGGCATGTCCCAGGCGTGTACCTCGGAGTAGACCCCGGCCTCGCGCACGCGGCGGGCGATCAGCTGGGTGTACTGGGAGCCGAAGTCCAGCACCAGAATGCGGTGGGCGTGAAGATCCTGGGTCATGAGGTCATCCGCTATACCGGCCGGACGGCCGGTGGGGTATCGGGACCGGGCCGTGTCGGGCCGGTCAGTCCATTCGGTAGTTCGGGGCTTCCTTGGTGATCGCCACGTCGTGCACGTGGCTCTCGCGCATGCCGGCGGCGGTCACGCGGACGAAGTGCGGCTTGGTCCGCATCTCTTCGATGTTGTGCGCGCCGACATACCCCATGGACGAGCGCAGCCCGCCCATCAGCTGGTAGATGATCGCGACGATCGAGCCCTTGTACGGCACGCGACCCTCGATGCCCTCGGGCACGAACTTGTCGGCCGATGCGTTCGGGTCCTGGAAATAGCGATCCGAGGAGCCCTGCTGCATCGCACCCAGCGAGCCCATGCCGCGATAGATTTTGTAGGAGCGGCCCTGGTAGAGCTCGACCTCGCCCGGGGCCTCCTCGGTCCCGGCGAACATCGAACCCAGCATCACGCAGTCCGCGCCCGCGGCGATCGCCTTGGCCAGGTCCCCGGAGAAGCGCACGCCGCCGTCGGCGATCAGCGGCACGCCGGTGCCCTGGAGCGCCTCGGCCACATCCGAGATCGCGGTGATCTGCGGCACGCCCACGCCGGCCACAATGCGGGTGGTGCAGATCGAGCCCGGCCCGATCCCCACCTTCACGCCATCCGCCCCGGCCGCGACCAGGTCCTTCGCGGCGGCGGCGGTGGCGATGTTGCCGCCGACCACCTGTACGTCCGGGTAGTGCTTCTTCACCCAGGCAACGCGGTCGAGCACGCCCTGGGAATGACCGTGCGCGGTATCCACCACCAGCACATCCACCCCGGCCTCGACCAGCGCGGCCACGCGCTCGTCCGTGCCATCGCCCACGCCGACCGCCGCGCCCACGCGCAGGCGGCCGCGCTCGTCCTTGGAGGCATTGGGATGCTCGGTGGACTTCTGGATGTCCTTGACGGTGATCATCCCGCGCAGCTGGAAGTCGTCGTTGACCACCAGCACCTTCTCGATGCGATGCTTGTGCAGCAGTTCCAGCACCATCTCGCGGTCGGCCCCCTCGGGCACGGTCACCAGTCGGTCGCGCGGGGTCATGATCTCGGTGACCGGCGCCTCCATCCGCGTCTCGAAGCGCAGGTCACGGGAGGTCACGATGCCGACCAGATCGTTCCCATCCACCACTGGCACGCCGGAGATGTGATTGGCCTCGGTGAGCTCCACCACCTGGCCGATAGTGGCGCCCGGGCCGATGGTGATCGGCTCGCTGATCACGCCGCTTTCGTATTTCTTGACCTGCCGGACCTCGGCCGCCTGGGCCTCCACCGACATGTTCTTGTGGACGATACCGAGCCCGCCCTCCTGAGCCATCGCGATCGCCAGGCTGGCCTCGGTGACCGTATCCATCGCCGCCGACACCACCGGGGCGGAGAGCGTGATCTCGCGGGTGATCCGGGTACTCAAATCGACATCGCGCGGAACGACATCCGAATGTCCCGGGATCAGCAGCACGTCATCAAAGGTAAGGGCTTCACCGAGTATCCGCATGCACCACTCCAGGACAGGCCCGCCGGGACGCAGGGGGAGGAAATCCCGGGGGTAGATAAATAGCCCTTCAGTATAGAATTCGCACTCTCCCGCGACAAGCGCACACAGGCCTGCGAAGGGCGGATCGCAGACGCTGCCGGAGCACCCTGATAGGATGCCGGTTCACTCCGGACCCTCCGCCAGGCGAGAACCCATGCCCGAACGCGCGCCCCCGGCCCGCATCACCCGCCGCTCCGCGCTGGCCCTGCTGCTGGCCCCCGGCCTCGGCCTGGCCACCGCGTCCAGCGCCCAAGCCGACTGGTGGCGCTTCGGCCAGGACATGTTCCGCTCGCTGATCACGCGTCCGCCGGAGTTCTCCGGGCTGTCCACCTCGGAGCTGATCGAGGCCGTCCACGAAGCACTGGTCATCGCGACCCACGCGGCCTCCGAGACCCTCAGCCGGCGCAACGGCTTCTACGGCAATCCCGACGTGCGCATCCCCCTGCCCGAGGTACTCGCGACCACCCGGCGCTCCCTGGGGCGCCTGGGTATGGCCGCGCCGCTGGACACCCTGGAGGAGCGCATGAACCGCGCGGCCGAGGACGCCGTCTGGCAGGCACGGGAGCCCTTCATCCGGGCCATCTTCGCCCTCGACCTGAACAATGCACGGGGCATCCTGCTGGGCGACGAGGACGCCGCCACCCGCCATCTGGAGGCCCACATGCGCCCGCGCCTGACCGATGCCATGCGCCCGGTCGTGGAGAACAGCCTGGACGCCGTGGAGGCCCTGACAACCTATCGCGAACTGGAGGCGCGCATGCGCGACATCCCGTTCCTCGCGAACGTGCGTCTGGACCTTGCCGAGCACGTGCTGGAGCACACCATGGACGGCCTGTTCCATGCCATGGCCGAGGAAGAGGCCCGCCTGCGGGTCGACCCGGTCGGGCGCGGCACCGACGTGTTCCAGCGCGTCTTCAGCCGCCTGTAAGCGAGGGCCGCATGAGCGATACCCCGGTCTTTTCCGTCACCCAACTCAACCAGTGCGCCGACGGGCTGCTCCGCGACGGCCTCGGCGTGGTGCGCGTCGAGGGCGAAGTCTCCAACCTGCGCCAGTATGCCTCGGGCCACCAGTACTTCTCGCTGAAGGACGAGAACGCCTCGGTGAACTGCGTGCTGTTTCGCGGCAAGGCGCGCCAGGCGGCGCGTTTTGCCGACGGCGACGCGGTCCAGATCCGCGGGCGCGCCGGGATCTACGGCGCCCGTGGCCAGTTCCAGATCATCGTCGAGGCCCTGCAGCCGGCCGGCGAGGGGCGCCTGCTGGCCGCCTTCCAGCGGCTCAAGGAGAAACTCGCCGCCGAGGGCCTGTTCGACGCCGAGCGCAAGCAGCCGCTGCCCGCCTGGACCCACCGCCTGGGCGTGATCACCTCCACCCAGGGCGACGTGCGCCACGACATCGAGCGCACCCTGGCGCGGCGCTTCCCGCTGCTGCTGCCGGTCACGCTTTACCCCACCGCCGTGCAGGGCGCGCAGGCCGCCGGCCAGATCGTCGCGGCGCTGGAACAGGCTGCGGCCGAGGGCCGGGTCGACGTGATCATCCTCGCCCGTGGCGGCGGCTCCCTGGAGGACCTACAGGCCTTCAACGAGGAGAGCGTCGCACGCGCGATCGCCGCCTGCCCCATCCCGATCGTCACCGGCGTGGGGCACGAGACCGACACCACCATCGCCGACTTCGTCGCCGATCTGCGCGCCTCCACGCCGACCGCCGCGGCGGAGGCCGTCAGCCCGGATGCCGCCACCCTGCGCCACCAGCTGGCGCGGGCCCGCGAACGCCTCACCGGCCTGCTAGGCCAGCGCATCGCGCGCCACCGGCAGACCCTCACCGCCCTGCACACCCGCCTGGAGCGCCGCCACCCCAGCCAACTCCTGGAGCGCAATGCCCAGCGCCTGGACGACCAGCGCGAGCGCCTGAACCGCGCCTGGTCACGCCTCGAGGAACGCGCCCGATCGCGGCTGCAGCGCGCCCAGTTGCGCCTGGCCGGGGCCTCGCCCGGCAACCGCCTGACTGCCGCGCGCATGCGTCTGGAGCACCTGCGCCAGCGTCTGGCCCGGGTGCGCCCCGACCACGACATCACCCAGCGGCGGGAGGCCCTGGCGCGGCTCCAGCGGCAACTGGAGGGCGCCACCCGGCAGGCGCTCGCCACCCGCCAGCGCCACCTGGATGCCACCGCGCGCCAGCTCCGCTCCCTGGACCCGGAGGCGGTACTGGAACGCGGCTACGCGATCCTGCAGACCCCCGAGGGCGAGGTCCTGCGCCGCGCGGACCAGACCGCCCCCGGCCAGCACCTGCGCGCACGCCTGGCGCGCGGCCGCCTGGACCTCGACGTCACCTCCACCCAGACCGACGAGTGAAGCGCGCGACCTCCGCCTTTAAGGAGACGCTGATTGAATCGCACGTCCGCGCTCGAGTCGCTTTTGCGTGGGAACAAGGCGCGGTGACCGCCGTGCAGTCATTCTGCACAAGGGAACCGCAACGCCGTTCCCGCGCAAAAGCGGCCGAGCCCCTGCTTTTAATGGCTTTTGGGGTTGGTGCCCCCTGTTCCCCGATCCTGCGTTGCGCCGCTTGCGGGTAGAACCACTACCCGCTGCACGACGCGCCTTGTCTCGGAAAACAGGGGGCACCAACGCGGACGCGCGATTCAATCAGCGTCTCCTTAACCACGGAGGCCCTGAGCCCGTAGCAGGGACCCGTGAGGCGCGGGGTCATCCCGGGCCGCAGCGCGGCGCAGAGCCGGGATGGCGATCGGCTCGGCACACGCAATACACCGTGGGAGCGTGCTTGCACGCGAAGCCCCTGCCAGAGTCGGACGCGGGCAGGGGCTTCGCGTGCAAGCACGCTCCCACAGGGGGTGCATGGAGCCCCGCCGAGGGCGGCTGGGTACGAACGCGTACGCGCTCGCAGGCGAATCAGGATAGCAGGACGAGATTGTCGCGGTGGATCAGCTCCGGCTCCAGCAGGTAGCCCAGCTCCGCCTCGATGCGGTCGGCGCGCTGGCCGCGGATGCGCTGGATCTCGCTGGCCCCGTAGTTGGTGAGCCCGCGCGCCACCGCGACCCCGTCCGGGTCCAGGCAGGTCACCACCTCGCCGCGGCGGAAATCGCCCTCGACTCCGACCACCCCCACCGGCAGCAGGCTGCTGCCCGACTCGCGCAACACGCGCGCGGCCCCGGCATCCAGCTGCAACTGCCCGCGCGAGTGCAGCTGATCCGCCAGCCAGCGCTTGCGCGCCGCCAGGGGTTCGCGGTCCGGCTTCAGCCAGGTCCCCAGCGGCTCGCCCTTCAGCACCCGCCCCATCACCTGCGCCTCGCGCCCGGAGGCGATCACGGTATGCGTACCGGAGCGCGCCGCGCGTTCGGCGGCCAGCAGCTTGGTCGCCATGCCGCCGCGCCCCAGGCGCCCGAAATCGGCGGCCACGTAGCGGTGCAGCTGGGCATCCGAGGCCCGGCCTTCGGCGATCAGGCGGGCGTCCGCATGCTTGCGCGGATCGCGATCGAACAAGCCATCCTGGTCGGTCAGGATCAGCAGCAGGTCGGCCACCACCAGGTTTGCGACCAGCGCCGCCAGGGTGTCGTTGTCCCCCAGCCGGATCTCCTCGTAGGCCACCGTGTCGTTCTCGTTGACCACCGGGATCGTGCCCATCTCCAGCAGCGCCTGCATGGTGCTGCGGGCATTCAGGTAGCGCGAGCGATCGGCCAGATCATCATGGGTCAGCAGGACCTGGGCCGCGTGCAGGTCGTGGCTGGCGAACTCGCGCTCGTAGGCCTGCACTAGCCCCATCTGGCCGACCGCCGCGGCCGCCTGCACGTGATGCAACTGGTGCGGCCGTTCGGTCATGCCCAGCCGCCGCATGCCCTCGGCCACCGCGCCACTGGAGACCAGGATCACCTCCAGGCCACGGCGGCGCAGCGCCGCGATCTGGTGCGCCCAGGACTCCAGCGCCGGGCGGTCGAGCCCGGCCCCATCCGCGGTGATCAGGGCACTCCCGATCTTGACCACCACCCGGCGGATCGCCGGGAGCGCACGCATGTCCCCCGCGGTCACGCGGGGTCCTCCGGGTTGGCGATCGCGTCGCGCCGGCCGGCCTCGGCCGCTGCCTGCGCGGTCTCTTCGACATGGCGCATCACGGCCTGGAGCAGGGCATCCACGCCCTCGCCGGTCGCGGCGGAGATGGCGAACACCGGACGTTCCGACCCCTGATCGGCGCGCACCCGCTCGACCAGGGCCGCCAGATCCTCGGGGTCCAGCAACTCCTTCTTGTTCAGCACGATCCAGCGCGGCAGTGACGCCAGCTGGTCGCTGTGGTGCTCCAGCTCGGTGATCGCGGTGCGCAGATCCACCAGCGGGTCGGCCTCCGGGTCGGGCGGCGCCACATCCACCACGTGCAGCAACAGCCGGGTGCGCGCCAGGTGCTTGAGGAACCGCGTGCCCAGGCCGGCCCCCTCGGCCGCGCCCTCGATCAGCCCGGGGATGTCGGCGATTACGAAGCTCTGGTTCACACCGATGCGCACCACGCCCAGCTGCGGGATCAGGGTAGTGAACGGATAGTCGGCGATCTTCGGGCGCGCGGCGGAGGCGCGCGCGAGCAGCGTGGACTTGCCCGCGTTCGGCAGCCCCAGCAGCCCGACATCCGCCAGCACCATCAGCTCCAGCGACAGCTTGCGCAGCTCGCCCGGCGTGCCCGGCTTGCTCTGGCGCGGCGCCTGGTTGGTGGAGGACTTGTAGCGCGTGTTGCCAAGCCCGTGGAAGCCCCCCTGCGCGACCAGCAGCCGCTGGCCCTCGTGGGTCACGTCGCCGAGGATCTCGTCGGTCTCGGCATCACGCACCTGGGTGCCGACCGGGACCGGGATCTCCAGGTCCTCGCCGGAGGCCCCGGTGCGCTGGCGCCCCATGCCGTTCTCGCCACGCTGGGCATCGAAGCGACGCTGGTAACGGAAGTCGGCCAGGGTATTCAGGCCCTCGTCACCCACCAGCCACACGGAGCCGCCATCCCCGCCGTCGCCCCCGTCCGGGCCGCCAAAGGGGATGTACTTCTCGCGGCGGAAGCTGACACAGCCGTTGCCGCCGTCGCCGGCCTTCACGGTGATGGTGGCCTCGTCGATGAACTTCATTGCTTGTTTCCCGCAGTACAGAACAAAAAAAGCCCCGTCGAACGGGGCTTTTCGCGAACGCTTCGCTAGGGAGACGCTGATTGAATCGCACGTCCGCGCTCGAGTCGCTTTTGCGTGCGAACAAGGCGCGGTGACCGCCGTGCAGTCATTCTGCACAAGGGAGCCGCAACGCCGTTCCCGCGCAAAAGCGGCCGAGCCCCTGCTTTCAATGGCTTGTGGGGTTGGTGCCCCCTGTTCCCCGATCCTGCGTTGCGCCGCTTGCGGGTAGAACCACTACCCGCTGCCCGTCGCGCCTTGTCTCGGAAAACAGGGGGCACCAACGCGGACGTGCGATTCAATCAGCGTCTCCCTAGCCGGCCGGCTTACTGCTGCGGCTGGACGCTCACGAAACGACGGTTGTGCGGACCACCCACCTTGAAGACGACCTGGCCGTCGACCTTGGCGAACAGCGTATGGTCCTTGCCGCAACCCACGCCCTCGCCGGGATGATACTGCGTCCCGCGCTGACGAACGAGGATGTTGCCGGCGCGCACGACCTGACCGCCAAAGCGCTTCACGCCAAGGCGTTTGCTCTCGGAATCGCGCCCGTTGCGGGTACTCCCGCCTGCCTTCTTATGTGCCATGGTTCAGTTCTCCTGAATGCCTGCGCCGATCAGCCGGCGATGCCGGTGATGCGCACGGTGGTGTAGTGCTGGCGGTGCCCCATCTGCTTCTGGGAATGCTTGCGCCGCCGGAATTTCATGATGTGGACCTTCTTGGCGCGGCCATGGTCTTCGACCTTGGCGGTGACCTTGCCACCGTCCACCAGCGGGGCCCCGACGCGGACATCGTCACCCGCACCGACCATCAGCACCTGGTCGAATTCGACCTCGGAACCGGCCTCGGCCTCGAGCTTTTCGATGCGAATCACGTCGCCTTCGGCGACGCGGTACTGTTTACCACCTGTTGCGATGATCGCGTACATTTCCCTGGGACTCCGTTGCGATACCTTGTGTGGACCAGCCGACGGGACTGGTCTCGCGAAAGGGCGGAAATGCTAGCAGCGCTTCGCTTGCGGGTCAATGCCGGGACCAGCCTGTCTCCAGCGGGCGCACGGCCTTGCGGTTCCCTTGTACAGAATGGCTGCACGGCAGTCATCACGCATCAAACGCACGCAAAAGCGACTCGCTCGCGAGCGTGTACATTCATCAGTGCTTCTCTGTCTGGAAGACGAGCCGCCTGGAAGACAAGCCGCGCCCGCCCGCGCGCGAGCTTGTACATTCGGTGGCGTTTCCCTAGCATGCCTTCGCCCCTCCCGACCACTCTCAGAGCCCGCTTGCCTACCCCCATGTCCATTGACGCGATCCGAGAACTGGCGGCCGACGACATGCAGGCCGTCGATCAGTGCATCCGCGAGCGCCTGAGCTCGCCGGTGGTGCTGATCAACCAGCTCGGGCACTACATCATCCACTCGGGCGGCAAGCGCCTGCGGCCGCTGCTGGCCACGCTGTCCGCGCGCGCCTGCCACGTGCAGGGCCAGGACCCCGTGACGCTGGCGGCGGTGGTGGAGTTCATCCATACCGCGACCCTGCTGCACGACGACGTGGTCGACGCCTCCGAGATGCGCCGCGGGAACGAGACCGCCAACCACATCTTCGGCAACGAGGCCGCGGTGCTGGTGGGGGACTTTCTCTACTCGCGGGCGTTCGAAATGATGGTCGAGGTCGGCTCCATGCGGGTGATGGAGATCCTCTCCCACGCGACCAACGTGATCGCCGAGGGCGAGGTGATGCAGCTGATGAACTGCCACGACGCCGACGTCGACGAGCAGCGCTACATGCACGTGATCCAGTCGAAGACCGCCAAGCTGTTCGAGGCGGCCTGCCAGCTGGGCGCGATCCTGGGCGAACGCCCGCAGGCCGACGAACAGGCGCTGGCGCGCTACGGCATGCACCTGGGCACCGCCTTCCAGCTGATCGACGATGTCCTCGACTACTCCTCGGATGACGAAGTCACCGGCAAGCGCATGGGGGATGACCTCGCCGAGGGCAAGCCCACCCTGCCGCTGATCCACGCCCTGCGCGTCGGCACACCGGAGCAGCAGGCGATCGTGCGCCAGGCCATCGAGGACGGCGGGCGCGACCGGGTCGACACGGTGCTGCAGGTGGTGCACGGCACGGATGGCCTGGCCTATACCCGGTCCCGCGCGGAGGCGGAAACCGACGCCGCGATCGAGGCCATCTCCACCCTGCCCGACTCGCCGCACCGCCAGGCCCTGATCGACCTTGCCCGCTTCGCCGTCGGGCGCAACCACTGACGCCCGCGCCCGACCCGATTTTCATCCTGCGGGGGCATGGACACGCCCGGAGAGGCTCGGCATAATAGCGGGCTCGGTTCGGAGTGTAGCTCAGCTTGGTAGAGCACTGCCTTCGGGAGGCAGGGGTCGAAGGTTCGAATCCTTTCACTCCGACCAACCTTCTTCTTTGACCCTGGCTACCCGCCTGTGGCTCGCCGCAAACGGCCCGCCCGGGAGACCGCCAGGACCCGATCACGTTCAGGTTCCGCGGACACGTCCATGACCGCCAGCACCCCGGCCGCTCGCGGCACCCTCTATATCGTTTCCGCACCGTCCGGCGCCGGCAAGACCAGCCTGGTCGCGGCGCTCCTGGAGACGGTGGAGGCCGTGGAGGTCTCGGTCTCGCACACCACGCGCAAGCCGCGCGCCAGCGAGGTGGACGGGCAGCACTACCACTTCGTCTCCGCCGAGACCTTCCTCGGCATGATCGAGGACGGGCAGCTACTGGAACACGCCAAGGTCTTCGACAACTTCTACGGCACCGCGCGCGCCAGCGTCGACGAGCGCCTGGACGCTGGCGTCGACGTGATCCTGGAGATCGACTGGCAGGGCGCGCGCCAGGTGCGCGCGGCGGTACCGGACGCCCACTCCATCTTTATCCTGCCCCCCTCGCGCGACGAGCTGGAGCGCCGCCTGCGCGGCCGTGGCCAGGACGAGGAGGACGTGATCCAGCGCCGCCTGCGCGACGCCGAATCCGACTGCACACATTTCCGCGAGTACGACTACACCGTGGTCAATGCCGATTTCGACGAGGCCGTGCGCGACCTGGCCTGTATCTTCCGCGCCAATCGTCTGCGCACCGTGGAACAGGAGACCCGAGCCGCACCCACGATCGGGAATCTGTTGGCGGCGGCGCCGGGGTCGGCGTAACATGCTAGTGAACTGCGGCTGTGCCGCATGGATTTCAAGAATTTACTGACCGGAGTATCCGATGGCACGCGTTACCGTCGAGGACTGCCTCGAAAATGTCGAAAACCGCTTTCAGCTGGTGCTGATGGCCGCCCGCCGGGCCCGCCACATCGCCCACGGCAAGGAAGCGCGTGTACCCGAGGACAACGACAAGCCCACGGTGATCGCCCTGCGCGAGATCGCCGCCGGCGTAGTCGGTCCGGAGGTGTTCGACGAACACGACGAACGGCCCCAGAACCAGATGCTGGACTTCAGCACCATCCGTCATCTGGAACAGCTGGAAGCCGACGAACGCTAGGCGAGGGTTTTCAATGGCCGCTGGGCAGCCAGCCGCGCCCGGGGCCGTTTCGGCGGCAACGGGTGATTCGACCCGATTCCTGATCAGCGATTTGTGTTCCGAGCTCGAGGCCTATCTCGAGCCGGAAGAGGTCGAGGAGGTCTATCGCGCCTATCTCCTGGGCGCGGAATCCCACGAAGGCCAGACCCGCAAGACCGGCGAACCCTACATCTATCACCCCCTGGCCGTGGCCCGCACCATGGCCGAGATGCGGATGGACCACCAGGCGATCTGCGCCGCCATCCTGCATGACGTGATGGAGGACACCGCTACCAGCAAGGACCGCATCCACGCCGAGTTCGGCGAAGAGGTCGCGGAGCTGGTGGACGGCGTCTCCAAGCTCACCCACCTGCAGTTCCAGTCCAAGGCCGAGGCGCAGGCGGAGAACTTCCGCAAGATGATGCTGGCGATCACCCGCGATATCCGGGTGATCCTGATCAAGCTGGCCGACCGTCTGCACAACATGCGCACCCTGGGCGTGATGCGCCCGGACAAGCGCCGGCGCATCGCCAAGGAAACCCTGGAGATCTACGCCCCCATCGCGCAGCGCCTGGGCATGAACGCCATGCGCCGCGAGCTGGAGGCCCTCGGCTTTTCCGCCAAACACCCGTGGCGCGCGGCCGTACTGGAACGCGCGGTGCACCGTGCCGGCGGCAACCGCCGCGAGCCCATGCGCAATATCGAGCAGGCGATCTGCTCGCGCATGGAGGCCGCCGGCATCGTCGGGCGCATCTCCGGACGCGAGAAGGGGCTGTACAGCATCTACCGCAAGATGCGCGACAAGCACCACTCGTTCGAGGAGGTGTTCGACGTCTTCGCCATCCGCATCATCGTCGACGACGTGGATACCTGCTACCGCTCCCTGGGCGTGGTGCACAACCTCTACAAGCCGGTACCGGGGCGCTTCAAGGACTACATCGCGATCCCCAAATCCAACGGCTACCAGTCGCTGCATACCATCCTGTTCGGCCCGCAGGGCGTGCCCATCGAGATCCAGATCCGTTCCACCGAGATGGATCGCGTGGCCGAGAGTGGTATCGCCGCGCACTGGCAGTACAAGGCCGGGGGCGAATCCACCCGGACCGCCCAGAGCCGTGCCCGCGAATGGCTGAAGGATGTCCTCGAGATCCAGAACAGCGTGGGCAACTCGATCGAGTTCCTGGAGAACGTGAAGGTCGACCTGTTCCCCGACGAGGTCTACACCTTTACCCCCGGTGGCGACATCATGGTCCTGCCGCGCGACGCGACCCCGATCGACTTCGCCTACGCAGTGCACTCCGACGTCGGCAACCGCTGTGTGGCGGCCAAGATCGACCGTCAGCTGGCGCCGCTGTCGGTGCGCCTGCAAAGCGGCCAGACGGTGGAGATCGTCACCTCCCCCGGCGCGCGCCCCAACCCGGCCTGGTTGTCCTTCGTGGTCACCGGCAAAGCCCGTACCGGCATCCGCCACTGCCTGAAGTCGATGCAGTCCGAGGAGGCCCGCACTCTGGGCGAACGCCTGCTGGAGAAGGCGCTGGAGTCGCTGGACACCAGCCTGCCGCGGATCTCGCCGGCACGCCTGGACCAGATGCTGGACGCGATGCAGCTGAAGGACCTGGACGCACTGCTGGTCGACATCGGCCTGGGCAACCGCATGGCCTCACTGGTCGCCCGCCAGATGGCCGGCAGGGACGCCCCCGAGCCCGCGGCCGACGAGGCACCCACCACCCTCGCGGTCAGCGGTACCGAGGGCCTGGTGCTGAACTACGCCCGGTGCTGTCACCCGATCCCGGGTGACCCGATCATCGGCCAGCTGAGCGCCGGCCGCGGCCTGGTGGTCCACCGGGAAAACTGCCGCAACGTCCTGCACGAAAGCCGCGACCGCAGCGACCGCACCATCACGCTGGAATGGTCGCACGAGCCCTCGCTGCAGTTCACCGCCGCGGTGCGCACCCGCACGGCCAACCGCCGCGGGGCCCTGGCCGACATGGCTGCGGTCATCGCCGACCATGGCTCCAACATCGAGCACATCTCCTTCAACGAGCAGGATGGCCACTCCACCGCGATGACCTTCCTGCTGACCGTGCGCGATCGCCAGCACCTGGCCCAGATCATGCGCGGTCTGCGCCGCCTGACCGACGTCCTGCGCATCTCGCGCCAGCGCGGCTGACGCCCGAGACCTCGGCCGCACCGCCCGCCGGAGCGCGGGCTTCTTGCAGTTGCCCCCGCCGCGACGGAACATCGGGCCATGATCCTCGACATCCTCAGGCAGACGCTGAGTGTCGCGTTGACGGCGGCGCCCTGGCTGCTGCTGGGCCTGCTCGCGGCCGGCGGCGTCAAGGCACTGATTCCGGAGGCTGCCCTGCAGCGCTGGCTGGGCGGCTCGGGCATTCCCGCCACCGCGCGGGCCGCCGTGGTCGGCGCCCCCCTGCCCCTTTGCTCCTGCGGGGCCATCCCGACCGCACTGGCCCTGCACCGCGGCGGGGCCGGGCGGGGCCCCACCACCGCCTTCCTGATCGGCACGCCGGGCGTCGGCGTCGACTCGCTCGCCATCAGCTATGCCCTGCTGGGCCCCATGATGGCCGTGGCCCGGGCCCTGGGCGCCATTGTCACGGCCATCACCACAGGCCTGCTGGTGGGCCGCACCCGCGCCGCGACCGAGCGTCCGGACCCACCGCGGGGCGAACCGGACAGCTGCGGCGGATGCTGCGGGACCGCCGACGGCTGCGCCACACCCGAGGCCCCGGAGCGTTTGTCCGCACGGCTGCGCGCGGGCCTCGCCTATGCCTTTGGCGGCGTGCTCGACGATATCCGCCTGTGGCTGGTGATCGGCCTGCTGGTCGCCGGCGCCCTGCTCGCCCTGGTCCCGCCGGCCACGCTGGCCGCCTGGGGATCGGGCCTGCCGGCCATGCTCGTAATGGCCGTCATCGGCATCCCCATGTACCTCTGCGCGACCGCCGCAACACCGATCGCCGTGGGCCTGATCGCGGCCGGGGTCTCCCCCGGCACCGTGCTGGTGTTCCTGCTGGCCGCACCGATCACCAGCCTGGCGACCCTGGGCGTGTTTCGCCGCGAACTTGGCACGCCGGCGCTATTGCTCTACCTGACCGGTATCGCGGTCACCACCATCGCGCTGGGGCTCGCCCTGGACGCCGGACTCGCCCACACCGGGGTCGACGTCGCCACGCAGATGGGCACCGCCGGCGAGATGCTGCCCGCCTGGCTCGAGTGGAGCACCCTGGTCATCCTGATCGTCCTGGCCACACCGGTCCTGCGCCGATGGCTGGACCGTCTGATCCCTCACCCACAACCCCGGAGCGCGTGATGTCCAATCGTTCCATCGGACTCGATGGCCCCCTGTATGACTACCTCCTGGAGCACTCGCTGCGCGAGCAGGAGATACTCGCCGAGCTGCGTGCCGAGACCGCGAACCTGCCCGAGGCCAACATGCAGATCGCCCCGGAGCAGGGCCAGTTCATGGCGCTACTGGCGCGGCTCATGGGGGCGCGGCGCTATCTGGAGATCGGGACCTTCACCGGCTACAGCGCGCTGGCCATCGCGCTGGCCCTGCCGGAGGACGGCGCGGTCGTTACCCTGGACAAGAGCGCGCAGTGGACCACCACGGCCCGGCGCTACTGGGAACGCGCCGGGGTCAGCGGTCGCATCCGGCTCGAGCTGGGCGAGGCCGGCAACACGCTGCAGGCACTGGAGGCCGAAGGCGAGACCAGCCGCTTCGACCTGGCCTTCATCGACGCGGACAAGACCGGCTACCCCGACTACTTCGAGCACTGCCTGCGCCTGGTCCGTGCCGGCGGCCTGATCCTGGTCGACAACACCTTGTGGCATGGCAGCGTCGCCGACCCGGACGACACGCGCGAAGACACCCGCGCGATCCGCGCCTTCAACGATGCCCTGCACCACGACGAACGCATCGACCTCTCGCTGGCCCCCATCGGCGACGGCCTGACCCTCGCCCGCCGCCGCTGAGCAAGACCCGGCTCTGGATTCACCACGGAGGACACAGAGAGCCCGGAGAAGGGACCGGTCAAGGTCAAGGTCAAGGACGATCTACAGGAAGACGTGAAGAGTGGAAGCCGGAATGGGTAGCCCAGGGACCACCAACGCATTGCTCATTCAGAATTTCTTCCCGTCTTCCCATCTTCCTGTAAATCGCTTTTCTGGGCTCGAAGATTGCCAAGGGCCTCGGGAAGCGTTACAGGCAGAGGCCGCTGTCGGCGAGGCCGCGGCGGCAGATGGCCCGGCGTTCCACCGTGCGCACCACCCAGCCCGCCTCCGTCTCGTCCAGCTCCAGCCGGAATTCGTAGGCCTCGACGGCATCATCACGCAGCCCGGTCAGGCGGACCTCCGCGCGTTCCGGGCGCGGCTGGTCGATCTCCAGCCCCGCGTAGTCGACGGCCAGGCCGGATTTCCAGCCACTGGCCGCGAACCACTCCATCACCGCGGCACCCGGCATCACCCTCGGCTCAAGCGATGGCACCGCCTGGGCCTCGAAGGCCGTCGGCGCGGGTTCCCATCCTTCGGGCAACCCCGCGGACGTGCCGTCATCGCCCGGATCCGGGGTCGACGTGGCGCAACCCGCCAGAAGCAGCGCCAGCACACCCCCTGCAACCTGCCTTCTCCAGTACATCACGTGGACTGCCTCGCAAATCATCCGCTGCCTGGAAACATACCGGAGCGCGAAACGTCCTACCATGAGAGATCAACATCATTGGTCAGCCGCCCCGCGGCACCCCGGAGGACCCGACATGAACCTGCTCGAAGTGCGCCCCATCCTGCTCGCCGGGCTGTGCGGTCTGATGCTGGCCGCAAGCCCCCTGTATGCCGCCGATCACGACACCCACGCAGGGGACGAACCCACGGCCACCGACGAATCGGATGCCGCCATGGAGGACGATGCCACCGCCAGCGAGATGGAGGAACTGCGCGAGTCCTGGGCCGAGACCCGCGAGGAACTCCAGGAGGAAGGCGAGGAGGCCGGCGAGGCCACCCGCTCCCGTACCCGCGAGACCCTGGACGCGATGGACCGCGAACTGAGCCGCCTGGGCAACAACATCCGCGAGGGCTGGGACGACCTGAGCGACGCCACCCGCGAGCGCCGCGAACGGGCCTATGACGGCCTGGTCGAGGAACGGGACCGCCTGGCCGAATGGTCGGGCGAGATGCGCGAGCGCTCCTCCGGCGCCTGGGGCGGGGTGCGCGATGGCGCCCGCGACGCCTGGGGCGGCATCCGTGACGGCTCGCGCAAGGCCTGGGGCTCGGTACGCGACGCCTTCCGCGGGGACGACGCGCCGGCCGACGGCACCGGCGAGCCGGACGTTCAGGACTGATGCCGGACCCGCGTACCCTCCGCGCCGGTTTCGCCGGTGCGGTGCTGCTCCTGTCCGCTGCCACGCTGGCGGGCTGCGACGGCTTCGGCGGGGCCTCCGGCACCCCCGACCACCTCGAACGCACCACCGACCCGGAGATCCTGCAGCGCGGGGAACGGCTCTATCAGGAGCACTGCATCGCCTGCCACGGGGCCCAGCGCGAGGGCGCCGAGAACTGGCGCCAGCGCAACCCGGACGGTACCCTGCCGCCGCCCCCGCTGGATGGCAGCGCCCACACCTGGCACCACCCCTATTGGCAGTTGAAGGACATGATCCGTTATGGCGCCGAGGCGCGCGGCGGCGCCATGCCCAGCTTCGAGGACACCCTGTCGGAGGAGGACGTCGAGGCGATCATCGCCTGGCTGCAGTCACACTGGCCGGACGAGATCTTCGAGGCCTGGAAACGCTACGACCGCAACCACCCCACCCAGGCAGACTGGGAAGAGGCCATGGGCGAACCCTGGGTCACCCATCCCGACGAATGATGCGGCGCGCATGCCGGGGCCCTACAATGCGCACGGAATGGCTCGGGCCACGGAGGCGTCTTTCCGATGAGACGCCACCGCGCATACCGGCTGGCAAGGGACGCAGCGCAATCATGACGGCCGGGAGTGGCCCATGCAGTACACCCAGACGCGCAGGCCTCGGACGCGCACAATTTGCCTCGCCCACGGGGGGTGCGCGTGAACCGACGCGCGCGCGACTTCGCGACGGATAGCGAACGGGATCGCCTGCAGACCCTGGTCGAGCAGGAACGCGCGGCTCGCCGCCGTGCCGAGACGCTGGCCGAGACCCGGCTGCAGGACGTCTACGCGAAGCAGCAGCAGATCGAGCTGCTCAACACCATTGCCTCCACCGCGAACCAGTCCGACTCCATCGCGCATGTACTGCGCGCGGCGCTGGCCGCGATCGGACGCTACCTGGACTGGCCGGTGGGGCATGCCTACCTGGCCCGACCGAACCAACACAGTGGCCACAGCCAGCTAGACCCCACCGGCATCTGGCATCTCGCCTCTGCTGAGCCCTTCACCGCCTTTCGCGACAGCACCGAGAACACGAGCTTCGGCCCCGGCGAGGGGCTGCCCGGCCGTGTGCTGGACCACGGCGAGCCCGCGTGGATCGAGGATCTCGCGGCGGACGACAACTTCCCGCGCGCGCCTCAGGCAACGGCCAGCGGCCTGCACTCCGGCTTCGCCTTCCCGGTCATGGTCGGCCACGAGGTGGCCTGTGTCCTCGAATTTTTCGCCACCGAGCCCACCACCACCGACCCCGACCTGCTCTGGCTGATGTGGCAGATCGGCGTGCAGCTCGGCCGCGTGATCGAGCGCAACCGCCACGAGGAACGCCTGCTCCACAACGCCTCCCACGACCAGCTGACCGGCCTCCCCAACCGGCGCTTGTTCCACGACCGGCTGGCGCACGCGATCGCCCGTGCCACGCGAGAGCCCTTCAACCTGTTCGCGGTGCTGTTCGTGGACATCGACCGCTTCAAGGTCGTCAACGACAGCCTGGGCCATCCGGCCGGCGACGAGCTGCTGGTACGCGTGGGCCAGCGCCTGCTGACCGCGCTGCGCCAGAACGACACCGTCTCGCGCCCCAAGGGGGACGAGACCAATCGCCCGGACGATACCCTTGCGCGGCTGGGTGGCGACGAGTTCACCATCCTGCTGGAGGGCCTGCACGAGCCGGTGGATGCCCTGCGCGTGGCCGAGCGCCTGCAGGCCGTGCTGCACGAGCCGTTCTCCCTCGCCGGGCAGGACGTCTACGTCACCGTCAGCATCGGCATCGCGACCCGGCCCTACGGCCAGAGCTGCCCGGTCCAGGGGCCCGGCGAACCCGACGACCCGGCCCGTCCGGCCACCCCGGATGACCTGATGCGCGAGGCGGACATGGCGATGTACCGCGCGAAGTCACTTGGCAAGGCCCGGTGCGAGTTCTGCGACCCGGGCATGCAGACGCAGGCCCTGCAAAGCCTGGCGCTGGAGACCGACCTGCGCCTGGCGGTGGAACGCGGCGACTTCCGCGTCCACTTCCAGCCCATCATGTCGCTCGGCGAGGAGCGGATCACCGGCTTCGAGGCCCTGGTACGCTGGGAGCGCAACGGGGAACTGGTGCCGCCCGATCATTTCATCCCGATCGCGGAGGACACCGGGCAGGTGCACCTGATCGACATGCAGGTCCTCTACACTGCCTGCCGCCAGCTGGTGGAGTGGAACGCGGACGGGGCGAGAACGCCCCTGACCATCAGCACCAACCTCTCCGCCCGTCAGCTCACCCGCCCGGAACTCGTGGGGGACGTGCAGACCATCCTGGAAGGCACCGGCGCCCCGGCCGCGCAGGTGCGCCTGGAGATTACCGAGACGGCCACCCTCGGCAACCTGGACGAACTGATCGAGACCCTGCACCGGCTGAAGGCCCTGGGCATCAGCCTGGCGATGGACGACTTCGGCACCGGCTACTCCTCGCTCAGCTACCTGCACCGCCTGCCACTGGATATCCTCAAGATCGACCGCAGCTTCGTGGCCGGCCTGGATCGCGACGAATACAGCCAGCGCCTGGTGCAGACCGTGATCCACATGGCCCGCAATCTCGGGCTCGAGGCCGTGGCCGAGGGCGTGGAAAGCCACACCCACGCCGCCACGCTGCGCGCCCTCGGCTGCTCGCTGGCGCAGGGCTATTACTACTCGCCCCCGGTGGACGCGACACAGGCAACCGCCCTGCTCGGCGGGAAACTGCCGGCCCGGCCCGCCCACTGAGCCGGGGCTCCGGGAAACGCGCTCTGCCCGACCCGCGCGCGTTCGGTCAGACGGCGCGCGGCAACACCCCGCGCCGGCGTGCCAGCACCTGGCGCACCACCAGCTTTTCCAGTTCCACGATCACGAACACCGCCAGGCCAAAGGCCAGGATGCGCGCCCAGTCGTCCGCGCCGATGGCGGTGGTCCCGAACAGGGTGTGCATTACGGGCACGTAGGTGAACGCCAGCTGCAGCAGCACCAGGACCCCGATGGCCAGCCACATCGCGCGCGAGCGGAACAGCTCGCCGCCCGGCAGCACCGGTTGATGGATCAGACGCAGATTCAGCAGGTAAAGGGCCTGCCCGGCCACCAGGGTATTGATCGCCACGGTACGCGCGACCTCGTCGGCCACCCCGGCCAGGGTCTCCATGTAGACGAAATGCCCGAAGGTCCCGGCCCACAGCAGCAACGCCACGAACGGGATGCGCCAGAGCAGGAACCCGGACAACAGGGGCGTGTCCGGCGCCCGTGGCGGGCGCTGCATAACACCCGGCTCGGCCTTCTCGAAGGCCAGCGCCATGGCCAGGGTCACCGAGGTCACCATGTTGACCCACAGCACCTGCACCGGGGTCAGCGGCAACGCCAGCCCCATCAGGATCGCCATCATGATGGTCAGCGACTGCCCGGCATTGGTCGGCAGCATATGCAGGATGGCCTTGCGGATGTTGTCGTAGACCGTCCGGCCCTCCTCCACCGCATGCGCGATGGAGGCGAAATTGTCGTCCGCCAGGACCATCTCGGAGGCCTCCTTGGCCGCCTCGGTCCCCTTGCCCCCCATGGCCACGCCAACATCCGCCCGCTTCAGCGCCGGGGCATCATTCACCCCGTCGCCGGTCATCGCCACGATACGCCCGCCCTGCTGCAGGGCACGCACCAGGCGCAGCTTGTGTTCCGGCGAGGTCCGCGCAAAGACGTCCGTACGCTCCGCGGCGTCGGCCAGCGCCGCCTCGTCCAGGGCATCCAGCTCGTGACCGGACCGCGCCTCGGCCTCGCGGCCCAGGCCCAGCTGCTCGCCGATCGCCCGGGCGGTCGCCAGGTGGTCGCCGGTGATCATCTTGACGTCGATCCCCGCCGCGCGGCACTCAGCCACCGCGCGGATCGCCTCGTCGCGTGGCGGGTCGATGATCCCCAGCAGGGCGAGCAGGGTAAAACCGCCAGCCTCGACATCATCGAAACGCAGCTCGCCGTGATCGGGTTCGGTGTCGCGCACGGCCACGGCCAGCAGGCGCTGACCGCGGGCCGCCACGGCCTCCATGGCGACGTGCCAGCGCTCGCCATCCAGCGCCTCGCGGGTCTCGCCATCTACCTGCTGCTCGCTGCAAAGCTCCAGCACGCGCTCGGGCGCCCCTTTCAGGAAGATGCGGGCGTGACCGTCGTGGTCGTGGTGCAGGGTCGCCATGTAGCGATGATCCGACTCGAACGGGATCACGTCGGTGCGCGGCAGGCGTTCGCCTTCCAGGCGCGGGTCCAGCCCGGCCTTTTGCGCCAGCGTAATCAGGGCGCCCTCGGTCGGGTCGCCCTCCATCACCCAGTCGCCATCCTTCTGGTAGAGCCGGGCGTCATTGCACAGCAGCCCCGCCCGCAGCACCTCGCGCAACAGCGGGTCCTCGTCCGGGTCCAGATCCCGCTCGTCCTCGGAGAACTGCCCCTGCGGCGCATAGCCCACGCCGCTGACGAGGATCTCCCGGGTGGCCGTGCGCAGCGTCTGCGCCGTCATCTCGTTACGGGTGAGCGTGCCGGTCTTGTCGGAACAGATGGCCGAGACCGACCCCAGGGTCTCGACCGCCGGCAGGCGCCGGATGATCGCATTGCGCCGCGCCATCTTCTGCACCCCGATGGCCAGCGCGATGGTCATGATGGCGGGCAGGCCCTCGGGGATGGTGGACACCGCCAAGCTCGCCGCCGCGAGGAACATCTCGTCCAGCGGATAGCTCCGCACCCAGTAACCGAAGGCGAAGGTCGCCGCCGCGATGACCACGATCACCGCGGCCAGCCAGCGGCCGAACTGTTCCATCTGCCGGACCAGCGGCGTCTCCAGCCCCTCGACCTCGCCGAGCATGGTGGAGATGCGCCCGATCTCGGTATGCTCGCCCGTGGCCACGACAACGCCCGCACCGCGGCCAAAGGCCACCAGCGTCCCGGAGAAGGCCATGCCGCGCCGGTCCCCAAGGTCGGCCTCCCGTTCCACCGTGGCGGTATCCTTCTCGACCGCCACCGACTCGCCGGTCAGGACCGCCTCTTCCAGGCGCAGGTTCTTGGTCTCGAACAGCCGCAGGTCGGCGGGCACCCGGTCACCGGCCTGCAGGTGCACGATATCGCCGGGCACCAGCTCATCGGCCGGGATCTCGCGACGCTCGCCTGCGCGCGTCACCACCGCGCGCGGGGACAGCATGCGACGGATGGCATCCAGGGCCTTCTCCGCCTTGCCCTCCTGGACGAACCCGATCAGCGTATTGATCAGGACCACGGCCAGGATCACGCCGGTATCCACCCAGTGCCCGAGCAGCGCCGTCCCCAGCGCCGCGACCAGCAGGATGTAGATCAGTACGTTGTGGAAATGGCGCAGGAAGCGCCGGACTACGCCCGCCCGCTCCGGCGGACGCAACTGATTGGGGCCAAAGTGCGCCAGACGTTCCTCGGCCACAACCGCCGACAGCCCCTCGCGGGCGGAGCCCCAGTGCTCCAGCGCATCATCCGCGGACCGGCTGTGCCAGGCGGGGGTCTCCCGGTTGTCACCCGGATCGGTAGGGTCGGGGGTATCGGTCATGGGCAACGCCCTGCTGTGTCAACGTCGCCCTATCGTCGCCCGGCGCCCGGGGGCCGGCAAGGCCCCGGACGCCGGGCAACCCGCCGGATCAGAACTGCATGCCCACCTTGCCCATCACGCGCATGTTGTCGGCATCGGCGCGACGGCCGTCGAAGCGGTCACTCTCGGTGAACTGGTAACGCGCCTCCAGCCCCAGAAACCACTGCCGGTCCAGCTGGTACTTCAGGCTGCCACCCAGCTGGGCCGCCCACAGGCCATTGCGGTCGTCATCCAGCTTGGCCCGCACGTAGCCGATGCCGGGACCAAAGCCCAGCGACAGCCGTTCGTTCGGCTCGAACATCCAGTGGCTGTTCACCTCGGCGCTGGTCATCTTGAGCGGGTCGTCGCTGTAACGGCTCACGCTCAGATGATGGCGCAGCACGCCGGTGGCCGGCTGGAACAACTGACAGTTGGCGCCGATCTCGACCCCGTAGGCACCATCGCTGCTGGCATCCGACAGGTCCGGCGAGACTACACCGCCCAGCAGTGCCACGCTGGGCTCCATGCCGCGATCCACCGCACTGGCCTGGGCCACCGGCATGGCCGCCAGCGCCCCCAGGGCGAACATCACCATCGTCTTACGGTACTGCATCGGGCACCTCCTGATTCGAATGAATAAGAAAACTCTAATGGTAGACCAGCCTGACGCGATCTTCATCACATCAGGCAGGACCCGGCGCTCGACATGGAATTTTTCCCGGCCCCGGTGCATCCCCTCTGCCGAACCACGATCGCCGGAAGGCTTCGGGGATCCCCGCAAAAATCGAGGGAACCCTCAAGGGCCCGAGGGCTCGAAGGGGTTGAGCCCGCACGTATCCAGCGTGCGTCGTTCGCTCCAACTGGCAACAAGAAGAACCATCCATTCAGAAAGCAAACGGAGGACCTCATGTCCGATCAACCGAATGCGAACCGTCGTAAGTTCCTGCGCCAGGCATCCGCTGCCGTGGCGGCCATCCCGGTCGTCAGCATGGTGGGCATCTCCTCGGCCAAGGCCGATACGAAAGCCGAAGACGGCCACGCCCACAACTACGTGAACGATGCGGCCGACGCCGACCACGCGGACTACTCCGAAGGCGAGAAGTGCAAGAACTGCGCCTTCTGGGGCGGAGGTGATGACCAGTGGGGTCAGTGCTTCCACGCCGACTTCCAGGGCGTTCAAGTGAACGCCGACGGCTGGTGCGACGAATACGTCGGAGCCTGATCCCGGCCCGCATATCCGGTCCGCGCCCGCGGGCCGGATACTCCCTCTCATGTCCCTCCCCGGCCATGGCTTGCATCCCCGCCACACAACCCCGCAAGCTAGACACCTGATTTCGTAGACCGGCTCCGGCGGGCTCCGCCCTATGGCCGAAAGGAAACTGCGTGTCCGACCCATTGACCCGGCTGACCCGCATCCCCGCCGGTAAGGCACCCGCCAATGCCAGCGGTTGCCACTGATGGATCTCTCGCTCGCCGGATTCACCGTCCTGTACCTGGTCTATGGCCTGGCCTTCTTCTCCCTTGGCGTAGTCGCTTTCGTCCTGCCCCGCGGGGACGGATCCCTGCCGTTCGCCCGACATTTCTGGCTGCTGGGTCTGTTCGGCCTGATCCATGGCGCCTACGAATTCCTCCAGGCCGCGGGCTTGCACTATCCGGCGGCGCGCGACCCGTGGCTCAATGCCACCTGGCAACTGCTGTCCTACCTGCCGCTTCTGGAGTTCGGGCGCCGCGCCCTGCTCGCGAGTCCATCGCGCCTGCGCCTTGACGCCCTGTGGCTTTACCCGCTGATCGCCGTCGCGGTGCTCCTGCTCGTCGGTATGGCCGAGGACCCGGCGCGCGGGCTGGCCAACGGCGGGCGCTACCTGGTCGGCCTTCCGGGGGCCGTACTGTCCGGCCTGGCGTTCTTGCTTCTGCTGCGGGGGTCCCTCCAGCGCACCGCCGACGCCGACGATCATGCCAGCCAGTACCCGGCCCTGGCCGTCCTCGCCCTGGCCTTCCTCGGGTACGCCCTGATCACGCCGTTTCCGGGCACTGTCGACCCGGCTCTGCCCGAGTGGCTGCCGACCCATGCCGACTTCCTGGAGGCAAGCGGACTACCGGTGCAACTGCTGCGCATGTTCGCCGCCCTCCTCGCCGTCATCGGGATGATGACCCTGACCCGCTCGCTGGGCACCCAGCAGGGCGACGACTTGCTGCGGGTACTCGACACCATCGACGGCTTCGTCTATCGCTGCCGCAACAACCCGAACTGGGACGTGATCAACGCCGAGGGCGCCCTGGAGGAGCTCACCGGCTACTCGCGCGAAAGGTTCTTCGCCGAACGCCTCAGCTTCAACGATCTGGTGCACCCTGAAGACCGCGACCGGGTCTGGCGCGAGGTATCCGAGGGATTGCAGCGGACCGGCCAGTACCAGATCCAGTGGCGCCTGATCGGACGCAATGGCGGGGAGCGCTGGGTGTTCGAGCGCGGCGCCGGGATCTTCGACGATCGCGGGCGCCTCAAGTACTTGCAGGGGCATGTTATCGATGCCGACGAACTGGTCACCACCGGCGAGACCCTGCGGGCCCGGACCGACGAACTGGAATCCTTTCGCTCGACCCTGGACCTGACTCTGGACGCGGTCTTCCTGTTCGACGTCGAGACCCTGCGCTTTATCTATGTCAATCAGGGCGCGGTGGACCAGACCGGCATCCCGCGCGAGGAACTGCTCGAACTCCACCCCTATGACATCAAGCCGGACTACCCCGAGCCGCGCTTTCGTCAGCTGATCGAGCCGCTGCGCCGCGGCGAGCGTGACCAGTTCCGCTTCGAGACCAGCCATCGCCATCGCGACGGCTTCGAGGTACCGGTCGAGATCTCCCTGCAACTGGTCGCCCCGCGCGGCGAGACCGCACGCTACGTGGCGATCTCGCACGACATCACCCAGCGCAAGCGCAACGAGGAGGCCCTGCTCCAGGCCCTGTCCGAACTGGAAGCCTCGCGCGACGAGCAAACGCGCCTGCTGGAACTGACCCGGCGGGAGCAGGGGCGCATGGCCGCGCTGCTCTCGGCGATGAGCATCGGCATCCTGTTCGAGGACCGCGAGGGCCGGGTGGAATACGTAAACCCGGCCTTCCGGCGCATGTGGGCCATCGGCAGCGAGGTGGAACTGGTGGGTCGTCCCTCGCGCGAGGTACTGGAACATTCCACCCACCGCTTCGCGCGGCCGGATCACGCCTCGCGCCACGTGCTGCACGTGCTGGATACCCACGAGATCAGCGAACGCTTCGAGGTCGACCTGTACGACGGGCGCATCCTCACCCAGGTCTCCTACCCCGTCCACGACACCGACGAGCGTTCCATCGGTCGACTGTGGCTGTACGAGGACGTGACCCACGAGCGCCAGACCGCCCAGCAACTGGTCTACCTCGCAGAACACGACGCGCTGACCGGCCTGTACAACCGCCATCACTTCCAGAAACGCCTGGAACACGTGATCCACAGCGAGCGGCGGCGCAACGGGCGCTTCGCCCTGCTGTACTTCGATCTCGACGAGTTCAAGACCATCAACGACACCTTCGGCCACCGGGCCGGGGATACCGTGCTGGTGCGCGCCGCCGGCGAGATCGCCGCGCTGGTGCGCAGTCAGGATATCTTTGCCCGCCTGGGCGGCGACGAGTTCGCGATCCTGGTGGATCGCGAGTCGGAGCAGGAGCCGATCGAACTGGCCGAACGCGTGGGCCGCGCGATCTCGGCGATCCCGTTCCGCTTCCGCGGCCAGAACTACCGGCTCACCGCCAGCATCGGCATCGCCCACTTTCCGGAGCATGGCGACAACGTCGAGGACCTGGTGGCCCACGCCGACACCGCGATGTACCAGGCGAAGGACCTGGGCAAGAACACCTGGGCGGTATTCGACCGCAGCCGCAACACCGCCGAGCACATGCTGGAGCGGATGTCCTGGAGCCAGCGCATCGGCACCGCGCTGGAGCAGGGACACTTCGAGCTGCATTACCAGGGGATCTACGCGGTCGGCGATGGCCACCTGCACCACATGGAGGCCCTGGTGCGCATGCGCGACCCGGCGTCCCCGGAGGAAATCGCCATGCCCGGCCAGTTCATCCCGATTGCCGAGAAGACCGGGCAGATCCTCGACATCGATCGCTGGGTGATCCGCGAGAGCATCCGCCGACTGGCCGAGGACCCGGCCATCCCCGGGATCGCGATCAACATCTCCGGGCGCAGCTTCGACGAACCGGGACTGCCGCAATACATCGCCCAGCAGCTGGAACAGCAGGGGGTCGAACCGCGACGGCTGATCATCGAACTGACCGAGACCGCGGCGGTCTCCGAGATGCAGGATGCCCAGCGCTTCATCGAGGCGTTGCAGCACACCGGCTGCACCGTCTGTCTGGACGACTTCGGATCCGGGTTCTCCACCTTCGCCTACCTCAAGTATCTGGGCGTGCAGATCCTGAAGATCGACGGCATGTTCGTGCGCGACCTGCCCAACAACCGCGACAATCAGGCCTTCATCCGCGCGATGGTCGACGTCGCCCGGGGCCTCGACAAGCAGACCGTCGCCGAATGCGTGGAAGACGGCCCGACCCTGGAGATGCTGGCCGAACTGGGCGTGGACATGGCCCAGGGCTACCACCTGCACCGCCCGTCACCGGAGCTCCCCACCGCCCGTACATGAACACTCCGATGGGGTGCGCACACCCCCTCAGTCATCCGTTATGGGCAGATACTCGTCGCGGCCCGCGGCCGGCTCCTCGAAGCGAAACCCCACCCCCGCAGGGGCGACCCGGAACACGCCCCGCGCGCGGACCCAGCCCTGATCCAGCACCGTGGCATCGACCCGTTCGAACAGCCGCTGCAGTGCGCGCGCGGTCGCGGCGCGGCGGGGGTAGTCCAGCCCGTGGCGTTCCCAGGCCTCGCGCGCGCCCGCCGCGAGCCCCCAGCCCGTCTCCACGAACCCGGCGATCCACAGCGAGCGCAGCACCCCGTCGCCCCATTGCTCGCGCAGGCGCGCCATTCCGGAGCGCGGATCCGGCGCCGCCTCCACCACCGCCATCAGGGACGCGGGCAGCAGTTCGCGCCAGTCATCACTTTCGAAGGCCCCCGGCAGCAGGTCCTCGTCGATGATCTGCACGAAGTCCGGCACCGGATCGGAGCCAGTACGTTCCGCCAGCTGAATCAGCGCCCCCGCCTCGTCGGTATAACCGTACAGGGCGAAACCGCACAGGTGATGGTCGACGATGTCGTGCACGAACACCGAGGTCGGGATACGCTCGCCGGTATACGGGGTCGCCGCGATGACGTCCGCGCCCCGCCCCGGCAGATCCAGCTTCCAGCCACGCACACCAAAGCCATCCTCCCAGGTGTCCGCGTACTCCGCGGGAATGGATACGCCGGCAGCGTCAGTGGCTGCATGCATGTCGGGAATTCGGGACATCGGCTTGGGCCCTCCTGGGCGATTGCTCCTTGCACTTTACCGACCGGTCAACTAGTGTGCAAAGGCATGACATCGCACCCAGCCCCAACCCCGACCTACCGGGCCCGCGGCGACAGCCGCGACGCACTCCTGACGGCTGCGCGCGAACTGATCGTCGGTCGCAGCTACAGCGCCGTCGGCATTGCCGAGATCTGCGCCCATGCCGGCGTGCGCAAGGGCAGCCTGTACCACTTCTTCCCCGGCAAGGAGGCGCTTACCCTGGCGATGCTGGACGCCCTCTACGCGGACTTCGAGCGCGAGGTGCTGATCCCGGGGCTCGCCGGCGCCAACGGCCTGCACGCCCGGATCGAGGCGTTCGTCCATGCGATCCACGCCTTCGAGGCCCGCATGCAGGCGGAATCCGGCCAGTTGCCCGGCTGTCCCTTCGGCAACCTGGCCGTGGAGATGGGGACCCACAACCCGCCCCTGCGCCGGGCGATTCGGGGGCACCTGGACGCCGTCACCGCCCATTTCCGTTCCGTATTGGACGAGGCCGTTCAGGACGGCGAACTACCCGGCGATACCAACACCGAGGCGCTGGCCGAACAGTGGCTGGCCCTGATGGAAGGGATCCTGGTGATGGCCAAGGCCGACCAGGACCCGGCGACGGTCCTGCGCCTGGGCCCGGCGCTGGTCACACTCCTGACCCACTCGCCCCCGGAGGTACCCCATGCGCGATGAACGCTTCCCCCTGCACGACGCCGCCAGCGCCCCGGAGGCGCAAGCCGTATTTGACCGGGCCGAACAGACCTTCGGCATGGTCCCCAACCTGATCCGCAAGATGGCCAGCGCGCCGGCCCTGGCCGAGGCCTACCTGGCGCTCCACGACCTGCTGCAGAAGACGTCGCTGAGCCCCACCGAACAGGGCGTCCTGCTGCTGACCGTCAGCCGCTACCACGAATGCGACTACTGCATGGCCGCGCACAGCATGACCGGTCGCATGACCGGCGTACCCGACGACGTCATCGCCGCGCTGCGCGAGGACCGCGTGATCGACGACCCTCAGCTGGAGGCCCTGCGCCAGTTCACCCGCGCCATGCTCGAACAGCGCGGCTGGGTTGACGAGCCCACCCAGCAAGCCTTTCTGGACGCCGGGCACACTCCCGCGCAGATGCTGGAGGTCATCCTGGCGATCGGCCTGAAGACCCTGTCCAACTACACCAACCACATCGCCGGCACCCCGGTCGACGCGCCCATGGCCAGCGAACGCTGGAGCGCAACCGCGCGTTGACCGCGCATGCCGTAGCCGATGATGCGATTGCGGCATGCACCGCGCAGCGGCAAGGTAGGGCCTCTCTCCCGACCGCCAGCCCGCCTGCATGCCGCCACGCTCGCGCATCCTCCTGCTCTCCGCCTACCGGGCCGACAGTCACGCCGCCTGGGTCGACTGGCTGACCACGACCTTCGGTCAATTCGACTGGGAGGTGCTGGAACTGCCCGGGCGGCACTTCCGCTGGCGCATCCGCGGCAACCCGGTCTCCTGGCTGGACCGGCTCGCGGGCGTGGAGGCCGATGCGGTCATCGCCACCTCGATGGTAGACCTGGCCACCTTGCGCGGCCTGCATCCGTCACTCGCCCGGCCACCCACGCTGTACTACGTGCACGAAAACCAGTTCGCCTACCCGGTCGGCCGCGACCAGGTGGATTCCGTGGACCCCCAGATGGTGCAGATCTACGCGGCACTGGCGGCGGACCGCGTGGCCTTCAACTCCGCCTTCAACCGCGCCTCGTTCCTGGATGGCATGGACGCCCTGCTCTCGCGGATGCCGGATCATGTCCCTGAAGGCCTGCGCACCCGGCTGCAGGCACGCAGCGAGGTCCTGCCCGTCCCGGTCGCGCCACCCACCGCGGCGGACAACCCGCGCGATCCGCGCCTGATCCTGTGGAATCACCGCTGGGAGTACGACAAGGCGCCGGAGGTGTTCGTCGAGGCGCTGCTAAGGCTGCGGGAGGCCGGCGTGGACTTCCGGCTCGCCCTGCTGGGGGCGCGGCCCGCGCAACCCCCCGAGGCCCTGCAGCGACTGCGCGCCGCCCTCGGGGACCGCATCGTGGCGGATGACAAGCTGCCGCGCCGGGAATACGAAGACCTGCTGGGCCGCGCGGGCATCGTCGTCAGCACCGCCCTGCACGAGTTCCAGGGACTCGCGGTACTGGAGGCCACGGCCGCCGGGGCGACGCCACTGGTCCCGGATGCCCTGGCCTACCGCGAGCAATATCCAGACACTTGCCGCTATCCCGCCGGCGATGGCGCGGCCCTGACCGAGCGCCTGCGACATTGGCTGCAACAGGGAACGCCGCCGGCACCGGACGTGCGCGCCTGGCTGCCGGCTCGGCTGGAACCGCGCTGGCAGCAGGCGCTGGATGCACTGGTCTCGGGCAACGCCCGCCGGCCCGGGATCAGTCGCGCCTGACCACGATCCGGTCGGACGGGAGCTCGTCCTCGGCCACGAAGACCGGGCGGATCACGTCGCGGTAGTTGCGAATGCGCTGCACGTAGTACACCGGCTGGTAGCCGCGAGCGTAGCCGAAGCGCAGGTTCTGGTAGTAGCGCTCCTCGGTCAGCAGCGGCAGGGTCTCGCGCATGTCGGCCCAGCGATCCGGATCACGCCCCAGCTCGCGCGCCAGCCGGCGCGCATCCAGCAGGTGCCCGCGGCCGATGTTGTAGGCCGCCAGCGCCAGGTAGGTGCGGTCGGGCTCGTCAATGTCGTCGGGCAGCAGTTCGTGCTGGCGCTGCAGGTAGCGCGCCCCGCCGTCGATGCTCTGCACCGGGTCCAGGCGATCCACCCCCAGGGACTCGGCCGTGCGCTGCGTCAGCATCATCAGGCCGCGCACACCGGTGGGGCTGCGCGCCTCCGGATCCCAGTGCGACTCCTGATAGGCCAGGGCCGCCAGCAGATCGGCCGGTAGATCGGTGCTTTCGGCCGCTTCCTCGAAATACGACTGGAACTGCGGCAGGCGGTCCTCGATGCGCCGGTTGAGCGCCCGCAGGTCGACAAAGTCGAACTGATCGATGTAGGCGTAGTAGCGCTCGTCCACGAGTTCGCGCAGTTCCCGGCCGCCATCACCTTGCATCCAGTCGCCCGCCAGTTCAGCCAGCGCCTCCTGGTCCGGCTGTACGTACCAGCCCAGGGTGCGCGGCTCGGACAGATCGAAGGCAATGTCGAGATGCGGGAAGGAGCGGCGGTTGTAGCGCACGATATGCGAGTCGGCCACGGTGCAGTCGATCTCCTGCCGGGCGACCTGCGCCATCAGCCGCTCGGTACCGATCTCGCGGACCTCGAACCCGGCCGCTTCCGGAAGCACTTGCTCCAGGGTCTCCACGTAGCTGCTGCCGGCCGAGACCACCAGATCCACCGAGCCCAGGTCGTCCGCCGATGCAGGCATGGCATCGAAGTCGCGATGGCAGACCACCTGCTCGGTGATCTCCATGTACTCGGGGCCGCGTCGGAAGCGCTCGTCCCGCGAGGCGAGATGGGTCAGCCCCGCCGCGGCCATATGCGCCTCGCCGGAGGCCAGCGTCTCGAGCACACCGGAGACCGATTCGGCCATGACCCACTCCACCTGCCAGCCATGCGCCTGGGCAAAGCCCTCGACCAGATCATGCTCCGTGCCCGCCGCTTCCAGATGCTGGTCAAAGTACCAGGTGGTGGGCGCATTGCGGGTCACTACGCGCAGTGTGCCGGTCTCCTCCACCGGCGCCAGCCGCTCGCCGGCGCTGGCGTTCGAGACCATCGAGTCGGACTGCCCGTCCTCGGCGCCACAACCCGCGAGCAGCGCCAGCAGTACGGCGGGCAGCAGCGCGCGGCCCTGTCCGCGGGATGACGGGCGCCAGCCCGCGGCGGCGCGATCATTCGGTTCATGCATTCCGGTTTCCTTCCCGTCGACAGGCCGCGCGGATTGGCTGACCCCGTCCATGACGGATCCATGAATGTCCGATACAGAGACTAGGGTTTTGCGGAATGGTTCTCAAAAATACCCACGACGAAGGGGTTGCCATCCCTTGTGGAGGCCACCGCTGGTGGGCGGCCCAGCCGCGTGCCCTGTACAGTCGAACCCTTCGCCACCGTGCTTTTCGGGGAACGCAGCGACCTCGGCACACTCCAACACTCCGTTACCCGCAAGGAGCGCGACATCATGGCCATCGAATCCCTTCTCCTACTCCTGCTCATCGGCGGCATCGCTGGCTGGCTCGCCGGACTGCTGGTGCACGGCTCCGGGCAGGGCATCCTGCTCAACATCGTGGTCGGCGTGATCGGGGCCTTCCTCGGCGGCTGGCTGTTCACCCAGCTCGGGGTCCAGGCCGGCGGGCTGATCGGCAGCCTCGCCGCCGCCACCGTCGGCGCCGTCCTCCTGCTGGGCCTGCTCCGGCTGATCCACAAGGCCTGACCGATGACCCAGATCCTTGGAATCATCCTGCTGGTCGGGGGCCTGATCGCCGCTATTGTGGGCCTGCAGGATGCCTTCGGCATGCGCGAGCGCGCCGCGCGCCTGATCCTCGGCCGCTTTACCCGGCGCACCCTCGCGCTGCTGGTGGGCGGCGGCGTCGCCGCACTGATGGGCCTGATCCTGGTGACCTGACCGAAAAACGTGATGCGGTTGGCATCATCTCCCCGGAATCGGTAGTGTCCGCGGCGGGGGAGCTCGTGCCGGAAGCGCCATACCGCCCGCCGACGGTCCCCCCGAAAAAAGACCAATAAGGGGGAGACCGCATGACCTTGAAGCCTTCGCGCCGCCTGGCGCTTGCCGCCGCCGTCAGCACCGCGCTGTTTGCCGCACCCACGACCCTGCTGGCCGCGGGCTTTTACCTGCAGGAGCAAGGGGTCTCCGGTCTCGGGCGCGCCTATGCCGGCGAGGCCGCCATCGCCTCCGATGCCAGCACCATCTACTTCAACCCGGCCGGCATGACCCGCCTGGAACGCAACGAGGTGCAGGCAGGCGTGTATCTGCTGGCCCCCGAGGCCAAGGTCAGGCGCAGCAGCTCCACCATCAATGGGGCCCCGTACGAGGGCCGCGACGGCAACAACCCCTACGACCCGACTCCGATCCCCAACCTGTACTGGGCGGAGCAGTACTCGGAACGTGTCTGGCTGGGCTTTGGCCTCAGCGCGCCCTTCGGCCTGAAGAACGAATACAACGATGACTTCTTCGCCCGCTACGACTCGCTGGAATCCGACCTGCGCGTGCTGAACCTGCAGCCCAGCATCGCCTTCGACCTGACCGACCGGATCTCCATCGGCGGCGGCCTCGACCTGCAGTACGCCGACGCGACCCTGCGCAGCGCCACTCCGGACCCGGGTGGCCCTAATCCGGACACCGACGGGGAATTCAAACTCGAGGGCGACAACTGGGATATCGGCTTCAACATCGGGATGCTGTTCGATCTGGGCGATGACACCCGCCTCGGCATCCATTACCGCGACGGCATCACCCACACCCTGAGCGGCACGGCGACCATCACCGAGCCCGCGGGCGGGCCTGTCTCCGTGCTGCCCGGGCAGGCCGACCTGAAGCTGCCTGATATCGCATCCATCGGCATCCGCCACCGCTTCAATGACCGCTGGACCGGCCTGGCTCAGTACACCTGGTTCAACTGGTCGAACTTCGACGAGATCCGCATCCAGCTGCCGCAGGGCAACGAACAGGTGCTGGAACAGAACTACCGCAACAGCTACGCCCTGGCGGTCGGAGCCGAGTACGAAATGAACCCGCGCTGGACCCTGCGCGGCGGCATCCAGTATGACCAGACCCCGACCCAGACCGACGGCCGCAGCACACGCACTCCGGATGGCGACCGCACCTGGTTCTCCATCGGAGCCACCTTAACCAGCAGTGACCGCTTCACCTTCGACTTCGGCTACAGCTACATCCACATCGGCAGCGAGGACCTGGACGTCACCCGGGGCTTCGATTCCAGCGGGGATGGACAGGCGGATACCTTTGTGAACATGCAGGGCACCACCTCGGGTCACGTGCACGTACTGGCCGCCGCCATGCGCTACCACTTCTAGCACCGATACCGGGACCGGGCATCCGCCCGACCCCGGCGGTCACCGCGCAAGCTCCACGTCGCAGGCCGCCGCCAGCGCGCGACGGTCGGCCTCGCTCAGGTCGCGCCGCCCGGCGTTGGCCTCCCCCAGCATCGCGTGCATCACGGCTGCCGGGTCGTCCACGTGATCGATCCCCAGGGCATGGCCCAGCTCGTGCGCCAGCGTCAGACGCAGCTCATCGGCGTCACTCGCCTTGAACACGGTGATCGAGCGCCGCGCCCCGTGCTGCTCGTACACCGCCATGTCGAAGGCCCCGGTCGTACCGATCTCGCGGTTGAGCTCCGCGACCCGCTCGTTGAACCCATCGATCTCGCGCTCCAGTGCCCGGATGTCACGGTTGAGCTCGTCACGGCGCTGTTCCAGCGTGCGCCGGCGCTGATCGAGGTCGTCACCCGCGCGGTCCAGCGCCCGGCGCTGCCGCTCCAGACGTTCGCGATTCCCCGCGCTGTGCGCCATGCGACCGGCATTCCAGGCGGCCACCGCCTGCTCGTATTCGCGCTGGCGCGCCTGAAAATCCTCGAGATGACGCTGATAGCCCGCGGCATCCGCCGCCAGCGCCGAGTGGCGATGATCCAGGCGCTCCTCGCGCTCGGCGATCCCCCGCTGGAGGCGGTCCAGTTCCGCGCGGGCACGGTCCCGGCTCTCGGCTCCTGCCTGGCGCTCGTCGAACACCAGCCGCACCGGCATACCCTCGCCTTCACGCTGGCGGAAGAGCACGTCCGGCGTCTGCCCGTCCCACATCCGGACGGCCGCATCCAGGGCCGTCTGCACCGCGTCGCGCTCCAGGCGGAAGCGCGGATCCACGCCCGCCAGGTGCAGGGCGACCGGCACCTCGCAGCGCGGCGCGGCCAGGTGCACGTGCCCACCGGACGAGCCCGGCAACTGCCCCTCCTGCCACAGCACACCCCCCAGCGCGAGCGCGCCGACACCCCCGACCAGCCACAACGGCATTGCCATCGCGTTTCCTCCGAGTGAATCCTTGTAGAACCACTGATCAATGTCTCCTTAAGGTGCCAGTGCGCGGTTGCGGAAACCAGCGTTTGCCCCGTCATGGCGGGGCAGGCACCATTGAACGATCGCCTTACCCCGTTTCAGGAGACTGTCATGCTGCGCATCCTTTTCGCCGCCCTGCCCCTCGTGGCCCTGCCGCTGGCCGCCCAGGCCGACACCCCGAACATCCAGCCGGGCCTGTGGGAGAACCAGAACACCATGATCATGGAAGGCATGGCCGGGATGCCGGACCAGACCGAGACCACGACCGAGTGCGTCACCCAGGAAGAGATCGATCGCGGCGAGAACATCATCGAGGCGCCGGAGGGCTGCACGCTGGATCAGATGGACATGACCGCCGAGCGCATGGACTACACCATGAGTTGCACGGACCCGCAGGGCGGCCAGATGCAGATGGAGGGCAGCATGCGTTTCATGGGCGATCGCGCCGAGGGCGAGATGACCAGCGAGATGGACACCCCGATGGGCCCGATGAACGTGCGCATGGAAATGCGCGGCCAACGCATCGGCGACTGCTGACCCCCCCTGTATTCACCACGAAGCACACGAAGACACGAAGAAGGGCCAGGTCAAGAGCCTGTCTACCACAGAGGTCACGGAGGACACAGAGAGATAAAGGGGGCATATAGGGCGGGCGGCTGACCCTGATCGCCGCTCGCCCTATTTCAGCTCAACGGGATGGCAGGCTGTTCCGGAGCAAGCGGGAAGCAGTTCCTGGTCCCGATCTGATCTCAACGGATCATTCCATTGCCCCTCCCCTTGAAGCCTTTCGGATTTCTCCGTGGTCTCTGTGCACTCCGTGGTCAATCCGACTTTGAATTTCTTCGTGCCTTCGTGTGCTTCGTGATAGCCACGCCCTGAAAGAGCTACGTCCTGCGCCAGAGGAGGATCTGGTTGTTGGCCGGGAGGTTGATGACCGCCTCGGGTGCGAGTCCGGCGGCGGTGGCGAGCGCGTCCAGGTCGGCGCGGTCGCGCACGCCCATGCCCGGGTCCTGCGCCCGCAGCATCTGGTCGAAGCGCGCGTTGGATTCGGCAGTGTGGGCGCCGTCGTGGGCGAACGGGCCGTACAGGGCGAACAACCCGTCCGCCGCCAGCACCCGTGCCACGCCAGCGAACAGCGCCTCGACCGCCGGCCAGTGCATGATGTGCACGGTGTTGGCGCTGTAGACGTATTCGAACGGCCCCTCCGGCCAGGGGTCCCGCAGCACGTCCAGTGGCCGTGCCGGCCGCAGGTTGGGCACGGCGGCATCGCGCCGCCAGGCCTCTACACCGGGCAGATTCTCGGCCACATCACTGGGATGCCAGTCCAGGTGGGGAAGCGCCGCGGCGAAGTGCACCGCGTGCTGCCCCGTTCCGGCGCCAATCTCCAGCACCCGACCGTGGGCAAGAAAGCGCTCGCGCAGCACCTCCAGGATCGGCGCGCGGTTCTGTTCCGCCGCCGGGGCATAGGGCTTGTCACTGGCCATCGTATCCATCCATCCGGAAAAGCAGGCCGGGTATTCTGGACGCCTCGCGAGCGCACTGCCATGATCGGGAGACACCTTTTCCCAGGCACCCTGCCGATGCCCCGCTCCCGGTTATCCCTGCCCCTCGTACTCGTCCTGCTGCTGGTTCTGGCCAGCGATGCCCTGGCGCGAGAGATGGCCACTGATCCGGATCGCCTGCTGCCGGTCGAGCTGGCCACCGTCGGGGTGGACGCCAACTCCGGCGCCCCCATCGCATTGCTGCGCCACCCGGCCTCCGGCGAGGTGGTCCCCATCGTGATCGGCACCGATCAGGCCCGCGCGATCCTGCTCGCGATGCACGAGGTCCCGCTGTCGCGCCCGCAGACCCACGATCTGATGATCGACCTGCTGGAGCAACTGAACGCCCGCCTGGAGCGGGTGATCGTGGACGGCCTGGAAAACGGCACCTATCTCGGCTGGCTGGAGGTGCGTGTGGCCGGCGATGACGAGGCGCGGATGATCGACACCCGTCCCAGCGACGCGCTCGCCCTGGCCGTTCGCAGCGGGGCGGCGATCCACGTCGCCCCGGAGATCCTCGAGGCGGAGGTACCCTTCGACTACACGCCGCCGGGCGAGGACGAGGTCGTCACCGCCCTGGGCATCACCGTAGTCGAGGCCCGCGACGACCTGCGCGAGGCCCTGCAACTGCCCGACGAACCCGGCGTTCTGGTCAGCCGCGCGACCGGGCGGGCCGCCACCGCGGGACTGAGCCACGGGGCCCTGATCCTGGAGGTGAACGGCCGCGTGCCCGCCACCCCGATGGACTTCCTCGAGGCGGTCTCGGCCACCGCCGATGGCGCGGAGGCCGAGATCCGCTTCTGGCTGGACGGCGACACCCGGACGATCACCCTGCCCACGGACGTCCCCGCTATCGAGGAGTCCGACGACGCCCTGACCGTCTGAGCCAAGCCGGAACGGACGTGGGTCAATCCCCGTGCGGTAACCGCGGGCGCAACCAGTCGAGCGTGGCGGTGGTCGCGGGATCATGTGCGGCGGGTGTCGCCCCCGGCTCCAGATCCGCGAGGATCTGGCCGGCCAACTGCTTGCCCAGCTCCACCCCCCACTGGTCGAAGGCGTTGATGCCCCACAGCGTGGCCAGCACGTAGATCTTGTGCTCGAACAGCGCGATCAGCGCGCCCAGCGTGGCCGGGTCCAGGCGTTCCAGCAGGATCAGCGTGCTCGGCCGGTTGCCGGGGAAGCTCCGGTGCGGCGCCAGGGCGTCGATCGCCTCCGGCGACTGTCCCGCCGCCGCCATCTCCGCGCGCACCACGTCCTCGTCCTTGCCCGTCGCCAGCGCCTCCGCCTGCGCGACCAGGTTGGCCATCAGCAACGGATGCTGCGCCGGCAGGTCGTGCTCGGGGCGCGCCACGCCGATGAACTCGGCCGGGATGAAGCGCGTGCCCTGATGCAGTAGCTGGAAGAAGGCATGCTGGCCGTCGGTCCCCACCGCGCCCCAGACCACCGCGCCGGTATCGTCCGTCACCACCTGGCCGTCCAGCCCCACGCGCTTGCCCAGGCTCTCCATCTCCGCCTGCTGCAGGTACGGTGGCAGCAGCGACAGGCGTTCGTCGTACGGCAATACCGCGCGCGACTGCGCGCCCAGCAGATTCTGGTTCCACAGATCCACCAGCGCCATGCGCACCGCGGCGTTGCCGGCGATCGGCGCGCGCCGGACGTGCTCGTCCACGGCGTGCGCGCCGCCGAGGAAGGCACGAAAGCCGTCCATGCCCAGCAGCAGTGCCACCGGCAGCCCGATGGTGGACCACACGGAGTAGCGCCCGCCGACCCAGTCCCAGAAACCGAACATGTTGTCCGGGTCGATGCCGAATTCGGTCACCCGCTCGCGCGCGGTGGACACCGCCACGAAGTGGCGCGCCACGGCCGAGTCGTCCGGTGCATGGCGCAGCAGCCAGGCGCGGGCCGCGCGGGCGTTGGTCAGGGTCTCCTGGGTGCCGAAGGTCTTGGAGGCGACAATGAACAGCGTGGTCTCCGGATCGGCCTCGCGCAGCACGGCGGAGAGGGCCGCGCCGTCCACGTTGGAGACGAACTGGACCGCCAGCGGCGCGCCTTCGGCCGTCGCCCGCGCATGCGGCGCCAGCGCCCGGCAGACCATGCGCGGCCCGAGGTCGGAACCGCCGATGCCAATGTTCACCACCCGCTGGATCGGACGTCCACTGTAGCCCCGGTGGGTACCGTCGTGGACCTGTTGCACGAAGGCCTCGACCCGGTCCAGCTGGGCATGCACCTGGGGCACGACATCGTGGCCATCCACCTCGCAGCGCGACTCGCGCGGCAGACGCAGGGCGGTGTGCAGCGCCGCCCTGCCCTCGGTGGTGTTGACCCGTTCGCCGGCGAACAGCGCGCGCAGCGCCTCCGGCACCTCGCAGGCCGCGGCCCGCTCGAAGAGCGCATCCCAGGCCGGGGCGTCCAGGCGCTGACGCGTCCAGTCCAGGCGCATGCCGGCGATTTCCTGCACATCCCGCTGCACCCGGTCGGGATCGCGCGCGAACAGATCGCGCAAGGTCTCGCCCTCCAGCCGGCGGGCCTCGACCCGCAGGGCACTCTCCATCCCCGTATCCCGTCCTGTCGTCATTCCATGCCCCCGCTTGTCCTGTTCCCCAGAGTGCCGCCCGGCCCCCTGCGTTACAATCCATAGAAACCATCCGGCGCCGCCGGTTCCGTTCCCGGGGAACTCTCCATGCGTATCCTGTTCGCCAGCAGCGAGGCCTACAGCCTGGTCAAGACCGGCGGGCTCGCCGATGTCAGTGCCAGCCTGCCCGCCGCCCTGCGCCGCCGGCGCCAGGATGTGCGCCTGGTCCTGCCCGGTTATCCCGAGGCCTGCCGCAACCTGGTGGATGCCACCCCGCGCCCGGGTCCGGACAACGCCCCGTGGCAGCTCCTCGAGGGCCGCCTGCCCGGCACTCGCGTGCCGGTCTACCTGATCGACTGGCCGGAGTACTTCCAGCGCGCCGGCAATCCGTACAGCGCCAGCAACGGCATGGACTGGCCGGACAACGCCCAGCGCTTCGCCGGTTTCGCCCGCGCCATCGTCGCCCTCGCGCGCGACGAGGCCGGGCTGGACTGGACCCCGGAGCTCATCCACCTGAACGACTGGCAGACCGGCCTGGTGCCGCTGCTGCTGGACCCGGAGCGCACCGGCATCGAGCGCCCGCGGACCGTATTCACCATTCACAACCTGGCCTACCAGGGCCTGTTCCCGGCCAGCACCCTGCAGGAGCTGAACCTGCCCGCGGACCTGTGGCACCCGGAGGCGCTGGAGTTTCACGACCAGCTGTCGTTCATGAAGGCGGCCCTGGTCTTTGCCGACGCCATTACCACGGTCTCGCCGACCTATGCCCGCGAGATCCAGGAGCCAGCCTCCGGCATGGGCCTGGACGGCGTGCTGCGCGCCCGCGCCGCGGACCTGCACGGCATCCTCAACGGGGTCGACTACCGCGACTGGGACCCGGCGCGCGACCGCCATATCGCCGCGCGCTACAGCGCCGACGACCTCGCCGGCAAGGCCGCCAACAAGGCCGCGCTACAGACCCGCCTGGGCCTGGAACCGGACCCGGACATCCCGCTGCTGGGCCACGTGGGCCGCATGGTCGAGCAGAAGGGCGTGGACCTGCTGCATGCCGCCTGCACCCCGCTGCTGGAGGCCGGGCGCATCCAGCTGGCCCTGGTCGGCTCCGGCCAGAAGGACCTGGAACACGCCACCGGCGCCCTGGCGCGCACCTATCCCGGCCGGGTCGGGGTGCACATCGGCTATGACGAGCCCCTGGCCCACCAGATCGAGGCCGGCGCCGACCTGTTCCTGATGCCCTCGCGCTTCGAACCCTGCGGTCTCAACCAGCTCTACAGCCTGCGCTACGGCACCCCGCCGGTGGTCCACGCGACCGGGGGCCTGGCGGACACCGTGGTCGACGCCACACCCGATCATCTGGGCGCCGGCACGGCCACGGGATTCAGCTTCTCGCCGGACAGCGTGTCCGCCCTCGGCGGCGCGCTGGAGCGCGCCCTGGGGCTGTACGCCGCCCGCGGCGACGGCCGCTGGGAACAACTGATGCGCACCGGCATGGCCCGCGACTTCGGCTGGAACGCGAGCGCCGACGCCTATCTCGCCCTGTACCGCGAACAGCTCCCGCGCCGCAGCCGGCGTGCGAAGGCCGCATCTGCGCTATAATCGCGTCCTTTTCGCGACCTCCCGACCCCAACCGGCAAGCCCAGGCAGCGGCGATCGTCGTCCTGCGCGCACAGGCCCGATATGACTCGAAGCGATCAACACGACCGATTCCTGCCCAAGGACAAGGAACTGCGCGCCCGCGTGCGGCTGTTCGGGGAACTCCTGGGCAACGTGATCCACAAGCTGGAAGGCCAGGCGGTATTCGACGCGGTCGAAAAGCTGCGCCGCGGCTTTGTCAGCCTGCGCAAGAACGAGGACCCGGACCTGCGCCGCCAGCTGATGGCGGACATCACCCACTTCGACGCCGCGCTCACCGAGCGCGTGATCCGCGCCTTCAGCATCTACTTCAGCCTGGTCAACATTGCCGAGGAAGACCTGTTCTACCGCTGGCGCCGGGCCCAGGTCTCCAGCGGCGAACCGCTGTGGACCGGCTCCTTCGACCAGACCCTGCGCCAACTGCATGACGAGGGGGTCACCGCCGAGGAGCTGGAACGGCTGCTCAGCGAACTGCACTACCAGCCGGTCTTCACCGCCCACCCCACCGAGGCCCGTCGCCGGACCACGATGGAGAACCAGCGCCGCGTGTTCGAGACCGCCGACCGGCTGAACCAGCCCGGTCTGGGCGAGGAGGAACGCCGCCTGATCACCGAGGAACTGGAAACCCAGATCCAGATCCTCTGGCGCACCAACGAGGTACGGGTAAAGAAGCCGCAGGTCCAGGACGAGATCAAGTACGGTCTGTTCTACTTCGAGGAGAGCCTGTTCGAGGCCATCCCGCAGTCCTACCGCTTCCTGGAAAAGGCCATCCGCCGCATCTACGGCGTCCACCCGGACGGCAGCCTGCCGGTGCGGATCCCGGCCTTCCTGCACTTCGGTTCCTGGATCGGCGGGGACCGCGACGGCAACCCGAACGTGACCCCCGAGGTCACCGAACTGTCCTGTCGCCTGGCGATGGAGCAGGTCCTGCGCGAATACATCAAGCGGGTCAACCACCTGCGCAACGTGCTGACCCACTCGTCGTTCATGTGCCAGCCGTCGCAGGCCTTCCTCGACAGCCTGGACTCCGACGCCAACATCGCGAACGCGGTGTTCCAGGGGGCCTCCGACCGCTTCGAGAGCGAGCCCTACCGGCGCAAGCTCTACATCATGCGGTATCGCCTGCGCGAAACCCTGGACACCGTGGTCCGGCGGGTACATGGCGAGGCCGCGGTGCTTCCGACCAACAGCGCCTATGCCGACGCCCAGGCCTTCCTGAGCGACCTGAAGCTGATCCGCGACTCGCTGATCAGCCACGGCGACCGCAATATCGCCAGCGGCGCGCTGACCGATCTGATCCGCCTGGTCGAGACCTTCGGCTTCCACCTGCACCACCTGGACGTGCGCCAGGAATCCACCGTGCATACCGACGCGATCGCCGAGATCCTCGGCCAGCTGGCCCCGGACACCGACTACGCCGCCCTGGACGAGACCGGCCGCCAGCAGGCCCTGAGCGACCTGATCGCCGCCGAACAGTTGCCGGAACTGGACCGCGACGCCCTGGGCGAAGGCACCCGCGAAACCCTGCGCGTGTTCGAGGTCATCCAGGGCATGCGCCGCGAGGTCGGCCCGGATGGCATCGGGACCTACGTGATCTCCATGACCCACGCGGCCTCGCATGTGCTGGAGGTCCTGCTGCTGGGGCGCCTCGCGGGGCTGGCCGGAGACAACGAAGACGGCAACCCCTTCTGCCACCTGCGCATCTCGCCGCTGTTCGAGACCATCGAGGACCTCCTGCATGTCGAGGACGTCCTCGAGGGCCTGCTGTCCAACCCGGTCTACGCCCGCCTGCTGGCCGCCTCCGGCAACATCCAGGACGTGATGCTCGGCTATTCGGATTCCTGCAAGGACGGCGGCATCCTCGCCTCCAGCTGGAACCTCTACGAGGCGCAGAAGAAGATCGTCGGCATCACCGACCGCTTTGGCGTGCGCTGCCAGCTGTTCCATGGCCGCGGCGGCACCGTCGGCCGTGGCGGCGGCCCGACCCATGAGTCCATCCTCGCCCAGCCCCCGGCCACCGTGCAGGGGCGCATCAAGTTCACCGAACAGGGCGAGGTGCTGTCGTACAAGTACTCCAACGTGGAGACCGCGGTCTATGAGCTGGGCATGGGCGCCACCGGTGTCATGCTCGCCTCGCGCAGCCTGATCCGGCCACCGCGCCAGGATCGCGACGACTACCGCGCCACCATGCAGGATCTCGCGCAATGCGGCGAGGATGCCTATCGCGAGCTGATCGACCGCACCGACGGTGTGCTCGACTACTTCTACGAGATCACCCCGGTGCAGGAGATCGGCTTCCTGAACATCGGCTCGCGCCCCTCGCACCGGCGCAAGACCGATCGTTCCAAGAGCTCGATCCGGGCGATCCCCTGGGTCTTCGGCTGGGCCCAGGCGCGCCACACCCTGCCCGCCTGGTACGGCATCGGCACCGCGCTGGAGCGCTGGCGTGGCGACGATCCCGAGCGCCTGGCCCAGCTCCAGCGCATGTACCAGGAGTGGCCGTTCTTCCGCTCGCTGCTGTCCAACTGCCAGATGGCGCTGACCAAGGCCGACATGCGCACCGCGGCCGAGTACGCCCGCCTGTGCAGCGACCCGGAACTGGCCGAACGCATCTATGCCCGGGTCCGCGACGAGCACAGCCGCACCGTGACCGAGGTGTTGCGGGTCGCCCAGCTGGACGCCCTGATGGACGAGACCCCCCTGCTGGCGCGCTCGCTGCAACGGCGCAACCCGTATCTGGACCCGCTCAACAGCATCCAGATCCACCTGCTGCGCGAATCCCGCGAGTTCGACGCCGAGGCCGGAGACGACGCCGACAATCCCTGGCTGTCGCCCCTGCTGCGCTCGATCAACGCCATCGCCGCCGGCATGCGCAACACCGGCTGACCCTTACGGGAGCGCGAGCTGGCCGGTCCGATGGTCCGCGACCATCATCGCGTCAGGGAAACGCTGATCAATGTGCACATTGACCAGCGTTTCCCCTAGAATCCGGTCATGCGCCTGCTGCTCCTGATCGTTGCCATCGTCGCCGTGTTCCTCGCGGTGCGCACCCTGGTGCGCTCCAGCAGCAACCGCAAGCAGGTCTCCCGCGGGGAACGCCCCGAACGCCTCAAGGAAGGTGGCGCGGTGATCCGCTGCGCCTTCTGCGGCGTGCACGTTCCGGAGGCCGAGGCCTACCGCGACGGGGACCGCCTGTACTGCTCGCGCCAGCACGCCGAGGTCGACCGCAGCCGCTCGGACGCCGACACCCACAGCGAAGACGACTGATCCCCGCGCGCATGGACGGCCAGAACGGGGCGCACACGCCGATCGACGCCGACACCCGGCGTTCCGCCTGGCTGTTCGCGCTCTACCGGGTCTTTGTCGCAGCGGTTCTGCTGCTGCTGGGACTGTTCCCGGATACCCCGCTGGGACTGCATGCGGTCGCCCCCCAGTTCTACGCGGTGATCGCCACGGCCTACCTCGCCTTCGCGCTGGCCGCGGCCGGCTTCGCCTGGCGTTGCACCCACAACCCGAACACCACCAGCCTCAGCCGCATCGCCCTGATCGGGGGCGCCGGGGACGGCATCGGCCTGATCGGGCTGCTGCTCGTCTCCGGTGGGGTCGGCACCGGGATCGGCCTCCTGCTGGTCCCCGCCCTGGTCGCCGCGGTACTGCTATCCAGCGCGCGCTTCGCGCTGAGTCTGGCGGCCATCGCCACCCTGGCGCTGCTGCTGGCCGAGACGGTCAGCGCCCTGCTCCTCCATCCTGGCGAGAGCGCCATCACCCAGGCTGGCCTGCTGGGCGCCACCCTGTTCGCGGCCGGCCTGCTGGCGCGCCACTTCGCCCGCCGGGCCGGCGAGACGCGCGCCCAGGTGGAACGCCAGGAGGCCGACCTGGCGAATCTGGCCGAGCTGAATGCCCAGATCATCGCGCGCATGAGCGCCGGGGTCATCGCGGTGGACCCGGAGGGCTACATCCGCTCCATCAACGAGGCCGCCCGCCGCCTGCTGCCGCCACGGCCGGGGCGCCACCTGTCGTCGCTGTCGCCCTCGGTGGCCCGCGTCATCCGCGAGTGGCAGCGCAGCGGCAGGCCCAACACCAGCCAGCAGTTGCCGGGCGATCGCGATCAGCCGGCCCTGCGCATCCGCCTGGCGCCGCTGGGCGATCGCGGCGACCAGGGCACGCTGCTGATCCTGGAGGACGCCGCCGAGCTTCAGCGCCAGGCCCAGGCCAGCAAGCTTCAGGCCCTGGGCCGGCTGACCGCCAGCATCGCCCACGAAATCCGCAACCCGCTCGGTGCGATCAGCCACAGCGCCCAGTTGCTCGGCGAGTCACCGGACCTCGCGCCTCACGACCAGCGCCTGCTCGACATCATCAACAACCAGAGCAAGCGGGTGAACGAACTGATCTCCAATGTCCTCAGCCTGTCACGCCGGGACGCCGGCGAGCGCGAACGCCTGAACCTGCAGGAGACCCTGGACCGCTTTGCCGAGGAGTTCTGCGGGGCCCTGCAACTGCCCCGCTCCACCCTGCATGCCCGGGTGGAACCGGGCGACTCCGAAATCCAGTTCGATCGCTCGCAGCTCAACCAGATCCTGTGGAACCTGTGCACCAACGCGCGCATCCACGGCGGTCACGACGAACCCGACAGTCCGCCCATCGTGTTGCGCGGGGGCGCCGGCCAGGTCGCCCGCGTGGTCAGCCTGGATGTCATCGATGCCGGTCCCGGGATCTCCACGGAACAGGAAAAGGACCTGTTTGAACCGTTCGTCTCCGGTCGCAGCGGCGGAACCGGGCTCGGCCTGTACATCTCGCGCATGCTGTGCGAAAACAACGGGGCCTCGCTGGAGTACATCCGGACGCCCACCGGCGGCTGCTTCCGGATCCTGTTCGCTCCCCTGGAAGACGAATCGCCAAAGGAACAAGGCGCATGAGTATCCGTCACGTGCTGGTCGTGGACGACGAGCCCGACATCTGCGAACTGCTCGAGATCACCCTGGCACGCATGGGCCTGGAAGCGACCACGGCCACCCGCCTGGAACCCGCCCGCGCCCTGCTCGCCGAACGCGACTTCGACCTCTGCCTGACCGACATGCGCCTGCCCGATGGCGACGGCCTCGAGCTGGTCCGCCACATCCAGTGCGAACGCCCGCAATTGCCGGTGGCCGTGATCACCGCCCACGGCAGCGTGGACACGGCGGTGCAGGCACTGAAACTGGGGGCCTTCGACTTCGTCAGCAAGCCGGTGGACCTGAAACAGCTACGCGAACTGATCGATGCCGCGCTGCGCCTGGAGACCCGTGGCCCCGGGCCGGAAGAAGGGCCCGATGACGCGACCACGCCGGCCCGCCCCGACGACAGTCCCCTGCTGGGCCATTCCGAACCCATGCAGCGCCTGCGAGCCACCATCCACAAGCTGGCCCGCAGCCAGGCGCCGGTGTTCATCTCCGGCGAATCCGGCTCCGGAAAGGAACTGGTCGCGCGCGAGATCCATCGCCTCGGGCCGCGCGCCGAGCGGCCGTTCGTCCCGGTCAACTGCGGCGCCATCCCCGGCGAGCTGATGGAGAGCGAGTTCTTCGGCCACCGCAAGGGCGCCTTTACCGGGGCAACCCAGGACCACACCGGCCTGTTCCAGTCCGCCGACGGCGGCACGCTGTTCCTCGACGAGGTTGCCGACCTGCCACTGCCGATGCAGGTCAAGCTGCTGCGCGCCATCCAGGAGCGAGCGATCAAGCCGGTCGGCGGCACCCGCGAGATCCCGGTGGACGTGCGCATCCTCAGCGCCACCCATCACGACCTCGAGAAGGCCGTACGCGAGGGGCGCTTTCGCCAGGACCTCTACTACCGACTGAACGTGATCGAGCTGAAGGTCCCCCCACTGCGCAACCGCCGCGGGGACATCGAGCGCCTGGCCGCGCGTATCCTGCGGCGCATCAGCGAGCAGTGGGAGACCGGCGACCTGGAACTGGCCCCCGATGCCCTCGCGGCCCTGCAGGGGCACGGCTTCCCGGGCAACGTCCGCGAACTGGAGAACATCCTGGAGCGCGCCGCCACCCTGTGCGAGGGTCGGCTGATCCACGCCGACAACATCGACCTTCCCGCCACTGGCCTGGGCACCGAACCCGTCATGGACCGCGCCCCGGACAGCCCGCCTGACCCCGACCACAGCGCCCGCAACGAGGCCGACCGCGCACTGGACGACCAGCTCGCCGCGCAGGAGCGCCAGGCCATCGCCACCGCACTGCAACAGACCGGCGGCAACCGTACGGCCGCCGCGCGCCTGCTCGGCCTCAGCTTCCGCCAGCTGCGCTACCGCCTGAAGAAACTCGGTATCGAGTAACGGTGGCGCGACCAGTCCGCCGCTACAGCAGATCCGCCCACTCGGTCAGGGCAAACCAGATCACGTAGCCGCCGTAGAGGATCAGAAAGATGATGCTGAGCACCGTGATCGGCCGAAACCCCTTGACGTCCACCTGGTAGGACACATCCTCCCCCTGCGCGCGGCGGAGGCGCACATCCATCCAGCGCGACACCCGCCACCAGACAAACAGCAGGATCAGGATCACGGTCAGGAACTTCAGCATCGCGGTTCGCTTCCTCGTCGGACGGCACTGAACGCGACACTACCCGAGAACGCCACCCTCCGCATTCTCTGATGACGGCCGCGCCTTTGCCCCGCAACCCTGGCGGGCAGAACGCTTGTGGGAGCCTGCTTGCAGGCGAAGCCCCCGCCAAACCCGGGCCTGCTACCCACGCCGCTTCGTATGCCGCGTGGCCGGCGCATTCCACGGATCCTCCGGCCAGGGGTGCTTCGGATAGCGCCCCTTCAGCTCGCGGCGCACCTCCGGATAGCCGTTCTCCCAGAAGCTGGCGAGATCCTGGGTGACCTGCACCGGACGCCGCGCCGGCGACAGCAGGTGCAGCACCAGCGCCACGCGGCCGCCCGCCACCCGGGGTGTCTCGTCCAGGCCGAACAGCTCCTGCAGCTTGACCGCCAGCACCGGCGGGTCCTGCGTGTAATCAATCCGGTGGGCGGAGCCGGAGGGGACCTCGATCCGCGCCGGTGCCTCCCGCTCCAGTTGCTGCTGGTGGTCCCAGTCCAGTCGCGCGCGCAGGATCGCCGCCAGATCCAGCCGCTTGAGATCCCGGAGCCGCGTGATCCCGGCCAGATACGGCCCCAGCCACTCCTCGAGGGTCATCAGCAGCGCAGCGTCGCGCAGATCCGGAAAGCCAGACTCCGGCAGGGTCTCGTGCAGCAACTGGATGCGGGCGTGCAGCTGGGTTGCCGCATCATCCCAGGGCAGCAGCGCAAGGCCCTCGCGGCGCAGCCGTTCGCACCAGCGCGGGATGGTGGCGGCGGGATCGTCCAGCACGACCATCTGCCGCTCCACCACCAGCGTGCCGATCCGCCGAACCCGCGCGTTTTCCAGCCGCGAGCCATCCTCCACCCAGTCGCAGCGCATCTCGCGGTGGAAGAGCTCCGGGGCCTCCTGCTCCAGTGCCGCCAGGTCCAGCATCACCGCACAGCGGATGCGGGCCTCGCGGTCGGCATCCGTGCAATCCACCGCGACCAGGTAGTCGGCATGCGCCAGACGCTCGCGCTCCGGCAGCCACGCGCCGCGGCCGTTCCCCATCACGAAGCGCCCGGCCACCTCGCCGCGGCGACGCGCGATACGCTCCGGCCAGGCCAGCGCCGCCAGCACGCCCAGCGCCGTGCTTTCGTCCAGTGCCGCCTCCGTACCCGCGGGGCGCTCCCCGACTCGTGCCAGCGCCTGTTCCAGACGCCGCAGGCCGGATTGCCAGACCCGGCTACCCGAGCGCCGCGCGTGCTCCAGGCGCGCACCCAGCTCCAGCGGCGCCTCCGGCCCGGCCACACCCGGTTCTTCCACGGCCACCGCCAGTTCGCAGGCCAGGCGCGCCAGCCCCCGCTCCCGGCCCCGCAACAGCATGTGGGCCAGGCGCGGGTGCGTCGGCAGGCGCAGCAGGGCCTGCCCGTGCCCAGTCATCCGACCAGCGGCATCCACCGCGCCCAGTTCGGCGAGTACCGCCTGCGCGGAGGCCAGACCCTGCGCGGGCGGCGGTTCCAGCCAGTCGAGTTCGACCACCGCCTCGCCCCAGCCGGCCAGTTCCAGGGCCAGCGGCAGCAGGTCCGCCTGCTGCATCCCCGGCGTCGCGTAGTCCGGGCGCGCGACCTCGTCGGCCCGCGACCACAAGCGGATCGCCACCCCCGGTTCGGTGCGACCGGCGCGCCCGGCCCGCTGCTCGGCGGCGGCCTTCGACGCTGGCAGCGTCACCAGCCGCGAGAGCCCGGTCGCCGCATCGAAGCGCGGCTCGCGGGAGAGCCCCGCGTCGATCACCACGCGCACGCCCTCGATGGTCAGGCTGGTCTCGGCGATGTCGGTCGCCAGCACCACCTTGCGCTCGCCCGCGGGCGCCGGGCGCACGGCCCGGGCCTGCTCCTGTGCCGACAGCCGGCCGAACAGCGGCGCGATGCGCGCGGGGACGGCGGACGTATCCACGCCGTCACCCACCCCCTCGCCCAGACGCGCGGCCACCTCGCGGATCTCGCGCTCGCCGGGCAGGAAGACCAGAACCGAGCCCGTCTCCACCGCCAGCGCATCCCGCACCGCCTGCGCCACGCCGTCCGCCAGCGGCGCATCTTTCGCTATCGGGGCATAACGGACCTCGACCGGGAACTGCCGCCCACGCGCCCGCAGCACCGGCACGGCATCCGCCTCCGGACCGGCCAGCAGCCGCGCCACGGCCTCGTCGTCGAGGGTCGCCGACATCACCACGATGCGCAGCTCCGGGCGCAGCAGCCGACGCACCTGCAGCGCAAAGGCCAGCGCCAGCTCGGCCTCCGGCCGGCGCAGGTGGAATTCGTCGAAGACCACGGTGCCAACCCCTTCCAGCAGCGGGTCGCCCTGGATGCGCCGCAGGAACAGGCCATCGGTGACCAGCTCCACCCGGGTGCGATCCGAGACCTTCTGCTCGTCGCGCACGCGGTAGCCGACCGTCTGCCCGGCCGCTTCACCGAGCTGCCCGGCCATGTAGGTCGCCGCCATGCGGGCGGCCAGCCGGCGCGGCTGCAGCACGATCACGCGATCCTCGGGGCTGGAGGCGGCCAGATGCAGCGGGACGCGGGTGGTCTTGCCGGCACCGGGTTCGGCCACCAGCACGGCGGCACCGCGCGTCTGCAGCGCGGCATCCAGGGGGGTTAGCAGATCTTCCAGCGCCCGGGCCTGCGGCGCCTCATTCAACTCTTTCGCCATCTACAGCGGTCAGTTCGCGACCACGCGCGTACCGGCCTGCACGCGGCCCCCCGGGCGAGTGACCACACGCTCGCCCGCCTCCAGGCCCTCGAGGATCTGCGTGGCGAAGCCCGAGCGACGCCCCACCTCGACCTGGCGCGGCTCGGCACGGCCGTCCTCGACCACGAACACCGACCACTCGCCGCGGTCGCGGAACAGCGCGCTGGTCGGAACCTGCAGCACGTCATCCCCTTCCCACAGCAGGAACTCGGCCTCCACGCGGTAGCCCACTGCCAGCCCGGCCATGCGTGCCTCCACCGCGTCGAGGTCGAGGATCACCGGCACGCGCTGCTCATCCACGCCCAGCGCGGAGATCCTGGTAAAGCCGAACGGCTGCACCCGGCGTACGGTGCCCTCCAGTTCGGCATCGCGGCCCCAGTCGGTCAGGCGCACGCGCATGCCCGGCACCACGCGCACCGCGTCCATGGACAGCAGATCCACCTGCACCTCGAGGTCGTCGAGATCGCCCACGACCAGCACCGGCTCGCCGGCCCCGATCGTGCCCTCGCAGCAGCGATAGCGCTCCAGCACCACCCCCGAGGCCGGCGAGCGCACGGACAGCGTCTCGGCCTCGGATTCCGGCATCTGGCCGCTGGCGATCTCCAGCACGATCCGGGCACCCTCGATCTCGCTGCGCGCGACCTCCACCGCGGACTCGCCGGCGCGCACCGCCGAGCGCGCGCGGTCGCGTGCGGTCTCCATACGCTCCACCTCGGTGGCCGAAACGGCCCCGCGCTCGAACAGCTCCTGGTGCCGGCGGTACTCGGATTCGGCGAAGCGCGCCTCGGCCCGCAGGTTCTCGAGATTCGCCTCGGCGCTTTGCAGGCGCGACCGCGCGGCCGCCAGGTTCTCGCGCGCCTGCTCGCGCGAGCGCACATCCAGCGCCGGGGTCGGCAGGGGCTCCATGCGGAACAATGTGTCGCCGAGTTCGACCGCGTCCCCCTCTTCCAGCTCGACGCGATGCAGGAAGCCGGCGATCGGCGCCGACACCGTAAAGGGGTCGCGCAGCCGCGTGCGCCCTTCCTCGCGCACGGTCTCTTCGAACGGGCCGGCCTCGACCGTGGTCAGCGACACCGGTACCGGCTGCGGGCGCAGCGCCCAGACCAGCGCGGCCACCCCCGCCAGCACGATCAGCCCAACCGTAATTCGCTTTTTCATCGCCATAGGCTCAGTCTCGCAAATCCCGCCATCCAGCGCTCCCCCCTCATCATCCGGCGCGCCGGGGCTGATATCTGCAAGTTGTAACCTTGGTTATCACCTGAACGGCCCCTGGCAGCCAGCCGCTGTGAGGTTGGTCCTGGCTCGGCCTCGGGTGTTTACGGTGCCTTCGGTCCGCATACTGCCTGGCGCTGACTCGCCAGCGCGCCGCGAGGTCCTTTCTTGCTTGCCCAAGAAAGTACCCAAAGAAGGGCACCCGGATTTCGCCCGGGAACCTTGCTCCAGGGCCCTCGGGCCGGCGGCGCTGAACTCGCTACGCTGCGCTTCGCTCAGACATCCAGC
>NZ_KB905912.1:0-88667 GCF_000381105.1 Thioalkalivibrio sp. ALE12 | reverse complement strand
TCAATGGCTTGTGGGGTTGGCACCCCAGGTTCCCCGATCCTGCGTTGCGCCACTTGCGGGTAGAACCACTACCCGCTGTGCACCGCGCCTTGTCTCGGAAAACCTGGGGTGCCAACGCGAGCGTGCACATTCATCAGCGTTTCCCTGGCGGCGCAACGCTTGCCCGGCCACGGTGCATGCGCGGCCCGCTGCGCCCCAAAGCCTGGCGTGCCCTCTCCCCGGATTGGCATGCCGGTGCTTGCGTGCCGGGCGGCGGCGGCCTATGTTGCGGCCCCATGGAGACACCCGCCGTTCCCGCCTCGATTCGCCGCCTCGCCGGCCGCGCCATCGCCGACTTCGACATGGTGCGCGAGGGCGATCGCATCCTCGTCGGCCTGTCCGGCGGCAAGGATTCCCTGACCCTGCTGTGGCTGCTGCACAACCTCGCACGCCGGGCCCCGGTGCACTTCGAGGTCGGCGCGGTCACCATCAATCCGGAGATCGAGGGCTTCGAGCCGCAGCGCCTGCTGGACTACCTCGCCGCCTACGGCATTCCCTATCACTTCGTGTCCGAGCCGATCGCCGAGCTGGCCGACGCGCACATGGACAACGACTCGTTCTGTTCCTTCTGCTCGCGCATGAAGCGCGGCCTGATGTATCGCACCGCGCGGGAACACGGCTACAACGTGCTGGCGCTGGGCCAGCATCTGGACGATCTCGCCGAGAGCTTCATGATGAGCGCGTTCCACGGCGGCCAGTTGCGCACCATGAAGGCCCACTACGCGATCGATGCAGGCGACCTGCGGGTGATCCGCCCGCTGGTCTACGTACGCGAGCGCCAGACGCGGGACTTTGCCGAGGCCGCCGGGCTGCCGGTGATCCTCGACAACTGCCCCGCCTGCTTCGCGATGCCCACCCAGCGCGAGCACATGAAACAGCTCCTGGCGCAGGAGGAGGCGCAGCACCCGCGCTTGTTCCGCAACCTGCGCACGACCCTCAAGCCGCTGATGACCGAAGGCGGCATTCCCCCGCGCGAGCCGCCATCCGCGACCATCGAACCCGAAGCCCCCGAACATGGCCCGACGTCGGCATCTGCGTGATCGCCTGATCGGGGGTGGCCTGCGTCTGCTCGCGCGCCTCCCGCTGCGGGTCAACCACGCCCTGGGCGGCCTGGTGGGGGCGCTGGTCTGGTACCTGCCGACCCGCTCGGCGCGCATCACCCGAATCAACCTGGCGCTGTGCTTTCCGGACAAGGACCCGGCCTGGCGCCGGCGCGTCGGACGGCGTTCCCTGATGGGCATGGGCCGTGCCCTGACCGAGTCCCCCTGGCTGTGGCAGGCACGCCCGGAGACGCTGGAGGCGCTGGCGGTCCAGCCGCCGCACTACGCGCGCCTGCGCGACCGTGCCGCCGGCCGTGCCCTGTTCCTGTGCGCCCCGCATCTCGGATCCTGGGAGTTCGCCGGTCTGCACGCCGCCCGCCACGGGCCCATGGCCACCCTGTACAGCCCGTTCAAGACGCCGGAGATCGATCGCTGGGTGCGCGAGGCCCGGGCCTCCACCGGCGCCGAGCTGGCCCCGGCCGATCGCAGCGGCCTGCGTATCCTCCAGCAGGCCCGCGATCGCGGCGCGATTATCGGCATCCTGCCGGACCAGAGTCCCAAGGGCGCCTCGGGGCAGCACGCCCCGTTCTTCGGCCGCCCGGCCCTGACCATGACCCTGCTCCCGCGCCTGCTGCGCGGGCGCGGGGATCACGTGGTCTTCCTGTTTGCCGAGCGCCTGCCCGGGGGCCGGGGCTTTCGCTATCACGAGGTCGAGGCCGGGCCGGAGGTGGCCGACCGCGACTTCACCCGCGCGGCCGCGGCGATCAACGCCCATGTGGAGACGCTGGTGCGGCGCTGCCCCGAACAGTACAACTGGGCCTACAAGCGCTTCCACCCGCCGCCCGAGGGCTGGCCGGATCCCTACCGCCCGGGGGCGCCCGAGTAACGGCGCGGCGCGGCGTCAGAGGATGTAGCGGGACAGGTCCTCGTCCTCGACCAGATCCCCCAGGCGCTGATCGACGAATTCGCGGTCCACGATCACGGCGCCGTCCACGTCCGGGGCGCGGTAGGCGACGTCCTGCAGCAGGCGTTCGAGCACGGTGTGCAGGCGGCGGGCGCCGATGTTCTCGGTGCGCGCGTTCACGTCATGGGCGATCTCGGCCAGGCGGCGCACCCCGTCCGCCTCGAAGCGCAGCTCCACGCCTTCGGTCTTCATCAGCTCGGTGTACTGCTCGGTCAGCGAGGCGGTGGGTTCGGTCAGGATGCGCACGAAGGCGTCCGCCGACAGCGCATCCAGCTCCACCCGAATGGGCAGCCGCCCCTGCAGCTCCGGCACCAGGTCGGAGGGCTTCGACAGGTGGAAGGCGCCGGAGGCAATGAACAGGATGTGGTCGGTGCGCACCATGCCCAGCTTGGTGGACACGGTGGTGCCCTCGATCAGCGGCAGCAGGTCGCGCTGCACGCCCTCGCGCGAGACCTCGCCGCCGCTCGATTTCTCGCTGCCCTTGGCGACCTTGTCGATCTCGTCGAGGAACACGATGCCGCTTTGCTCCACCCGCTCGATGGCGCGCTCCTTCAGGTCTTCCTCGTTGATCAGGCGCGCGGCCTCCTCCTCGATGAGCAGCTTGCGGGCCTCGGCGATCTTGAGCCGCCGCGAGCGGGTCTTCTGACCGCCGAGGTTCTGGAACATCGACTGCAGCTGACTGGCCATCTCCTCCATGCCCGGCGGTGTCATGATCTCCACACCCTGCGGGTTCTGCGAGACCTCGATGTCGATCTCGCGCTCGTCCATGTCGCCTTCGCGCAGGCGCTTGCGCAGCTTCTGCCGGGTCTCGCTGCCGGCGTCCTCCGGCTCGGACTCGGTGAAGCCGGCATTGCGCGGGCGCGGCAGCAGGGCGTCGAGGATGCGTTCCTCGGCGGCGTCCTCGGCCTTGACGCGGTTTTCCTTGATGGCCTCGTCGCGCAGCTGCTTGACCGCGGCCTCGGCCAGGTCGCGGATGATCGATTCGACATCGCGGCCGACATAGCCGACCTCGGTGAACTTGGTCGCCTCGATCTTGATGAACGGCGCGCGGGCCAGCTTGGCCAGGCGCCGGGCGATCTCGGTCTTGCCGACACCGGTCGGGCCGATCATCAGGATGTTCTTCGGTGTGACCTCGGGCTGCAGCTCTGGCGGCAGCTGGCGGCGGCGCCAGCGGTTGCGCAGGGCAATGGCGACGGAGCGCTTGGCCTCGTCCTGGCCGATGATGTAGCGGTCCAGTTCCTGGACGATCTCGCGGGGGGTCATGTCGGTCATGGCAAAAGGGGCCTTGGTCGGATCGGGTCGTCCGGGGCCTGGCGCGTTACTCCGCGTCCAGGCTCTCCAGGGTGATGTTGTGGTTGGTGTATACGCAGATGTCGGCGGCGATGTTCAGGGACTTCTCCACGATCTCGCGCGCCGACAGGTCGGTGTTCTGCAGCAGGGCCTGGGCGGAGGCCTGGGCGTAGGGCCCGCCGGAACCGATCGCGATCAGTGCGTTCTCCGGCTCGATCACGTCGCCGTTCCCCGAGATCACGAACGAGTTCTCGCGGTCGGACACGGCCAGCAGGGCCTCCAGCTTGCGCAGGGCGCGGTCGGTGCGCCAGTCCTTCGCCAGCTCCACCGCAGCCCGGGTGATATTGCCGGAGTGCTTCTCCAGCATGCCCTCGAAGCGCTCGAACAGGGTGAAGGCATCGGCGGTGCCGCCGGCAAAGCCGGCCAGGATGCGGTCGTGATAGACCCGGCGCACCTTGCGCGCGTTGCCCTTCATCACGGTGTTGCCAAGGGATACCTGGCCGTCGCCCCCGAGGGTGACGGCGCCGTCCTTGCGGACGCAAACGATGGTGGTGCCGCGAAACTGTTCCACGGGGTTCTCCTGTCCGGCTGTGTATCGGGGGCACGGTGTTGGGTCGCGGCGACCCGGGATCGTTCACCCGGCGGGTGCGATCGCGGCCGGATCAATCTCTCCGGCGGGCCCGCGGATGGGCGGCATCATACACCTGTGCCAGATGCTGATAGTCGAGATGGGTATAGATCTGGGTGGTTTCAAGGTTGGCGTGGCCCAGAAGTTCCTGGATGGCCCGCAGGTCGCCGCTGGATTCCAGCAGATGGCTGGCGAACGCATGGCGCAGCCGGTGCGGGTGCAGGCGCACGTCCAGCCCGGCGCGGCGTCCCGCCTCGGCGACGCGGCGCTGCACCGCGCGGTTGCCGATGCGCGGGCCGCGACGGCTGACGAAGACCGCCCGCTCGTCCGGCGCTGCCCAGTCCCCCCGGTGCCGCAACCAGGTGCGCAGGGCCTCGCGCGCCTTGCGCCCCACCGGCACGCTGCGCTCGCGCCGGCCCTTGCCGAGCACCCGCACCAGTCCCGCGTCCAGGTCGAGATCGGTCAGATCCAGCCCGGTCAGTTCCGACAGGCGCAGCCCGGAGGAATACAGCAGCTCCAGCATCGCCTGGTCGCGGGCGGCCAGCGTCGGGTCCGGGCCCTCGGCCGGAGCCAGGGCCTGCTGTGTCTGGTCGACATCGAGATCGCGCGGCAGGGCGCGCCCGGCCCGGGGGCCGCGCATGCCGGACGCCGGGTTGGCGCGCATGCGCCGCTGTTCCACCTGGTAGGCAAAGAAGCCGCGTGCGGCGGACAGGAAGCGCTGAATGGAACGCGGGTGATGGCCCTGGCGCGCCAGTTGCCCGGCGATGCGGCGCATGTCGGCCGGCCTGAGCGCCTCCCAGGGGCCGTGATGCAGGCTGCGCAGGCGCGTCAGGTCGCGTCGATAGGCCTTGACGGTATGCGGCGAATGGCCGCGAACGTCGCTCAGGTGGCCCAGAAACGCCGTGATATCCGCATCCTGCGCGGGCGCGTCCCCGGTCGCCGGGTCAGGCCGCGGCGTGGGTCCGCTCGACATGGCAGCGGATCGACTCGGCCAGCAGGTCGCCGATGTGGGTCACGAAATAGGTGCCCATGTCGGGCTGGAAGCGGTCCGCGGATTCGCTCGCCAGGCCGAGCACGCCGATCCGGTCGGCATCATCGCCCAGGGGCATCAGGATCGCGGATCCGATCTCCTCGGCATCGTCGAACAGTACATCCAGCATCTCGGCGGGGACCCGGCCACACTGGGCCTTGCCGCGGCTGAACAGCGGGTCGAAGGTGCCCAGCTCGCCCTTGTCCAGCGCATGCAGGTCGTCGACCTTGCGATGCGCCAGGCGGATGCTGACGCGCTCCGCGCCCAGCTCGTTGCGCAGGGCGTCCTGGGTCAGGGCCAGCACGGCGTCCAGGTTTTCGGCGCGCATCAGGGTCTTGGCCAGTTCGTGCAGGTGCTGGCCCATGCGTTCGTTGTCGCGGGCGCGCTCGACCAGATCGCCCATGTGCTGCTCCATCGCGCGGTGCTTCTCGCGCAGCAGCGCGACCTGGCGCTCCAGCAGCGAGACGGCCCCGCCGGATGGATGGGGGATGCGCAGGATGTCCAGCAGCGGCAGGTGGTCCTGGAAGAAATCCGGGTGCTCGCGCAGGTAGGCCTCGACGTCGGCGGCGCCGATCGGGGCTTGCGGGTTCTTTTTCGGCGAGCGGGTCTTCGCGGTCTCTGCAGCAGAGGCGTTGGAGGATTGCCCAGTCATAGATCGATCCAGCCGTTGAATACCGTGGTGGCCGGCCCGGTCAGCCAAACCGGTGCCTCGGCCTGTCCGTCCCAGCTTAGCACAAGGGTCCCGCCCGGCAGGGCCACCTCGACGTCATCGTCGACCAGTCCGCGGCGGCGCAGCACGGCCATCGCGGCGGCCGCGCCACTGCCACAGGCCAGCGTCTCGCCGACCCCGCGCTCGAATACCCGCAGGTCGACATGGCCGCGGTCGCGCAGCGCGGCGAAGCCGACGTTGACGCGCCGCGGGAAGCTCTCGTGGCGTTCGATGATCGGGCCGATCTCGGCCACCGGGGCGCGCGCGACGTCGTCGACCAGGATCACCGCATGGGGGTTGCCCATGGACACCGCGCCGAGGGTGATCGAGTGGCCCTGCACGTCCAGGGTGTAGGCGTCGGCCTCGGCCTCGGCGACCAGCGGGATGCGCGCCGGCGCGAACTCGGGTCGGCCCATGTCCACGCGCACCCGCTCGTCGTCCTCGACATGCAGCACGATGCGCCCGCCCAGGGTCTCGACCGGGATCTCGCGGGCCTCGGTCAGGCCCTGCTCGCGCACGAAGCGGGCGAAGCAGCGCGCCCCGTTGCCGCACTGCTCCACCTCGGAGCCGTCGGCATTGAAGATGCGGTAGCGGAACAGTGCCTGCGCCGGATCGCTCGGCGCCTCCACCAGCAGCACCTGGTCGCAGCCGATGCCGAAGTGGCGATCCGCGAGATGGCGCAGCGTCGATGCGTCCAGCCGGACCGACTGGCGGATGCCATCGATCACCACGAAATCGTTGCCCAGCCCGTGCATCTTGGTGAATTCGAGACGCATCAGCGGTGCCCCGGCAGGTGACCGAAAATGATCATGTGGCGGTCCGACGTGACGTGGACGGTAAAACCGTCGAGGCCGGCGGCGGCCAGCTGCGCGCGCACCTCCTCGGGCGTGAAGGCGGCGTGCAGGGAGTGCTCGAAGTCGCGCCGCAGGACGTCCGGGTCATCGGCTGCGTACTGCGCGACCAGGGCCTGGACGGACTCGGTCGAGTCCGGGCGGCGCAGGTCCATCACGAATACCGCTGCCCCCGGTGCCCCGTCGCGGCGGATCGCCTGCCACAGCACCGCGGGGTCGTGCAGGTGATGCAGCAGGGAGTTGCTGATGATCGTGGCATACGGGGCGCGCGGGCCGCGGGCCGCGGGCAGGCAGCCCTCGGCCAGATGAACCCGCCGCGCGGCCGGGTGACCGGCCATCAGGGCGTCGCCGGCGGCCAGCATCGCGGGCGCGCCGTCGAGGCCGTCCACCTCGCAGTCGGGGTAGCGCGCGGCGAAGCGCAGCGAGACGTCACCCGGGCCACAGCCGAGATCCAGCACCGGCCCGGTCACCGGGCCCGGGAAGACCTCGGCGAAGGCATCCACGAAGCCCTCGTGCGGGGCGGCGAAGTCGGCCTCGGCGTAGGCGCGTGCCTGCGCAGGCTCCAGCATCAGCTCCGGTTCGGGCTGGCGCGGGATCACGGGGCCACGCTCCCGGGCGGGTCCGTGTCATCCGGGTCCACGTCTTCAGAATCCTGGGGCAGCATGCTCTCGCGCATCATCAGGTGATCCACCTGCTCGCGGCGGTTGATGATCTGGAAGTGGTCGCCGTCGACCATCACCTCCGGCGGGCGCGGCCGCGAGTTGTAATTGCCGGCCATCACATAGCCGTAGGCCCCGGCAGAGCGCACCGCGAGCAGGTCACCGGCGGCCAGCGCCAGTTCGCGCTCGCGGCCGAGGAAGTCGCCGGTCTCGCAGACCGGGCCGACGATGTCGTAGGTCCGCGTCGCCGTGTCGTCGCGCTGTACCACCGGCACGATCTCCTGCCAGGCGCCGTACAGCGCCGGGCGCAGCAGGTCGTTCATCGCGCCGTCGACGATCGCGAAGTCATGCGCCTCGGTGTGCTTCAGGTATTCCACCCGGGTCAGGAACACGCCGGCGTTCGCCGCGATGGCGCGGCCCGGCTCCAGCAGCACCTTCAGGCTTCGTTCGCCCAGCACCTCGCGCAGGGCGCTGGCCCAGACATCGGGCTCCGGCGGCGTCTCGTCGCGGTAGCGCACGCCCAGGCCACCGCCGACATCGATGTGTTCGAGTGTGATGCCGTCCTCGGCCAGCTGATCCACCAGCGCCAGCACACGCTTGAGGGCATCGGTGAACGGATCAATGCGGGTCAGCTGCGAGCCGATGTGGAAGTCGACGCCGGTGGCCGCCAGGTGCTGGCTGTCACGCACCCGGGCATACAGCGCCGGCGCCTCCTCGATCGCCACACCGAACTTGTTCTCGCGCAGCCCGGTGGCGATGTAGGGGTGGGTCTCGGCATCGACGTCCGGGTTCACCCGGATCGACACCGGGGCCTGAATGCCGAGCTCTGCCGCGACCGTCTCCAGCCGCTCCAGCTCCGGCGCGGACTCGACGTTGAAACAGTGGATGCCGACCTCCAGCGCGCGGCGCATCTCGGCGGCGGTCTTGCCGACGCCGGAGAACACGATCTTCGCCGGGTCGCCGCCGGCGCGCAGCACGCGTTCCAGTTCGCCGCCGGAGACGATGTCGAAGCCGGCGCCCAGGCGCGCGAGCACGTTCAGCACCCCCAGCGCGGAGTTCGCCTTCACCGCGAAGCAGACCTGGTGCGGGGTCCCGATCAGCGCCTCGCTGAACGCGCGATAGTGGCGCTCCAGCGTGGCACGGGAATACACGTAGGCCGGGGTGCCGACCAGTTCGGCCAGGCCGTCCAGGGCCACACCCTCACAGAACAGCGTGTCGCCGTGGTAGTCGAAATAGTCCATCTAGTGGTCCTTCAGCGGGATCATTGCGGGTTGTGCTCCTCGGCTTCCTCGTCATCGGGCAGGTAGAGATCGCCCTTCTGGCCGCAGGAGGCGAGCATCTGCATCGTGCCGAGTACGACGATCACGGCGATCAACAGCCATTGGGCCTTGCAGGAAAACATGGTCGGGTCCGGGGTCTACGTTGCATGGAAAGGCGATAGTGTGCCATTGATACGCCGCTGGCTTCAGGTGCCAGGGCCCCTGACAGGCCGTTGCATCCCGATGAAATTCACCCGATTTCGAATCGCGATGATTCGTTCATCAATGATTCAGCGAGGTTTGGGACGATGCATCTGCGAGACCAGCAAAAAGACCACTGAAGCTGGTCAGGGGGCGGATTCCGGTCCGCAGGGAATAGACCCCTGCAGGTCGCCGTCCAAAGCAACAGGCGTCACAGCGGTTCACCGCGAAGACGTCCCGGATTATCCGGAACTGACCCACAAGATGAGAGGAGATCATCCATGATTAGCACCAAGCGCCGTGTCTTCCTGAAAGGCACTCTCGCCGCCGGTACTGTCGGTGTCGCCGTCGGGGCCGGTCTGCTCGCCCCGAGCAAGCTGCTTGCCGCCTGGCCGTCCGAAGCCTTCGCCGCCGAAGGTCTGGAAGCCGCCTTTGAAGCGGTGACCGGTTCCAGCGACATCGCTGACGGTGACGTCACCCTGAGCGCCCCGGAAATCGCCGAGAATGGCGCCGTGGTCCCGGTGTCCATCGAGTCCAGCCTGGACAACGTGACCGAAATGGCCGTGTTCGTCGAGCTGAACAACCAGCCGCTGACCGCCCACTACGTCCTGGGTGATGGCGCGCATGCGAACGTCTCCGGCCGTATCCGCATGGGCGAGTCCTCCAACGTGGTCGCCGCCGTGAAGTCCGGCGACACCTGGTACAAGACGGTTCAAGAAGTGAAGGTCACGGTTGGTGGCTGCGGCGGCTAACGCCGACCCCGAACCGCTGATCCGAACACTACTGGAGGTTTAAGATATGTCTATTCGAGTTCGCGCCCAGGAAAGCAACGGCGTTATCAATATCCGTGCGCTGATGAGCCACGACATGCTGGTCCCCGACGATGACGGTGGCCCGCACTTCATCGAGACTGTGGAAATTGCGCGTAACGGCACCACCGTCGTCACCGCCAACTGGAACTACACCGTCTCCCGCAACCCGTTCCTGCAGACCGAGATCGACGGCGCCTCTGGCGACACTGTGTCCATCTCCTGGACGGACAACAAGGGTGAATCCGACTCGACCGAGGTCGAAGTGCGGTAATCAGGAGCATTCATGCTCTTGGATCAAAGCCGGGGCTTGCCCCGGCTTTTTTTGTGCCCGGGTTCGGCCCGTCGCACCCTGGCCTTTCTGGCCTACACTCCAGACAGGCCCATGCCGAGCGACGAGCCATGCCACCCCATTCCCCGCCGCGAAACCCGGATGCCGAACCCGCGCTGCGCCCGGCCCTGCTCCTCGAACCCCACCAGCCCCTGTGGCAGCGCCTGCCGCGGCGCGACGCCGAAGGCCGTCGGCTGGCGGACTTCATGATGCTGATCCCCGGTCTGCGCCAGCGCCCGCGCGCCGAGATCCACGCCCGGGCGCTGGCCATCGAGCGGGTCCTCCATGGCTACGGGGCCGATATCGCGTTCGTCGAGCTGAACCTGAAGCTGAACACGCTGTGGGTCTCGCTGAGCGCGCGGCCGGGGATCTGCAGCGAACTGCCCTGCGCCATCCAGGAGGCTGTCCCCGAGGCCTTGCTGGTCGGCCCGAAGCTGGGGTCGCGCGGATAAGTCCCGCAGTCATACCGGGCGCGGGCCAGCCTTGCTACACTGGCGTTTTATCGTGCCTGAACCGGAACATGACTGAACGCACCGCATCCGTCCGCCGCGACACCCTGGAGACCCGCATCGCCATCGAGCTCAACCTCGACGGCACCGGGCAGAGCCACCTCGAGACAGGCATCCCGTTCCTCGATCACATGCTGGATCAGGTTGCCCGCCACGGCCTGGTCGATCTCGACGTGCGTGCCGAGGGCGATCTGCATATCGATGCCCACCACACGGTGGAGGACATCGGCATCACCCTGGGCCAGGCGCTGGCGCAGGCGCTGGGCGACAAGAAGGGCATCCGCCGCTACGGCCATGCCTACGTCCCGCTGGACGAGGCCCTGTCGCGCGTGGTGATCGACTTTTCCGGGCGCCCGGGGCTGGAGATGCACGCCGACTTCCGTCGCTCGCACATCGGCGAATTCGATGTCGACCTGTTCCACGAGTTCTTCCAGGGCCTGGTCAACCACGGCTGGATGACCCTGCACATCGACTGTCTGCGTGGTGACAATGCCCACCATGTCGCCGAGACCATCTTCAAGGCCTTCGGACGTGCCCTGCGCGTGGCGGCGGAGATGGATCCGCGCTCGGCGGGCATGATGCCGTCCACCAAGGGCACTCTGTAAAGAACCAGAGGACGAGACCCGGCCATGGAAACTGTTGCCGTCATCGATTACGGCATGGGCAATCTGCACTCGGTCGTGCGTGCGCTGGAGCACGAGGCCGCGGCCGATCAGCGTGTGCTGCTCACGGACGAGCCCGAGACCCTGCGCGAGGCGGACCGCCTGGTGTTCCCCGGCCAGGGTGCGGCGGGGGATGCCATGCAGGCGCTGGCCGGGCGCGGCCTGGACCGGCTGCTGCCGGAACTGGCGGCGGACCGGCCCTTCCTCGGCCTGTGCCTGGGCCAGCAGATCCTGATGGACACCAGCGAGGAGAGCGGCGGGGTCGACCTGCTGGGCATCCTGCCGGGCCGGGTGGCGCGCTTCCCTGCGATGGAGGGTGCGGATGGCCGCCGCTTGAAGATCCCCCACATGGGGTGGAACCGCGTGCTGCCGGTGCGCGAGCACCCCCTGTGGCACGGTCTGCCGGAGACCCCCTGGTTCTACTTCGTCCACAGCTACCGGGTGCAGCCCGAGCGCGAGGCGGATGTGGCCGGGCGCACCGATTATGGCGAGACCTTTGCCTCGGCACTGGCACGGGGCTCGTTGTTCACCATGCAGTGCCATCCGGAGAAGAGCGCCGCCTGCGGGCTGCGCCTGCTGCACAACTTTCTGCGCTGGGACGGAGACGGTCCCGGGGCGTCGTGAGGAGTCGAAGATGCTGGTCATCCCCGCAATCGATCTGAAGGAAGGCAAGTGCGTTCGCCTGCGCCAGGGGAACATGGACGATTCCACCGTGTTCGGCGAGGACCCGGTGGAGATGGCGAAGCGCTGGGTGGACGCCGGGGCCGAACGCCTGCACATCGTGGACCTGGACGGCGCCTTCGCCGGCCAGCCGCGCAATGCCCAGGCGGTGCACGCCATCGCGAAGGCCTTCCCCGACCTGCCGATCCAGATCGGCGGCGGGGTGCGCGACGAGGACACGGTACAGGCCTACCTCGATGCCGGGGTCGAGTTCGTGATCATCGGCACCCGCGCGGTCAGCGCCCCGCACTTCGTGAACGACCTGTGCCTGGAGTTTCCCGGCCGCATCATCGTCGGGCTGGACGCCAAGGACGGCAAGCTCGCGGTGGATGGCTGGTCCAAGCTCTCGCACCACGACGTGATCGACCTGGCCCAGCACTTCGAGGCCGACGGCGTGGTGGCCTTCGTCTACACCGACATCGCCCGCGACGGGATGATGAAGGGGCCCAACGTGGAGGCCACCGCACGCCTGGCGAGCAACGTGCGCGTGCCGGTGATCGCCTCCGGCGGTATCAGTTCACTGGACGACATCCGCAACCTGGCGGCGCGCGAGGAAGACGGTATTACCGGCGCGATCGTCGGCCGGGCCCTGTACGAGGGCGCCTTCACCCTGGAGGAGGCCCGCGCGGCCGCCGGGAGCTGAGATGCTCGCCAAGCGCATCATCCCCTGCCTGGATGTCGACGGCGGCCGCGTGGTCAAGGGCGTCAACTTCGTCGGCATCCGCGATGCCGGGGACCCGGTGGAGATTGCCCGGCGTTACAACGCGCAGGGCGCGGACGAGATCACCTTCCTCGACATCACCGCCTCCAGCGACGACCGCGAGACCATCCTGCACGTGGTCGAGGCGGTCGCGCGCGAGGTCTTCATCCCGCTGACGGTCGGGGGCGGCGTGCGCGCGGTCGAGGACATCCGCCGCCTGCTGAACGCCGGGGCCGACAAGGTCTCCATCAATACCGCCGCGGTGCACCGCCCGGAGCTGGTGCGCGAGGCCGCCGACTGGGTCGGCAGCCAGTGCATCGTGGTCGCGATCGACGCCAAGCAGGTCAGCACGGGGAATGAGCCACCGCGCTGGGAGGTCTTTACCCACGGAGGGCGCCGCGAGACCGGGCTGGACGTAGTCGAGTGGGCGCAGCGCATGGAGGCCCTGGGGGCTGGCGAGATCCTGCTGACCAGCATGGACCGCGACGGTACCCGCATCGGCTTCGATCTGGCCCTGACCCGCGCGGTCAGCGACGCGGTGGGTATCCCGGTCATCGCCTCCGGCGGCGTCGGTGAGCTCCAGCACCTGGTGGAGGGCGTGACCGAGGGCCATGCCGACGCCGTGCTGGCGGCCAGTATCTTTCATTTCGGCCAGCACACCGTGGGTGAGGCCAAGGACGCGATGGCGGCGGCCGGTGTGCCGGTGCGACCGAACGATGCCGAGGTGGCCACGCAATGACCGAGTCCGCGCCCAACCGTCCCGCCGGCGCCGAGGTGCTCGCCGCACTGGCCGAGGTCATCGAGCAGCGCCGTCAGGCCGACCCGGAGCAGTCCTATGTGGCGAAGCTCCACGCGCGCGGCCTGGACGAGATGCTGAAGAAACTGGGCGAGGAATCGGCGGAGACCCTGATCGCCGCGAAGAATGACGACACCGACGCCCTGGTGTCGGAAATGGCCGACCTGTGGTTTCATGCCCTGGTGGTGCTCGCGGCGCGCGGCCGGCACCCGGACGATGTCCTCGACGAACTGGCGCGACGTTTCGGCCTGTCGGGTGTCGCGGAGAAGGCCGCGCGCGAAACGAGTGGACGTCGCTCCGATCACTGATGATCTCCCGGCGGCCTTTGACTGGCTCCGGTAAAGCGTTCGTTCATGTTGCTCGGCTACACTGCGGTCACCGTGTCGGGTCCACGCGCCAGAGCAATCCGGGCGCGAGCATGTACATGACCCGGCGTGCCGCACAGTTGATTATGGGCCTGGCGCCGTTCAGGCTACCCAAAAGTTGTTTTACCGGAGACAGAATCCATGGGTATCGGTGGTATCAGTATTTGGCAGCTCCTCATTATCCTGCTCATCGTCGTGCTGCTGTTCGGCACCAAGAAGCTGCGCAACATGGGGGGGGATATCGGTTCGGCGATGAAGAACTTCCGCCAGGCGGTCAAGGACCCCGACGCCGAAGAGAAGAAGGAAGGCGAAGACGGCGAGACGCGCGAGGTCGAGGACCAGACCGACGACAAGGGTCGCGTGGTCGACGCCGAGGTCAAAAAGAGCAGCGAAAAGGATTCCGACGCCTCGCAATCGGACAAGAAGTCCTGAGCCTCGCGCCCGGCGCGGTGGCCCGGCTCGAACGGCGGTAGTCCATGTTCGATATCGGCTTCTGGGAAATCATCATCATCGTGCTGGTGGCGCTGCTGGTCGTCGGGCCGGAGCGGCTGCCCGGGCTTGCGCGCGAGATCGGGCGCTGGGTGGGCAAGACCCGGCGTTTCGTCCACAGCGTGCGCTCGGATTTCGAGCAGGAGCTGCAGACCGACGAGCTGCGCAAGATGCTGAAGAGCCAGGATCGCGAGATCCGCCAGCTCAAGAACATGATGGACGAGACCGAGACCAGCCTGCGCGAGGAGTTCGAGGACACCGAGCGCGGTCTGCGGGAGGACATCGAGGGTCAGCCGAAGACCGGCAAGCACCTCTCGGACTCCGAGCAGAAGGCACTGGCCGAGAAGAAGCCGGCCAAGCCGGCGGTGCGCGACAAGCCCTCGATGCGCAGCCCCGACGCGGCGGTGCGCGGTGGCGACGCTGAAACGCCGGATACCGACGCCGAAGCCGACGAACCGACCGAGGTGCGCCGTGTGCCCACACAGGGCGATCTGGACGGCAACCTGATGACCGACGACCCGGCGCTGGCCGCCGAGCAGAAGGCACGGGCGGCCGACGGGCCGCGTCCGGAGCGCAAGAAGCCGGCGGTGCGCGAACGCCGGACCCCGGATCCCGCGCGGACCCCGGATCCCGCGGACGAGGGCTCGCGCCCTGCGCGGGACTCGACGACCGACACCACTCACGACGACCAGACCCCTGACAAGCACTCATGAGCAAGACCAAACCGGGGGTCGAGCCGAGTCCGGAAGCCACCGAGACCCTGCTCACGCATCTGATCGAGCTGCGGGACCGCATCCTCAGGATGTTCATCGCCATCCTGGTGGTGTTCCTGATCCTGTTCCCGTTCGCCAACCCGATCTACACCTGGCTGGCCGACCCGCTGATGCAGCACCTGCCGGAAGGCACCAGCATGATCGCGATCGACGTGGCCGCGCCGTTCCTGATCCCGTTCAAGCTGACCCTGCTGCTGGCCGTGGTTCTCAGCATCCCGTACCTGCTGTACCAGGTCTGGTCCTTCGTGGCCCCGGGCCTGTACGCCCACGAAAAGAGCATGGCGCTGCCGCTGGTGGCCTCGTCCACCATGCTGTTCTACCTCGGGATGGCATTCGCCTATTTCGTGGTGTTCCCGCTGATCTTCGCGTTCTTCACCGCCACCGCGCCCGAGGGCGTGTCGGTGATGACCGACATCTCGCGCTACCTGTCGTTCGTCATCATGCTGTTCATCGCCTTCGGCATTGCCTTCGAGGTGCCGGTGGCGACCATCCTGCTCGTCTCCATGGGGGCGACCACCCCGGCCAAGCTGGCGCAGAAGCGCCCCTACGTAATCGTCGGGGTGTTCCTGGTGGGGATGGTGCTCACCCCGCCGGATATCATCTCGCAGACCCTGCTGGCGCTGCCGATGTGGCTGCTGTTCGAGATCGGCCTGATCCTGTCGCGGATCATGGAGCGCAAGAAGGCCGAACGCCGCGCTGGCGCGGGCGGTGACGCGGACACGGGCGACGACGACGGCCCGGATGATGACGGCCCGGGTGGTGGCAAGCCGCGGGGTGGCGGCAGCGGCGGCGGATCGCGCAAGAAGGCCGCGACGAGTTCGGCGGCGACGGCATCCGGGACGACCGGGACCGCCGCCGGGGCGGGCGAAAGTGCCACGGCGGCCGCGCGCACCGGGTACACCCCGCTGACCGATGACGAAATGGATGCCGAGCTGGACCGCATCGAGGAAGAGCAGGCTGAACTGCGCCGCCAGCGGGCCGCCCGCGATTCCGGGGGCACGCCCGCCGGCTCTGGAGAGCAACCGGCGGTGTCCGGCACGGCGGGCGACGACACCCCGCCCGGCGCCGATTCGGACCCCGGGGACGCCTCAACCGAGGCGGATGACACGGGACGCGATCGCTGAACCGGCCGGGGCGCCCGCGATTTGTGCGGCCCGGCGCCCCGCCAAGCATCGGAAGTTGCTAAAATACCCGGGTAACCCATTGACCCAGGTAATGATCCCGCGATGGCCGATCCGCGTTCCACCCCCCGCCGCCCCGTCCTGCTGATCGTCATGGACGGAGTCGGCGTGAACCCCTCCAAGCTGAACAATGCCTACGCCGAGGCCGACACCCCGCGTCTCGACGAGTATCTCTCGACCCATACGCACACCACGCTGGATGCCTGTGGCCGCGCGGTCGGGCTGCCGGACGGGCAGATGGGCAACTCCGAGGTGGGGCACCTGACGCTGGGCGCGGGGACCGTGATCAACCAGGACCTGGTGCGCATCGACGACTCCATCGCCGACGGCAGCTTCTACGAGAACGACGCCCTGGTCAGCGCCGCCCGGGCGGCCGCCAACAACGACCTGCCCCTGCACCTGATCGGCCTGGTCTCCGATGGAGGCGTGCACTCGCACATCCGCCATCTGCGCGCCCTGGTCGAGATCTGCCAGCGCGAGGGCGCGCGGCCGATGGTGCACATGATCACCGACGGCCGCGACACCGCCCCGCGCTCGGCGCTGAACTACCTCGACCCGCTGGAGGAAGAACTGGCCAACGCCGGCGGCGCCATCGCCACGGTCTGTGGCCGCTATTACGCAATGGACCGTGACAAGCGGTGGAAGCGCACCGAGAAGGCCTTCCGCGCGATCGCCTATGCCGAGGGCGAGTCCGTCGGGTCCGCCCGCGAGGCCATCGAGGCCGCCTACGCGGCCGGCGAGGACGACGAGTTCATCAATCCGCGCATCATCAACGGCGGCGCCCCGCTGGGCGAGGACGCGGTCTGCGTGCTGTTCAACTTCCGCAACGACCGCCCGCGTCAGCTCACCGCCGCCCTGGGCATGGACGACTTCGACGGCTTCGACCGCGGCGACTTCCACCCCGTGGCGGAAACCTGCCTGACCGAGTACGACCCGCGCTTCCTGTCACCGATTGCCTTCCCCCCGGAGCGCCCGTCGACCACCCTGGGCAGTACCATCGCCTCCGCCGGTATCCCTCAGTTCCATTGCGCCGAGACCGAGAAGTACGCCCACGTGACCTTCTTCTTCAACGGCGGCAAGGAAGAGCCCTACGCCGGCGAGCAGCGGGTGATGGTCCCCTCGCCGTCCGTGGATACCTACGACGAGCAGCCGGAGATGAGCGCCAAGGAGGTGGCCGACGAGACCATCCAGGCGATGCAGAGCGGGCGCTACGGGTTCATTCTGGTCAACTTCGCCAACGGCGACATGGTCGGACACACCGCCAAGCGCGAGGCGCTGATCCAGGCGGTCCAGACCCTGGACCAGGAGGTCGGTCGGGTCCTGGACGCCGCGCGGGAGCTGGAATACTCCGCGATCGTGACCGCCGACCACGGCAACTGCGACGAATACGTCGACCCGGTGACCGGCGCCCCGCATACCCAGCACACCATCTACCCGGTGATGTGCATGATCACCGACTCCCAGCGCTGGCGCCTGCGCACCGGCGGCGGCCTGGCCGATGTCGCCCCGACCGTGCTGGAACTGATGGGGGTGCCCAAGCCCGCCGCGATGGGTGGCCAGAGCCTGCTGCTCGAGGAAGTGCCGGAGTCCGCGTGAGCCCGATGATGCATACGCGCTACGCCGACATCCCGGCCTATGACACCAAGGACGGCTCCGAGATCCGCGAGCTGATGCACCCCGATGTGCACGGCAACGCCGCCCAGAGCCTGGCCGAGGCCGTGCTCGAGCCAGGGGCGATCACGCGCCTGCATCGCCACGCGCGCACCGAGGAGCTCTATCACGTCACGCGCGGCCAGGGCGAGATGCGCCTGGGTGAGGCGACCTTCCCGGTCACGGTGGGCGACACGGTCTGCATCGCGCCCGGCACGCCGCACAACATCCGCAACACCGGCGCCGAGCCCCTGCATATCCTGTGCAGCTGCTCGCCGGCGTACTCGCACGACGACACCGAGCTCCTGTAGTCCGGGGCGGCGTATGCCGCACCGCGCCGCATCCCCCAACCTCCCGTCATGACCAGGAGGCGCAGCCGACGCAGCAATCGCCCAGCGCTGCAAAAAGGCCACCGGACCGATCCAGCCACCCGTGGTTCCGGTCGGAGAGTACTCGCTTCGCTCGCCCTGCGGGTCGGCCTGAGGCCGTTCAACGCAGCTTTGCTGCTTTTGCCCTTCGTCGCTGCGTTCCTCGCAGCGACGGGGCGGGCATCGATGCGGCGGTACGCCTCTCCCTAAACGCCGTATTCGGCGCGGTAGGCGCGCAGGGCCTCCAGGTGTTCCGGCGCGCGGCCGGTCTCCTCGAGCATGCGGACCAAGTCGCCCAGCCGGGCGACGCGCACCACCTGCAGGCCCAGATCGGCCTCGACCTCCTGGATCGCGGAGCGCTCGCCGCGGCCGCGCTCCTCGCGGTCTAGCGCGATCGCCACGCCGACCGGGGTGGCCCCGGCCGCCCGGATCAGGTCCACCGATTCCCGGATCGCGGTGCCGGCGGTAATCACGTCGTCCACGATCAGCACCCGACCCTCCAGCGGGGCGCCGACGATGTTGCCGCCCTCGCCGTGATCCTTGGCCTCCTTGCGGTTGAAGGCCCAGGGGCGGTCCATGCCGTGGTCGCGATAAAGCGCCTCGGTGACCGCCGCGGCCAGCGGAATGCCCTTGTAGGCCGGACCGAACACCAGGTCGAACTGGATACCGGAATCCCTGATCGCCTGCGCGTAGAACTCGCCCAGCCGCGCCAGGTCCGAGCCGCGATTGAACAGCCCCGCGTTGAAGAAGTACGGGCTCACCCGTCCGGACTTCAGTGTGAACTCGCCAAAGCGCAGGACATCGCGTTGCAGGGCGTATTCCAGAAAGGCGTGGGCGGTCATCGGGGCGGCTCCGGTCGTGAAACGCCGTATTCTGACACACCCGCTTGCGGATCCGGCATCCGTGCGGTCCCGGGGCCTTTTCCGCGCCCGCGCGCACGGGTATTGTTCCCCGCCATGCGCATACTCTCGATGAACGCCAACGGCATCCGTGCCGCCGCCCGCAAGGGTTTCTTCGACTGGCTCCCGTCCACCGAGGCCGATGTGGTCTGCATCCAGGAGACCAAGGCCCAGATCCATCAGATCCAGGGCGAGCCGTTCCATCCACCCGGCTACCACAGCGTCTATGTCGACGCCGTGAAGCCCGGCTACAGCGGCGTGGCCCTGTACAGCCGCCGCCAGCCGGACGAGGTGATCACCCGCATTGGCTTCGAGGAGGCCGACAATGAGGGCCGCTATGCCGAGATGCGGTTCGGCAACCTGTCGGTGGTCTCGCTGTATCTGCCCTCGGGTTCCTCGGGCGATCACCGCCAGGACTCCAAGTGGCGCTTCCTCGAGTTCTTCCGCCCCTGGCTGGCGGAACGCATGCAGGACGGGCGTGAGTGGGTCATCTGCGGCGACTGGAACATCGCCCACAAGGAGATCGACCTCACCAACTACAAGTCCAACCGCAAGAACTCCGGTTTCCTGCCGGAGGAGCGGGCCTGGCTGGACCACCTGTTCGACGAGATCGGCATGGTCGACGTGTTCCGCCGACTGGACGAGCGCCCCGAGCAGTACACCTGGTGGTCCAACCGCGGCCAGGCCTGGGCCAAGAACGTGGGCTGGCGGATCGACTACCAGATCGCCACCCCGGGCATTGCCGCCACCGCGCGCGATCCGTACATCCACACCGACGATCGCTTCTCCGACCACGCGCCGTTCTGGATCGACTATGACTACCAGCCCTGACCGGGGCCTGTGCCGCGCATGACCGACGCCGCCGAAGCGCAACGGCCCCCGCGCCGCGACTGGCGCGCGGCCCTGGCGGTCTACCGCCATCCGCGGGTCATCGGCATGCTGTTCCTCGGCTTTGCCGCGGGCTTGCCGCTGCTGCTGACCGGCGGCACCTTCACCGCCTGGCTGCGCGACCTTGGTGTGGAGCTGGCCTCCATCGGCTTCCTCTCCTGGGTGGGCATGGCCTACAGCATCAAGGTGTTCTGGGCCCCGGTGGTCGACCGCCTCGCCCTGCCGGTCCTGACCCGAGTGTTCGGGCGTCGCCGTGCCTGGATGCTGTTCGCCCAGGCCGTGATCATCCTGGGCCTGGCCGGGATCGCCCTGACCGACCCGACGGAGCAGCTCTGGCTGGTGGCCGTCTGGGCCGTACTCACGGCCTTCGGCGCCGCGACCCAGGACATCGCCATCGATGCCTACCGCATCGAGGCCGTCAGCCAGGAGCGCCAGGGCGCGATGGCCGCCGCCTACGTGTTCGGCTATCGCGTGGCCCTGCTGACCGCCGGGGCCGGGGCGCTGCATATCGCTGCGATCGGCAGCTGGAGCCTCTCCTACGGCGCGATGGCCGCCCTGATGCTGGTGGGCGTCGTCTGCACGCTGATCGTCCGCGAACCCGAGGTGGCCCGGCGCGACTCCGCCACGGCCCGCCTCGAGGACCGCGTGGTCCACTACCTCAACAACACCTCCGATACGGGCTGGTGGCGCGGCCTGAAGGCCTGGTTCATCGGCGCGGTGATCTGCCCGTTCGTCGAATTCTGGCAGCGCTTCGGGAAGATCGCCTTGGTGGTGATCGCCTTCATCGCCGTGTTCCGCATCAGCGATATCTTCATGGGCGTAATGGCCAATCCGTTCTATCTGGACATCGGCTTCACCAAGGACGAGATCGCCAACATCGCGGCCGCCTTCGGCCTGGCCATGACCCTGACCGGCGCGGCCCTCGGCGGGCTGCTGGTCGTGCGCTTCGGCATCATGCGCATGCTCATTGCCACCGCGATCCTGGCCCCGCTGACCAACCTGACCTTCTCCTGGCTGGCGACCCTGGGGCCGGAGACCTATGGCCTGGTGTTCGCGATCATGGCCGACAATCTCTCCGGCGGCATGGCGATCTCGGTGTTCATCGCCTACCTCTCCAGCCTCACCAACAGCGCCTACACCGCCACCCAGTACGCCCTGTTCAGCTCCATCATGACCCTGCCCGGGCAGTTCCTCGCCGGCTTCACGGGCGTACTCGCCGAGCACATCGGCTGGGTCTGGTTCTTCGCCAGCTCCGCCCTGATCGGCATCCCCACCATCCTGCTCGCCTTCGCCCTGATGCGCTGGGCCAATCCCGACCGCATGCCCCAGCCCGGGCGTTCGGACCTCGCCGCGGTCCATGCCCGCGAATAACCGCGTCGCACGCAAACTGCATCTCGCGGATGCAAAAAAGCCCGCACCAGTTGGTGCGGGCTCCACCGCCGATGGCCGAGGCCGTTGGGTGACAACTTTACCTATCCCGTTTAGAAGTAATACCCGAAATTGATGTTCACTCGAGTCTGCCAATTATCGTCTTGGTTTTCGCCGAAACGATCAAAGAAGTCCGCGTCGAAACCGACAAACTCGTTGCCGTTGGAGAATGCTACGTCAGTATAGATATACCAGTTCCCCCGAGACCACGCGGCGCCAAGCACCAAGAGCTCACTATCGTTGAAGCCGCTCTCGCTTTTGATCACGGAGCTGTATTCCGCATATGGGGTGACCGAGTCAAGCCAAGAAATTGAGGGTGTTTCTTTAAAGTAGCTGAGTGACAATGCGGGGACCCAGCCCTCGGCTGCTACCGAATTGGCGAAGTTGTATGCTCCAAACTGTACAAGTTTGTCCGTTGTTACGACTTCCCCATTGTTGCTGAACACTTCGTGTTCATCAACGTCGTACTTGTAGTAAGTAAGCTGGCTGTCCAGTGTCCAGTTGCCCCAAGTGTTTGACATGTGGCCAGACACGGCGAACATGTCCCCGTCGCTCTGCGGCCCTTGACTATCAAGTTCGCCGTACTGAGCCGAGAAGCCAACCTCATGGCTGGTTCCTGGAATGGCGTAGATGCCCCGAATGTTGGCTTGGTTTCGTTCTTCGTACCCATTGCCAAGTTCATTGACTATGTCATACGAATACCGGGCACTGTCATTGGAGCTTCCTGAATAATGGCCCGCATCGGAATAATAGTATGCCGCATCCCAAGTCCAGTCGCCGAACGGGATCGTGTACTTGACACCAAGATTCATGTTGTCGGAAAGTCCGATGTAATAATGTTGGTCGAAGAACCAACTCTTCGAGACGCCGTAGGCGCCTGGGCCAAAGGGAGCACGATTAACCCCAACCTGGAGTTGGCTTCCATTTTCGAAGTTGTAACCGGCCCAACCAGTGTGAAGCATGTTGTAAGAGTCTCCCGCTGCGCTGTACCAGCGATACTCCAGCTTCCCGAGCCATGGACCATTTTCGTAGTCCAGGTTGATCCGGGCCGTGTCTAAAAGGAAATTTCCACCTTTGTCCCAGTCCCGGCGATAGTCATCGCCTGGGTAGTCTCCAACGGTGTAGTTGGCGCGCAGGGCGCCGCCGATCGACAGGTTGCCGACCTGGATGCTGTCGTATTCGGCGGCAGCGACATTCGGGCCCAGGAACAGGGCCAGGGCAACGGCACCGGACAGGGGTGCCAGGGTCCAGCTCATCGTCTTCTTCATTGCGATTCCTCTTCTGGTCAGGCGGTTCGGGTGTCGCCAGTGGCCTTACCGGGCGGACACGAAGTGCACGGTGCGTCCCGGGCTGCAACCGGTGGTCTGCGGACCACGCGGGCCGATGCGTTGTAAACACGATACGCAGCCCCGGCGCACTGTGGTGTGACCACGACACCCGCCCCGTGTTCCTTTTCTCGCGCGAGGGCCTTCAGCCGACCGGCGCCCGGCCTACCGGGGCGGCCTTCTGGCTGGGGCAGGCTCCCCAATCCACTTGTTTAGAGCCCATGGCGGGATTTCGCCAGCCGGTGCGTAAGTTGCAATGGAACTATTTTTGTACAAAAATAACTAAACGAGTGATTCAATTGCGGGAAGTTTTGATGACATCCACCCAGGCCGTGCCCCAGGCACACGACAACGAATCCGGTGCCGCCGCCGGCACGAGTGGCGAGCCGGATCTGGCGCGTTCGGTGATCCGCCAGTTGCGGGTGATCATCCGCGCGCTGCAGGGGCACTCGCGCACGGTCGAGCGGGCCTGTGGGATCAGCGCCTCGCAGCTGTGGGCCCTGTGGGAGCTGCAGCGCACGCCGGGGCTTAACGTCAGCGACCTGTCGCGTCGGCTCTCGGTGCATGCCTCCACGACCTCCAACCTGCTGGACAAGCTGGAGCACCGCGGGCTGATCGAGCGCCGCCGTCCGGAAAAGGACCAGCGCATCGTGCGGCTCTATGTCACCGATGCCGGCCTCGAACTGCTGGACCAGGCCCCGGCCGCGCCGCAAGGCGAACTGAACCGGGCCCTGCAGTCGCTGCCGAAGGGGTGTCTGGAGGAACTCGACCAGAACCTCGACCTGCTGGTCGAGGCGATGAACACCACCGAGCCTCGGGCCGGGCTGCAACCGTTCGACGGCAAGGCCTGAGCCCGGGCCCGTCCGGAGGTTCCGATGCGCATCCTTCGTTCCCTCCTGCCGATTATGTTCTTCCTGCCGCTTGCGGCGGGCGCCCAGCCGGCATTCGACGCCCCGCCGGAGCGCGCCACCGATGGCGGGTTCACCCTCGCCTGGGAGGCGGATGCGGCGGTGGTGCTGGAGCAGGCCTCGGGGCCGGATCACGCGGATGCCCGCGTGATCTACCAGGGCGGTGATACCAGCACCGTCATCAGCGGACTGCCCGATGGCGAGTACCGGTTCCGCCTGCGCGCCGCGGATGCGGATGCCTGGGCCGACCAGACCACCGTCACGGTGGAGCATCACAGCCTGACCCGCGCCTTCGGCTTCTTCGCGGTGGGCGCGATCGTCTTCCTGGTCCTGATCGGGGCCATCCTGCGCGGGCGTCCGCGCGACTGATTCACCCGGTCCGTCCTGCCGATACGCCCGAGGCCCCGCCCTCGCGTAGCAGGGACGGACCCGTTTCCGGAGGGTTCCATGACGGATCTCAAGATCAACATGCAGCGCCTGCAGCAGGACATCAACGACCTCGGGCAGATCGGCCGCGATGCCGACCGCGGCCTGCATCGCCGCGCCTTCAGCGAGGGCGACCGCGCCGGGCGCGAGTGGTTTCGCGGTCGCCTGGAGGCCGCCGGCCTGGACGTCTGGCAGGACGGTGCCGCCAACCTGCATGGTCGGCTGGACTATGACGGCAAGCGCCCGGTGGTCGCCATGGGCTCGCACCTGGACACGGTGCCCGGGGGCGGCCCGCTGGACGGAGCGCTGGGCGTGCTGATCGGGCTGGAGGTGCTGCGCACGGCCAAGGAGAACGCGGTCGATCTGCAGTACCCTCTGGAGGTGATCGATTTCACCGACGAAGAGGGTCGTTTCGGTGGCATGTTCGGCTCCCAGGCGATGGCCGGCAAGCTGACCCCGGAGAGTATCAGCCATGCCCGGGATCTCGAGGGCGTGACCCTGGTCGAGGCCATGGCCAACTGGGGCCTGAATGCCGACGACGCCCTGAGCGCACGGCGCGACCCGCACACCCTGCATGCCTTCATCGAGACGCATATCGAGCAGGGGCCGGTACTCGACCGGCGCGGCCTGAGCGTGGGCGTGGTCGAGGCGATTACCGGGTTGTTCAAGTGGGAGGTGCGCCTGAAGGGGCAGCCGAACCATGCCGGCACCACGCCGATGGACATGCGCATCGATGCCTTCCAGGGCCTGGCCGAGTTCGGCGGCGAGATCGATCGCCTGCTGGAGGAGCACGGCAGCCCGAATTCGCGTGCCACCATCGGGCGCGTAGAGCTCTCGCCCGGGGCGCCGAACACGGTGCCCGGGGTGGCGACCTTCTCCTTCGAGGTGCGCGATACCGACGAAAAGGTGCTGACCGCGCTGGCGCATGCGGCCCGTCGCACCCTGTCGAGCCTGGCCCGTCGGCGTGATCTGATGTTCGAGTTCGACGTGCTCTCCGAGATCGACCCGGTGCGCTGCGATCCCGGCATTGTGCAGACCATCGAGGCGCAGGCCGAGCGCATGGGTCTGGAGTACATCACCATGCCCAGTGGCGCGGCCCACGACACCCAGAGCATGAGCCGGATCACCCGTACCGGCATGATCTTCGTGCCGAGCCTCCAGGGGCGTAGCCATTCCGCCGCGGAATGGACAAACTGGGAGGACATCGAGATCGGCGCCAACGTGGCCCTGCAAAGTGCCCTGGCGCTGGCGGCCCGGCAATAAACCCCGACGAAAGGAAACGCCCGGAATGGCCGACAACAACAACGTCTCCCGCCTGACCGACTACGACTCCCTGGACCCGCTTCGCGAGCAGTACCAGGAGAGCCTGATCACCACGCCGGTCCTGCGTCAGGAGCTGCGGGAGCACCACGTCGCGCTGCTGTGTATCGACCTCCAGTACCTGGATGCCGCGCGGGGCCACGGCGTGTTCGCGGATTCCGCCGAATCCGGTGTGCCGCTGGAGGCCCAGGAGTACTACTTCAACCGCCTCGAGCAGACCGTGCTGCCCAATGTGCGCCGCCTGCAGGACGCCTTCCGCGAGGAGGGGCTGGAGGTGATCCACACCCGCATCCGCTCGCTGACCCGCGACGGCCGCGACCGCAGCCCGGGCCACAAGCGCCTGAACCTGCACGCGGCTCCCGGCTCCAAGGACGCCGAGTTCGTCGAGCAGGTGGCCCCGGTGGGGGACGAGATCGTGCTGGACAAAACCGCCAGCGGGGTCTTCAACTCCACCAACCTGCACTACATCCTGCGCAACCTGAACATCTCCGCCTTGTTCATCGTGGGCGTGTACTCCAACGAGTGCGTCTCCACGGCCGTGCGGGATGCCTGTGACCTGGGCTTTTATGTCACCCTGATGGACGACGCCACGGCCACGGTGACGCCGGAGATGCAGAAGGCCACGATCACCACCATCAAGGACCGCTACGCCCGGGTGATGACCACGGACGAGGCGATCCGCGAGATCAAGAAGGTGCAGGAGGCCTCGTGACCGGTCTCGACGACCCCATCCTGCCCACCTCCCTTGCCTGGGGGCTGCTGGCGGCGTTCAGCGTCCTCTGGGTGGTGCTGGGCTGGTGGCTGGGTCGTCGCAACAAGACCGCCGAGGACCACATGCTGGCGGGCCGCAATGTCGGCCTGGCGCTCGCCACCGCGACCGCGATGGCCACCTGGGTCACCGCCAATACCACGATGACCGCCCCGCAACTGGCGCTGCAGCTTGGTGTCTGGGGCATGCTCGGGTATTCGCTGGGTGCGCTGGGCCTGATCCTGTTCGCGCCGCTGGCGCGACGCATCCGCGAGCTGATGCCGCGCGGCTTCACCTCCGGGGACTTCATCCGCCTGCGCTTCGGCACCTTCACCTGGCGCGTGTTCCTGGTGGTCTCGCTGATCTACGCCTTTGGCTGGCTGGTCTCGATGGCGATGGCCGGCGGGGTGCTGATCAATGCCCTGGCCGGGATCGACTATCGCGTGGGCATGACCGTGATCCTGACCGTCTGCGTGATCTACACCCTGCTGGGCGGTCTGCGCGCGGTCATCGGGACCGACTTCATCCAGACGGTCATCATTGTCGCGGGCGCGGCGTTCATCGCCTGGCTGACCATCGACAAGGTCGGCTTCGAGGCGATCCACTTCAACCTGATGGAAGAGCGCCCGGAACTGCTGAGCCTGCTGTTCCCGGCCGCGATCATGTTCCTGTTCAACAACCTGCTGTTCGGCGTGGGCGAGATCTTCCACTCCAACGTCTGGTGGTCGCGCGCCTTCGCCTTCGGCCGCAACGTGGGCTTTCGGGCCTATCTCTTCGGCGGCCTGCTGTGGCTGCCGATCCCGATTGTTGCCGGCTTTATCGCGCTGGCTACGCCGGCGCTGGGGATCAACGTCCCCGCCGCGGACATGGTCGGGCCGCTGGTGGCCGCCGAGGTGCTGGGTCTCACCGGTGCGATCGTCGTGTTCATCGTGGTCTTCGCCGCGCTGGCCTCCAGCCTCGACTCGCTGCTGGCGGCCACGTCCGATCTGGTGACCCGCGACATCTACCGCGGCCACATCCGTCCGCGGGCCAGCGAGCAGCACCAGTTCCACGCGACCAAGGTGATCGTGGTGCTACTGGGGCTGCTGACCTGGCTGGCGGCCAGCTACCGCGGCGAGATCCCGATCGTCGGCTCGCTGGCGGAGCTTTTGTACTTCACCGGGGCCTTCGTGGCCTCCGCGATCTGGCCGATCGTCGCCGGCCTGTACTGGAAGCAGGCGAACCCGCAGGGTGCCGCCTGGTCGATGATACTGGGGTCCGGTATCGGGCTGGCCAGCTATTTCCTGATCGGGTTCTACGTGGCCGCGCTGGTCGGGGCCGCCGTCTCGCTGGCGGTGATGGTGCTGACCACCTGGCTGATGCCGCGGCCGTTCGACTGGGGCCGGCTGGCCCGTTCCGACGCCGAGGTGCCGGCATGACCATCTCGACAACCGCATTGTCCGTGATCGTGGTCATCGCCACCAGCGTGGCGACGCTGACCCCGATCCTGCTGATTGCCCTGTTTATCCGCGACTGGAAAAAAGGACGCCTCTGGTGAACTACACCGAAGATCCCCTGCACGTGCTCCACCCGAAAGACGGCGCCGCCGGTACCGACCGGCCGCGGGCGTTGCTGGATGCGGTGGAGGAAGACCCGGATCCGCTGCTGAAGCTGGCCGCCGCACACGTGGTCTCCAGCCAGCAGTTCAACCGCGAGGAACTGCTGCAGCTGTTCCGGCTGGCCGCGCAGTACGAGACCACGCCTGCCCTGATGCACCTGCCACTGGCGGGCAAGATCCTGATCAGCGCGTTCTACGAGCCGTCCACCCGCACGCGGTTGTCGTTCGAGAGCGCCTGGCACCGGCTTGGCGGCGCGGTGATGTCGATCACCGACCCCAAGAGCACCGGCATCGCCAAGGGCGAGTCGCTGGCGGACATCGCCGAGATGTTCAACAACTACGGCGACGTGCTGGTGCTGCGCTCCTCCGATGGCGAGGCCGCGCACAACATGCTGGAGAACCTGCGCATCCCGCTGGTCAACGCCGGCAACGGCATCGACGAGCACCCGACCCAGGCGCTGGCGGACGTCTACACCCTGGCCAAGTGGCGCCCGGAGCTGTTTACCGGCCCGGTCGCCCCGGAGGACCGCATCAAGGTCGGCATCATCGGGGTGCCCTCGCGCATGCGTACGGTGCGCTCGCTGCTGCGCCTGCTGAGCCTGTTCCCCGAGGCGATCGAAGAGGTCGTGATCATCTCGCGCGAGGACGAGAACTTCGATCCCGGCCAGCGCGAGGAACTGGCGGAGGCCGGCCTGAACCTGCGCGTGGTGCACGAGCTGGACCCGGTGCTGCCGGAGCTGGACGTGGTGTACATCAACGCCATCGCCTGGGTGGGCGATACCTTCGAGTCCATGGGTGAGGGCCTGAAGCTGGACCGCAACTCCCCGCTGAAAAAGGGCGCGATCATCATGCACCCGCTGGCGCGCGGTGCGGAGCTGTCGACGGACCTCGATGACACCCCGCACAACTGGTATTTCGCCCAGGCGCGCGGGGCGGTGTTCGTGCGCATGGCGCTGCTGACCAGCGTGGTCCGCCGTATCAGCGCGGTCATGGACACCCCGGAAGACTGAACCTCGCACTGAACTGAACCGCGAGTGGCGTGGCGCGCCGGAACGGACCGGGCCGCGCCCCGCTCGCACCGAACGGATAACCAAGGAGACATGCCATGTGTGGCATCGCCGGAATCTTTCACGCCGACCCGGACCGCAAGGTCGACCCGCAGACCCTGGTCAACATGGCCGCGATCCAGTATCACCGCGGTCCTGACGGCTTTGGCTACAAGACGCAGGACGACCGTGGTGTGGGATTCTCCCACGCGCGGTTGTCGATCATCGACCTCGACGAGAACCGCGGGCGCCAGCCGTTCTGCATGACCAACGGCGAGATTATGACCGCGGTTAACGGCGAGCTGTACGACTACAAGCGCATCCGCACCGATCTCACCTCGCGCGGGGTGAAGTTCCGCACCAAGAGCGATTCCGAGATGGTGATGCACCTGTACCAGCGCGAGGGGCTGGAGGACGCGGTGAAGCACTTTCGCGGGGAGTTCGCGATCTCGCTGTATGACCGCAAGCACGACCGGCTGATCCTGATCCGCGACCGCTTCGGCATCAAGCCGCTGTACTTCACCGAGGCCAACGGCAGTTTCGTGTTCGGCTCCGAACTGAAGGTGCTGTTCGCCAACCCCGATGTGCCGCGCCAGTTCTCCGATGATGGCCTGTACCACCAGCTGATGCAGACCATGGTGCCCGGCACCACCGCCTTCGAGGGCATCCAGCAGGTCAAGCCGGGCCACATGGTCATCGTCGAGCGCGCCCACGGCAAGCTGAAGATCCGCCAGGAGAAGTACTGGGACATGGACTTCCCGCTGGCCTCCGAGCGCCCGCCCGAGAGCGAGACCGACGAGAACTACTGGATCGAGGGCGTGCGCGAGAAGCTGATGGAGGCCGTCCAGCTGCGCCTGGAGGCCGACGTGCCGGTGGCCTGCTACCTCTCCGGCGGGATCGACTCCTGCATCACCCTGGGGCTGGCCTCGGCCAGCCAGCAGTCGCCGGTCAAGGCCTTCACCATCGGCTTCGACAACGACGACTACGACGAGACCGCGATCGCCCGCGAGATGGCCGAGAGTGTCGGCGCCGATCAGGACATCATGACCCTGAACGCCGACCACCTCTACGACAACTTCGAAGAGGCGCTGTGGCACGCCGAGCGCACCATCTACAACACCCTCGGCGTGGCCAAGCTCCTGATGAGCCGCCACGTGAACAAGGCCGGCTACAAGGTGGTGGTCACCGGCGAGGGCTCGGACGAGCTGTTCGGCGGCTACCCGGCGTTCCGCCGCGACATGTTCCTGCACGGGCTGGATACCCTGCCGGAGGCCGATCGTCAGGCCTGGCAGCAGATGCTGAACGAGTCCAACGAGCTGGTCTCCGGCGCGATGCTGGCCGAGGACGAGGTGGATGACCCCGAGTTCACCCGAATGATGGGCTTCACCCCGTCCTGCCTGCAGCCGTGGCTGGCCGCGTCTGACCACGTGCCGGGCCTGCTGCATCCGAAGCGCCGCGAGCGCATGCAGGGCTACCAGCCGGGCAAGGCGATCGCCGATGCCCTGGACAACGACATGCTGGAAGGCCGGCACCCGCTGGACAAGGCCCAGTACGTCTGGATCAAGACCATGCTGGAAGGCCAGATCCTGACCTGGGGCGGCGACCGCATGGACATGGCCAACTCGATGGAGGCGCGCCCGCCGTTCCTCGATCACCACCTGGCCGAGTTCGCCGCCCACCTGCCGCCGACCATGCGCATCAAGGGCCCGACCGAGAAGTACGTGCTGCGCGAATCGATGAAGGGCCTGCTGCCGAAGGTGCTCTACGAGCGCGAGAAGTTCGCGTTCATGGCCCCGCCGGCGCATACCGATCCGGTCAAGTGGGCGGCGATGAAGGCCCTGGCCGATCGCTACCTCGCGCCGGAGAAGGTCGAGGAGGCCGGTCTGCTGGATCCGGAGGGCGTGCGCCAAGTGTTCGAGCTGCACGAGTCCGAGGCCACCCCGGCCGCGACCCAGGTCCAGCTGGACGCGGTGATCAACCACATGATCGGGGTGCAGGTGCTGTACGAGAAGTTCGTGGCCACCGACATCCCGGCGCTGGCACAGCAGAAGGCCGAGGAGTTCGGCTGGCACGCCTGATTGCCGATGAACGGTCAGAGGCCCGGGAGAGTCCTTCCGGTGCCACACGAGAAGGCCCCGCGGATCGACCATCCGCGGGGCCTTTCATTTGTGCTGCCCGAAATGCCCGATCCGGCATCGCCGGCGGTGATGACGAACGGGGCTTGGCCCGCCGGTCCCCGTGGAACCCCCCAGACACAAAAAAGCCGCCGGCCCCGGAGGGCGCGGCGGCGGATGGCCTCGCGGCCCCGAGGGGCCGGAAGCGGACGCCTTACAGGCTGTAGTACATGTCGAACTCGATCGGATGGGTGGTCATGCGCATCTGCGTGACGTCTTCCATCTTCAGGTCGATGTAGGCATCGATCATGTCGTCGGTGAACACGCCACCCTGGGTCAGGAACTCGCGGTCCTGGTTCAGGGCTTCCAGCGCCTGGTCCAGCGAATGGCAGACCTGCGGGATGCCCTTTTCCTCTTCCGGCGGCAGGTCGTAGAGGTTCTTGTCCATCGCGTCGCCGGGGTGGATCTTGTTCTGGATGCCGTCCAGGCCGGCCATCAGCATCGCGGCGAATGCGAGATACGGGTTGGCGGTGGAGTCCGGGAAGCGCAGCTCGATCCGGCGCGCCTTCGGGTTCATCACGAACGGGATGCGCAGCGAGGCCGAGCGGTTGCGGGCGGAGTAGGCCAGCATCACCGGCGCCTCGAAGCCCGGCACCAGACGCTTGTAGCTGTTGGTGGACGGGTTGGTGAAGGCGTTCAGCGCGCGGGCGTGCTTGATGATGCCGCCGATGTAGTACAGCGCGGTCTCGGACAGGCCGCCGTAGAGGTCGCCGGAGAACAGGTTCTTGCCGTCCTTGGACAGCGACTGGTGCACGTGCATGCCGGAGCCGTTGTCGCCGACGATCGGCTTGGGCATGAAGGTCGCGGTCTTGCCGTGGATGTGGGCCACGTTCTGCACCACGTACTTCAGGATCTGCACCTCGTCGGCCTTCTGCGTCAGGGTCGCCGGGCCCACGCCGATCTCGCACTGGCCGGCGGTGGCCACCTCGTGGTGGTGCACCTCGGTCTCCAGACCCATCTCGGTCATCACTTCGCACATGGTGGAGCGGATGTCGTGCAGGCTGTCGACCGGCGGGACCGGGAAGTAGCCGCCCTTCACGCCTGGGCGGTGCCCGATGTTGCCGTCCTCGTAGACGCGCTCGGAGTTCCAGGACGCCTCCTGGGAGTCCACGCGGCAGTAGGAACCGGACAGGCTGGTACCCCACTTCACGTCGTCAAAGATGAAGAACTCGTTCTCCGGACCGAACAGCGCGGTGTCGGCGATGCCGGTGCTCTGCAGGTAGGCCTCGGCGCGGCGCGCCAGGGAGCGCGGGCAGCGGTCGTAGCCCTGCATGGTGGCCGGCTCGACCACGTCGCAGCGGATGTTCATGGTCATGTCTTCGAAGAACGGGTCGATCACGGCCGACTCGGCGTCCGGCATCAGGATCATGTCGGACTCGTTGATCCCCTTCCAGCCGGAGATCGAGGAGCCGTCGAACATCTTGCCTTCCTCGAAGGTCTCTTCGTCGATGTCGTGGGCCGGCATGGTCACATGCTGTTCCTTGCCCTTGGAGTCGGTAAAGCGGAAGTCGACAAAGCGCACTTCCTTTTCCTTGATCTGGTTCAGCACGTCGGCTGCGGACATGGGGGTCTCCTTGGTCTTCACTTGAGTCTTCGATTTTGGCCGGCCGGCCTGTTGGCCCCTGCACGGCTTCGTGGGTCATTATGCAGGCATCATGCCATCCGGCCCGATTCGGCCCGGGCGCGCGAAAAACGGGCACCCCGGGTGCCGCGCCGCCTCCCTTCTGCACCATCATGGTGCCGTATATGCACAAAGATGGTGCTTGATGGGGTGTGCCGCACCTAATGAGTGCACGGACGATAGAGTAGCGTGACCTCGCCCAGCATGTCGCCCACCTGCGGGTGGGCGTGCAGCCGGTCGGCCAGGGCCCGGGCCCGCGCCTCCAGGTCCGGAGCCGCGGTTGCCCCGTCAAGGCGCAAGGTCAGCGTCATGTGCACCCGGCCGCCCAGGTAGTGCAGGGACAGGTGCTCCACCGCGTCCAGCTCCGGGGTGTCGGCCCAGGCCTCGCGCAGGGCCTCCACCAGCACCGGCCGCAACGGCAGCGTCGAGCTGCGCGCCTGCTCCGCGTCATTCTCCGGGTCTACGTGCACCGTGATGTCGTTGACCCGGTCATGCTCGTCGGTCACCGAATGGAACACCGCATCGGCGATCCGATGCCCCTCGGAGACCGAGATCATCGGCGCGACCTGGATGTGCACATCGGCCACCACGTCGCTGCCGTGGCGGCGGGTGCGCAGCATGTGCGCATCCTTCACCCCGGGCACGTCCAGGATGGTGCGGTGAATGCGATCCACCTTTTCCGGCTCCAGAGCGGTGTCGATCAGCTCCGCCGCGGCGCGCACGATCAGGCGCCCGGCGATGTGCAGGATGAACAGGGCGACGATCAGCGCGGCCAGCGCATCCGCCCACGGGAAGCCGGCGACCGCCGCGCCCACGCCGACCAGCACAAACAGCGACGAGATCGCATCCGTTCGGTGGTGCCAGGCATTGGCATCCAGCATCCGCGAACGCAGGCGCTTCGCCACCCGGTGGGTGTACTGGTACAGGCCCTCCTTTGCGACCAGGGTCAGCGCGGCAAAAAAGATCGCCATATTCGCGGGGCCGGTCATAGCCTCGGGCTCGACCAGCCGGCTGCCCGCCGCCCAGGCGATCCCCAGGCCCGCAAGGGCCAGAAAGACCCCGACGATCACCGTCGCCAGGGTCTCGATGCGGGCATGGCCGTACGGGTGGTCCTGGTCGGGGGACGCCGCGGCCTTGCGCGCCGCGAACAGCACGACACCGTCGGTGATGAGGTCCGACAGCGTATGCACGCCGTCCGCGACCAGCGCCTGCGAGTTCAGAAGCCAGCCGCTAAGTAGCTGCGCGACGGCCAGAAAGCTGTTCACGGTCGCGCCCACCAGCGTCACTCGGCGGGTGTCGCGGTAGCGCTGACCGTTCTCCGCGGTCACCGTCGGCTCCGAATTGGCGTGGGGCTCGCTCAGGGCGGTTCTCCCGAACCGGATCAAGCCTCCAGTATGGGCGCCTTCCCGGCTGGCGCAAAACCGTCTGCCGCCACAGGGAAAGCGCCGACTCGCGCGGGCGTCTCCGTGTTTCGCGCTGACCCTGACGGTGGCCGCGGCCGAAGCCGGGCCGATATACTGTCCGCTTTGCCCTGACCCGGGATCCCGCATGGCGCACGAACGCACCCCGTCCAGCAGCAGCCCCACCTTCCAGGACCTGATCCGTCGCTTGCAGGACTACTGGAACGACCACGGCTGCGTGGTCCTGCAGCCCTACGACATGGAGATGGGGGCCGGCACCTTCCATCCGGCGACCTTCCTGCGTTCGATCGGGCCGGAGCCGTGGCGCGCGGCCTACGTGCAGCCCAGCCGCCGCCCCACCGACGGTCGCTATGGCGACAACCCCAACCGCCTGCAGCACTACTACCAGTTCCAGGTGCTGCTGAAGCCGTCGCCGCCGGACATCCAGGACCTCTATCTCGGTTCGCTGGAGGCGCTGGGTTTCGATCCGCTGACCCACGACATCCGCTTCGTCGAGGACAACTGGGAATCCCCGACCCTCGGCGCCTGGGGCCTGGGCTGGGAGGTCTGGCTGAACGGCATGGAGGTCACCCAGTTCACCTACTTCCAGCAGGTGGGCGGGCTGGACTGCCACCCGGTCTCCGGCGAGATCACCTACGGGCTGGAGCGCCTGGCGATGTACCTGCAGGGGGTGGAGAGTGTGTTCGACCTGGTCTGGACCGTCGGCCCGGACGGCCGCCCGGTGACCTACGGTGACGTCTACCACCAGAACGAGGTGGAGCAGTCCACCTACAACTTCGAGCATGCCGACCGCGACTCCCTGTTCGCCGCCTTCGATCAGCATGCGAACGAGAGCGACCGCATGATCGAGCTGGGCCTGCCGCTGCCGGCCTACGAACAGATGCTGCGCGCCTCGCACAGTTTCAACCTGCTGGATGCCCGCGGCGCGATCTCGGTCACCGAGCGCCAGCGCTACATCCTGCGCGTACGCGAGCTGTCGCGAAACGTCGCGCAGAAGTATTACGAGTCGCGCGAGGCCCTGGGCTTCCCGCTGTGCGCCGATGACGACACCAACAAGCCCGACGCCGCCTGAACCCTATTTCCCGGATCGCGCGCCCTTGCGCGCGGTCGTGATGGACCCGACACGGACCCGACATGGCTGAAGCCCGCGAACTCCTGATCGAACTGGGCACCGAAGAGTTGCCCCCCGCCGCCCTGCCGCGCCTGCGTGATGCCCTGGCCGAGGGTCTGGCCAACCGGCTGAGCGAGGCCGGGCTGGAGCCGGGCGTGCCCGAGACCTTCGCCACCCCGCGCCGGCTGGCGGTGCTGTTCCCGGACGTCCCGGGGCAGCAGCCGGACCAGTTGCAGGAGCGTCGCGGCCCGGCTGTGGCCGCCGCCTTCGATGACGCCGGCGAGCCGACCAAGGCGGTGCTGGGCTTTGCCCGCTCCTGTGGCGTGGAGGTCGAGCGCCTGGAGCGCGAGACCACCGACAAGGGCGAGTACCTGGTCTTCCGCCAGATGCAGCCGGGGCGCGCCCTCGGCGAGCTGCTGCCGGAGATGCTGGAGGCCGCGCTCGAAGCCCTGCCCACGCCCAAGCGCATGCGCTGGGGCAGCAGCCGCACCGAGTTCGTGCGCCCCGCGCACTGGCTGGTGGTCCTGCACGGGACCGAGGTGCTGGAGATGACGGTGCTGGAACAGACCGCCGGGCGGGCCACGCATGGTCACCGCTTCCACCAGCCCGGCGCGCTGGAGCTGAAGCGCGGCAACGACTACGCCGAGCGGCTGCGCAGCCCCGGCTTTGTCGAGCCGTCGTTCGAGGCGCGGCGCGAGAACATCCTGGCCCAGGTGCACGAACAGGCCAAGGCCCTGGGCGGGCGCGCACTGGTGGATGCCGACTTGCTGGACGAGGTGACCGCACTGGTAGAGTGGCCGGTGGCCCTGACCGGCGGCTTCGACCCGCGTTTCCTGGATGTCCCGCAGGAGGCGTTGATCTCCACCATGCAGGACAACCAGAAATACTTCCCGGTGGTCGACGAGGCCGGGCGCATGCAGCCGCACTTCATCGTGATCAGCAATATCGAGTCGCGCGACCCGCACGCGGTGCGCGACGGTAACGAGCGCGTGCTGCGCCCGCGCTTCGCCGATGCCGAGTTCTTCTGGCAGCAGGACCGCAAGAAGCGTCTGGAGGAACGGCTGGATGCGCTGGACTCCGTGGTGTTCGAGAAGCGCCTGGGCACGCTGCGCGACAAGTCCGTGCGGCTGGAGGCCCTGATGCAGCGCCTGGCCGGCCTGATGGGGCTGGATGCCGGGCTGGCCGCGCGCGCCGCGCGCCTGGCCAAGTGTGATCTGGTGACCCAGATGGTCTTCGAGTTCACCGAACTGCAGGGCACGATGGGCCGCTACTACGCCCTGCACGACCGCGAGGATGAGTCTGTCGCGGCTGCAATCGAACAGCACTACTGGCCGCGCCAGTCCGGCTCCGAGCTGCCGGATGTCCCGCTGGCCCAGGCCCTGGCGCTGGCGGACCGCCTGGACACGCTGGTCGGGATCTTCGCGATCGGCAAGCAGCCCACCGGTACCAAGGACCCGTTCGCCCTGCGCCGCGCCGCGCTGGGACTGGTGCGCATCCTGGTCGAGCGCGAACTGCCGCTGGCCCTGACCCCGCTGCTGCAGGCCGCGGCCGAGCCGATCCGCGAACGGGTGCCGGAGGCCGACCAGGCGGTGGAGCCGGTCCGCGAGTACATCCTGGAGCGCCTGCGCGGCTACCTGCTGGAGCAGGGCCAGGCGCACGAGACCATCGAGGCAGTGGCCGCGGTCGCGCCCGATACCCCGCTGGACTTCGTCCGCCGCGTGCGCGCGGTCAGCTTGTTCCGCGAGCGCCCGGAGGCCGAGGCCCTGGCTGCGGCGAACAAGCGCATCCACAACCTGTTGCGCAAGGCCGGCGAGGAGGCCGAGGCCGACCTCGACCCGGAGGCCCTGGCGCTGGACGAGGAGCGTCAGCTTTACCAGGGCCTGCAGGCGGTGCGTCCCGGCGTCGAGCAGGCGGTGGCCGATGGTGACTACCTGCACGCCCTGGGCGAGCTGGCGGGCCTGCGCGATCGCGTCGATACCTTTTTCGACCAGGTGATGGTGATGGCCGAAGATGCCGCCGAGCGGCGCAACCGCCTGGCCCTGCTGCGTGAACTGCGCCGCGCGTTCGAGACCGTGGCCGACATCGGCCGCCTGGCCACGGGATAGCGCCGCCGCATGCTGCCCCTGATCCGCGGTCTGCTGTTCCAGCTCGGGTTCATCAGCTCGATGCTGGTCTTCGGCGTGCTGGTGCCACCGCTGATCTGGCCGTTCTCGCGCCGCATCCGCTACCGGGTGCTGACGCAGTGGGGGCGCTTCAATGTCTGGTGGCTGCGGGTGACCTGTGGCGTGGACTACCGGGTGCGCGGCGCCGAACACATCGATGCGTCGCGTCCGCATGTGGTGCTGTCCAAGCATCAGTCGGCCTGGGAGACCGTCGCCTTCGTCGCGATCTTCCCGATGCAGACCTGGGTGCTCAAGCGCGAGCTGATGCGCATCCCGGTCTTCGGCTGGACGCTGGCGATGATCGATCCGGTGCCAATCGACCGCGAAGGCGGGCGCCAGGCGCTGGAGAATCTGGTCACCGAAGGCCGGCAGCGCCTCGACGAGGGCCGCTGGGTGATCGTGTTCCCCGAGGGCACGCGCGTGGCCCCGGGCGAACACGGGCGCTACCGTCAGGGCGGCGCGATGCTGGCCGCGCGTACCGGCTACCCGGTGCTGCCGGTGGCGCTCAACAGTGGCAGCTTCTGGCCGAAGAAGGGCATCCGCCGCTACCCCGGCACCATCGAGGTGGTGATCGGCCCGCCGATCGAGACCGCCGGGCGCAAGCCGGTGGAGGTGCTGGCCGAGGCCGAAGAATGGATCGAGACCACCATGGCCGGGATCGAGCCGCGTCCCGCCCGTCCGTCATCGGAGCCCGCACATGGCGAATGAACCCGTGATCAGCGCGCCGCTGGTCGAACTGCGTGACCGGACCATTTACCGCATCGGGGATGGTTCGCCGGCGGTCTGGCTGATCGACGACCTCGAACTGGGCGGGATCCTGGTCAACGCGCCGGCGTATTCGGAACCCCTGCTGGCGGCGATCCGGGCCATCACCAGGCCCGCCTACCTGTTCCTGCCCAGCCGCCATGGGGCACAAGACCTGGAGGCCTGGCGGGCGGCTGGCCTCGAGACCCTGGCGTTCGAGGCGGAGGCCCCGGCGATCCGCGCGGCCGGCGGCGAGGTCGATATCGCCTTCAACCGCAAGCAGCGCCTTTCGCGCACCATCGATTTCCTGCCGATGGCCGGGGTGACCGAGGGCACCTGTGCCCTGCGCCTGAAGAACCTGCCGGGAGTCGTGTTCTTTGGCCCGGCGCTGGCACCCGGGGCGGATGGCTGGCCCACGCTGACCCAGAATCCGGAGGACCATTCCTTCGAGGCGCGCCTGTTCGGCGCCCTGGGCGTGAAGGACCTGAAGTTTGCCTACGCCTTCTGCGATCGCTTCGACCCCGCCACCACGCAGTACGGCCCGGACGCCGACCAGCACATCCAGGCCCGCATCGAGGCGGTATTCGACGAATAGCATCTTCGTAGGGGTTGGGTTGTCTTGGCCTGTAGGAGGCCAGCCCTCTGGCCGATGAGGTCGGGCCGCGCCGTATCGCTCAGGGGGCTGAGCTCCCACAGGGCAGGACGGAACCTGTGGCTGCAGGGGTCACGGAGCGAGCCGTGTATGGCGGTCAGGCGCGGGCGATCAGGCTCTGGATTACGTGGCCGGCGGCGGTCAGGCCGAAGATCGCGGGCAGGTAGGAGATCGTGCCGTTGACCGAACGCGGCCGGCCGCCGTCCCCCACCGGGCGGTGTTCGGTGCCCTTGCGCGGCTGTTCGATGGAGAACACCACGGGGTAGTCGAGATGCGCGCCCAGGCGCCGCAGGCGCTTGCGCATCTGGCGCGCGAGCGGGCACACGCGCGTCCCCGCCAGCGGCCCCACGCGCACGGCGGTGGGGTCGATGCGCCCGCCGGCCCCCATGCTCGAGATCACGCCCTGCCCGCGCGCCTGGGCCGTCGCGACCAGCGCGGCCTTGCAGACGATGGAGTCGATCGCGTCGAGCACGAAGTCGGCATCCTCCGGGACCAGGTCGCCGACGGTATCGGGCTGGAGGAAGTCGTGGCGGATCGTGAGCTCGATGTCGGGATCGATGTCGTGGATGCGGTTCGCCATGATCTCGGTCTTGGGTCGGTCCACGGTGGAGCGCAGCGCGACCAGCTGGCGATTCAGGTTGGAGGCGCCCACCACGTCGTGATCCGCCAGGGTCATGCGACCGACGCCGGCGCGGGCGATGGCCTCGGCGGCGTAGCTGCCGACCCCGCCGAGACCGGCGATGAACACATGCCGGTCCCGCAGGCCGGCCGCAACCTCGTGCCCCAGCAGCAGGTCGGTCCGTTCGGTGTAGGGATTGTGGGGGGCGGCGGGACTCATGCGTCGGGACCGGTCGGAAGCCGGAGGACCCGGCGTGCGTTTTGTGACGTGATTATAGCCATCTCTTCGGGATCCATGTCCCGCAGGGCCGCGAGCCGGCGATTGACCTCGGCCGTCATCGCCGGTTCGTTGCGCTCACCCTGATGTCCGGCCAGGGGCTGATCGGGCGCATCGGTCTCCACCACCAGGGCCTCCAGCGCCGCGTCGCGCACCACACGGTGCAGCTTCTTCGCCCGCTCGAAGGTCACCGGGCCGCCGATGCCCAGGCAGAAGCCCAGGTCGGCCGCCTGGCGGGCCTGCTGCGGGCTTCCGATGAACGCATGCAGGATGCCGGTCAGGCCTGGTTGCTGGCGCAGGCCCTTCAGCACCGCGTCCAGCGCGCGCCGGCTGTGGATGATCACCGGCAGGTCGCGTTCGCGGGCGATGGCCAGTTGCCGCGTGTAGAACCGCCACTGGCGGTCCCAGTCGAGACCCTCCTGATAGCCGTCCAGCCCGATCTCGCCGACCGCAATGGTCTCGGGGTGCGTGTCCAGCCAGGCCTCCAGCGCGTCGAGGTCCGCGTCCGCATGGTCCTGCAGGAAGATCGGGTGCAGGCCGTAGGCGACATGCAGGCCCGCGTGCTGGCGGTACAGGGCCTCCAGGTCCGGCCAGCGTGCCCGCGTAACGCCGGGCAGGACCAGCTCCTGAACCCCGGCGGCGCGGGCGCGGTCCAGCACGGCCGGGCGATCCGGATCGAACGCGTCCAGGTCCAGGTGGACATGCGTATCGATCAGGTTCATGGGGGGTGGCCTACGGACAGGGGTAGGTATAGCGGGCGTGGATGGCCTCGATGGCCTCCAGCACGGCGTCAGACAGGGTGATGTCCACCGTCGCGATGTTCTCGCGCAGCTGCTCCATGGTGGTCGCCCCGATCAGGTTGCTGGTCACGAAGGGCTGCTGGTTGACGAAGGCCAGCGCCAGCTGCGACGGGGTCAGGCCGTGTTCGCGCGCCAGACGCGCGTACTCTGCGGTGGCGGCCAGGCCGGATTCGTTGCTGTAGCGCTGGAAGCGCTCGAACAGCGTCAGGCGCGCCCCCGCGGGCTTCGCCCCGTCGAGGTACTTGCCGGAGAGCATGCCGAAGGCCAGCGGCGAATAGGCCAGCAGGCCGGCATCCTCGCGGATGGCCATCTCCGCCAGCCCCGCCTCGAAGCTGCGGTTGAGCAGATTGTAGGGGTTCTGGATGGAGACGATGCGCTCGGACAGGCCGCGGTCATGGGCGCGGATCCACTCCATGAACCCCCACGGGGTCTCGTTGGAGATGCCGATGGTGCGCACGCGGCCGCTCTCAACCAGTGCCTTCAGCGCCGCCGCGGTCTCCTCGATCGGGGTTGCGCTTGCGTCCGGTTTGTGGACGTAGCCGAGCTGGCCGAAGAAGTTGGTGGCGCGCGCCGGCCAGTGGACCTGGTACAGGTCCAGGTAGTCGGTCTGCAGGCGCTGAAGGCTGTCGTTCAGGGCCTGCTCGATGTGTTCGCGGTTCAGCTGCGGGCCGCCGCGCAGGTAGTCGATCATGCCGGGGCCGGCGACCTTGCTGGCCAGCACCACGCGGTCGCGGTTGCCGCGCTTCGCCAGCCAGCTGCCGATATAGGTCTCGGTCAGGCCCTGGGTCTCCGCGCGCGGCGGGACCGGGTACATCTCGGCGGCATCGATCAGGTTCACGCCCTGGTCGAGTGCGTAGTCCAGCTGTTCGTGGGCCTCGGCCTCGGTGTTCTGCTCGCCCCAGGTCATCGTGCCCAGGCCGATCAGGCTGACCTCGATATCGGTGCGTCCCAGTTTGCGGTATTGCATGCGGTCCCCTTGGCGGTTCAGGTGAACAGGGTCAGGACCCCGGTATAGCCGTACAGGCGGTTGGCGAAGATCTCGCCGTTGGCGAAGAAGCCGACCAGGGGCACGTCGCCCAGGTGTTTCTGCACGATGCCCAGTTCCGTGCCTTCCTGGGCGAACTGGTGGCGCCCGCGCCCCACGCAGGAGACATAGATCGCGCCGCGAATCCCGTTGGGCGCCTGGGCGCGGATCTGCTCCAGCATGCGCTCGAGGTCCTCGATGGCCGCCTGGCCGTCGCGGCGCACGAACAGGATCTGCGAGCCCGGCTCGAGCATCTCGCCGACGGCCAGCACCTGCTGGTCCAGGTCGATCCCGATGATGTTACGCACGCGGTAGTCGCCGGTGTCCGACCCCGGGATCGGGAAGCCTACCAGGATGTAGCCCAGTGCCCGCTCCAGGTCGCGCGACAGCACATCGCCGATGATGCCCTTGAACGCCGGCAGGGCCTGCTGGCCGTCCAGGCGCACGATGATATTGCGCCAGGTCTCGGTCAGCTCGTGCTGGCCCGGGAGAGGCGTGCAGCCCTGGCTGTGGCGCGCGGCGATCGGGACATCGTCGCGCAGCGCCAGCCCGGTGATGCCGGAGGCGGCGACGCCGTCGGCGATCTGCACCACGCCGTCGTCCCCGGAGTTGACGCCGCCGGTCGCGAACCAGGCGGTGCGCTCGCCGATCTCGGTCAGGATGCCCTCCAGCCCTTCCATGCGCGGGTCGGCGTTGAGGATCAGCCGGCCCGGGGTCTGCGGGTCGAGGAACCCGTCGAGTTCCTTCACGAGCTCGTCGAAGCCGCGCACCGGGTGATAGATCACGCGGACGCTGGCGGCCGGAAACGCGCCGATCATCAGGGTCGCGCCGGTCTGTTCGTAGAGCTCGTCGTGCGGGCCGATCACGGCCATGGCCATGCCGCCGACGAAGTGATCCACCCCCAGCCCCTCGCGCAGGTGTTTCAGCAGGGTGCGGGCGTGGCGGCTGAGCGCGTCGGACAGGTAGATGAAACCGACCCGCACCTGATCCCCGGTGCGCGGCGGCTGTTCGCCCAGCTCGGCGATCAGGGCGTCGGCCAGGGCCCGGGGTTCCTCGCCGCGGGCGGTGGCACTGCGAAAGGCATTGGTCATAAACCGAGTTGCTCCAGCATGCTGAGGGCCTCGTTGTCGTCGACCGGCAGGCCGGGGTGCGCGTTCAGGCCGCCGTCTTCGGTGAAGACCAGACGGGCGTGGTGGCGGGTGTCCAGTTCTTCCAGGAACCAGGCGATCTCCGAGGGATGCACCGCGTGTTCCCCGCGCTGCAGGTGGCGCACGAGGATGGCGTCCTCGCGCACATCGAGAAACAGGGGCTGCGGCAGCTCCAGTGGCAGGATATGGGTCTGCACCAGCCACTCCACGGGGCTCGGCCGCCGCCGTGGCAGCGGGCGGCTGTCGATGCGGAAGTGCCCGCCGCCGCCCGGCTGCTTCAGGAGCTCCTCCAGCCAGTCGCCGGTGAAGCCCTGGTGAACGATCAGCGAGCGACCGGTGTAGCGGCCGCGAAAGCGCTCCATCTGCTGGGCCGGCCGCGGCCCGAAGAGTCCGAACACGCCTACTCCGTCCTGTCCGTTAAAGCCTGAATCCTAGCGGAATGGCGGGCCCGAAACGAAAAAAGCCCCGCCGGAGCGGGGCTGGGGAACTTCCCGGGAGCCGGGGAGACGCCGGGCGGGCGCCTCCCGGCAAATCAGCCGCGACGCGACAGCATGTCGTGGATGATCGGGCCGAGGATGACCTCCATCGCGAAGCTCATCTTGCCGCCCGGGACCACCAGGGTCTTGGGGTTGGACATGAAGGAGTCCGGGATCATGTTCAGCAGGTAGGGGAAGTCGATGCCGAACTTCGTCGGGTCCTTGAAGCTGATCACGACCATGGACTCGTCCGGGGTCGGGACCGCACGGGCGATGAACGGGTTGGAGGTGTCCACGGTCGGCACGCGCTGGAAGTTGATGTCGGTGTAGCCGAACTGCGGGGTGATGTAGTTCACGTAATCCGGCATGCGCCGCAGGATCGTGTCCACGATGGCCTCGGCGGAATAGCCGCGCTCGGCGTTGTCGCGGAAGATCTTCTGGATCCACTCGAGGTTCACGATCGGCACTACGCCGATGCCCAGATCCACGTGCTGCGCGGCGTTCACGTCACCGTCGACCACCAGGCCGTGCAGGCCCTCGTAGAACATCAGGTCGGTGCCCGGCTGGATCTCTTCCCAGGGGGTGAACTCGCCCGGGCCCAGGTTGGTGCCGAGGCGCTCGTTGTGCTGCGCGGCTTCCTCGTCGGAATGCAGGTAGTAGCGCTTCTCGCCCTGGCCGGTCTCGCCGTAGGTCTTGAACAGGCCCTCGATGCGATCGAACAGGTTGGCCTCCGGGCCGAAGTGCGAGAAGTGGTGATTGCCCTCGTCCGCAGCCTTCTGCATGGCCTCCTTCATCGCCTTGCGGTCATAGCGATGGAAGCTGTCGCCCTCGATCACGACCGGGTTGATCTGCTCGCGACGGAAGATCGACTCGAAGGAGCGCTTTACGGTGGAGGTGCCGGCACCCGAGGAACCGGTCACCGCAATCACGGGATGCTTCTGGGACATGGGATTTCTCCTTGCAAACGGGTTGCACAAAGGTCGTTGAAAGAAAGCCTAGAAAATCAGATTGAGCATGAACATGGCGACCACGGCGAACAGGATGGTCATGATGCCGCCGGCCTTCATATAGTCCTTCACCCGGTAGCCGCCGGGGCCCATGATCAGGGCGTTCACCTGGTGGGTCGGGATCAGGAAGGAATTCGAGGTCGCGATCGCGACGGTCAGCGCGAACACGCGCGGGTCGGCGTCCATGCCCGCGGCCTGCGCGGCGATCGCGAAGTTGATCGCCAGCGGCACCAGCAGCACGGTCGCGCCGACGTTGGACATGACCAGAGTGAAGAACGTGGCCAGCGCGAAGATCGTCGCCTGCAGCACCCAGGGCGGCACGGTCCCCAGCATGTCGAGCGTGTTCTGCGCGATCCATGCCGCGGTACCGGTGTTCTCCACCGCCATCCCCAGCGGGATCAGCGAGGCGAGCAGGAACACCGTCTTCCAGCTTACCGCGCGATAGGCACTGTCGAGGCTGATCACGCCGGTCAGGATCATGCCCAGCGCGCCGGTCAGCAGGGCCACCGACAGCATCAGGTCGGTGAACACGATCAGGCCCACGGTCAACGCCAGGAAGAACAGGGCATGCGGCACCTTGGAGGGGCGCAGTTCCTCGTGCGGGTAGTCCGAGGTGATCACCACGAAGTCGCGATCCTGTTCCAGGCGCGCCAGGGATTCCCAGGTGCAGTGCACCACCAGGATGTCGCCCGGTTCCAGCGGGATGTCGCGCAGGCCCTCGCCATAGGTCTCGTTGCCGCGCTGGATGCGCATCACCGACAGCCCGTAGGTCTGGCGCATGGCCAGCTCGGTCACGGTCTTGCCCGCCAGGTTCGAGCCCGGCGCGATCGCCACCTCGGCGACCCCGGAACGGCCGCTGTCCAGGGCGTTGGCGAACACGTCCAGATTCGTCGAGGGGCGCTTGCGCGTGCCCTCGCACAGCTTTTCCATCCGCGCGGGGCTGGCCAGCACCGCCAGATGCGAGTTGGCCTGGATCTCGTAGCCGGTCCACGGCGCCATGCGCAGCTCGTCGCGGACGTAGGTCCCGACGATCGCGATGCCGGTCTCGCGTTCGATCTCGGCCACCGTGCGCCCGACCATCGGGTCGTTCTCCGGGACGAACAGCTCGTGGATCTCGTAGGACAGGCCGTACACGCGCTGGAAGTAGTCCTGCGCGTTCTCGCGCTGCGCCGACTTGGTCTTGACCGAGGGCAGGACGAAACGCCCCAGCAGCACGAAATAGATGATCGCCGTGGCCAGCAGGGCCAGGCCGATCGGGGTCACGTCGAACAGCTGGAACGGTTCCATGTCGGAGGGCAGCAGGTCGTTCAGCAGGATCAGCGGGCTGGAGCCGACCAGGGTGATGGTGCCGCCCACGATCGCCGCGAAGCCCATCGGCATCAGGAGGCGCGACAGCGGGATGTTCAGGCGGTTGGAGATGCGGCTCATCACCGGCATGAACAGCGCGGCGGCGCCGATGTTCTGCATGAAGCTGGAGATCACGCCGACCGTGCCGGAGACCGTCGGGATGATGCTCTTCTCCGTGGTGCCGCCCACCCGCATGATGAACGCCGCGACCTTGTGCATGACGCCGGTCTTGTCCAGGCCGGCGCCGATGATCATCACCGCGATGATCGAGATCACCGCGTTGGAGGCAAAGCCGCTGAACAGTTCCTCCTGGCCGACCAGCATCCCGAGGCCCGGCACCAGCGTCAGCAGGCCCAGCAGCACCATCACCGAAATGGCCGCGAGGTCCACCCGGATGATTTCGGATACAAACAGGAAGATCGTGAACGCGAGCAGCGCGAGCACCACGATCATCTCGGTGGTCAGCGTAAGGTTTTCCATGTTCCAGTCGTGTCCTGAAGACCCGCGCCGGACGGCGCGTGGCCGGAAGCCGAAGGGGACGCGCGCCGGGCGCGGGCGCCGAGGCGGGTCGGAGGAAACGGGTTCCGCCTTTCCCTTGAAAGCGCGGGATTATTTCATCCCGCGGGCACGGACGCAAAAAACGCGCCGTGGATGGCTGCGCCATGGCACTCGCCGTGCTGGCGTTTGCCGGCATGTCGGTTATGCTGAGCAAAAAGTCCAGGTGGAGACCCCGCATGTCCGAATCCGATGCCCCGCTGTGCCGTTTCGAGACCATTGTCCTGGCGACGGATGGTTCCGAATTCAGCGTAGCCGCCGAGAATGTGGCGCTGGACCTGGCGCAGCGCTGCGGCGCGCGCCTGGTGGTCGCCCGCATCATTCCCACGGACACCCAGCACGACGCCCTGTCGCCGCCGCGCAGCCACGAGGCGAGCGTGGCCGGCCAGGCCGATCTGGATGCGCTGGAGAAGCGCGCCCGCGAGGCGGGCATCGACGCCTCGATGATCCTGCGCCACGGGGTCGACCGGCATCAGGAGATCGTCGCCATTGCCGAGGAGTACAAGGCCGGCCTGATCGTGATCGGCCGGCGTGACCGGGGCGATCTGTCACGCCTGATGGTGGGCGACGCCACGCGCAAGGTAATCGGTCTGGCGCCCTGCAACGTGATGGTCGTCCCGCGCGGTGCCGAGGCCCCGCACCGCGGGCTGCTGGTCGGGACCGACGGCTCCGACCTGGGCGACCAGGCGGTACGGGCCGCGATCGAGCTGGCGGGTTACTGCGACCTGCCCCTGACGATCGCCACGGTGGCGGTACCGGGCCAGAGCGACGAGCGCCGCCAGGAGGGCGTGGAGGCGGTTCAGCGCCTGCAGGGCGAGGCGCGCGAGCAGGGCCGGAAGGCGGATGCCACCACCGAGGAAGGCCGGCCGGAGCTCGCGCTGGTGGAGATCGCCCGGCGCGACCAGCGCGACCTGATCGTGCTCGGCAGCCATGGCCGCACCGGCCTCAAGCGCCTGCTGATGGGTAGTGTCTCCGAGCGCGTGATCGGCGGGGCCGAGTGCCCGGTGCTGGTGGTCAAGAACGCCTCAGGGAAACCCTGAAATCAGTGTTTCCCTGAGGCCTCAGGCGGGTTCGTTCGTCCGCCGGTAGAGCAGATCGGCGACCTGATGGCCGCGGCCGACCCCGCGGCGCTCGAACTTCGTCACCGGGCGTTCCGGTGGCCGACCCGGGGCCGGAACCGGGCCGTCTGGCGCGAACCACGGCGCGCATTCCTGCATCACCGCGATCATGTGCTCGGCGTACTCGGCCCAGTCGGTGGCCAGGTGCAGCCGCCCGCCCGGCCGGATACGCGTCGCCAGATGGCGCACGAAGGCCGGCTGGATCAGGCGCCGCTTGTGGTGGCGCTTCTTGTGCCAGGGGTCGGGGAAGAACACCTGTACGCAGTCCAGGCTGCCCGGCGCCAGATAGTGCTCCAGCAGTTCCACCGCATCGGCGTCGCTGACGCGCACATTGGTCAGCCCGCGCTGTTCCACCTCGCGCAGCAGATGCCCGACCCCGGGCCGGTGCACCTCGGTGCCGATGAAGTCACGTTCCGGCTGCTGTTCCGCCTGCTCGGCCAGGCTCTCGCCGTCGCCGAAGCCGATCTCCAGCGTGACCGGTGCCGTGCGCCCGAACACCTCTGCCAGATCCAGCGGCGCGGCGGGCTCCGGGAGCTGCAGGCCGAAGCGCGGCAGCAGTTCGTCCAGCGCGCGCTGCTGGCCCGGCGTCAGCCGGCCCTCGCGGCGCACGAAACTGCGTATGCGCCGGTAGAACGGCCTGTCGGCGGAAGCGGAATCGATCGTTTCGACCATGTTCAGCTGAAGAACAGGCCGGTCTGCGGCGAGGAGGCCGAGGCGTAGCGGCGTGGCGCCATGCGCCCGGCAAGGAAGGCCTGGCGCCCGCCGATGATCGCGTGGCGCATGGCCGAGGCCATCATCACCGGGTTGTCGGCGGCGGCGATGGCGGTGTTCATCAGGACGCCGTCACAGCCCAGCTCCATCGCGATGGCGGCATCCGATGCGGTACCGACGCCGGCATCCACCAGCACGGGGACCGTGGCGTTTTCGACGATCTCGCGGATGTTGTAGCGGTTCTGGATGCCCAGTCCGGAGCCGATCGGCGCGGCCAGCGGCATGATCGCCAGGCAGCCGATCTCTTCCAGGCGCTTCGCCAGCAGCGGGTCGTCGGTGGTGTAGACCATGACGTCGAAGCCCTCGGCGACCAGGGTCTCGGCGGCCTTTACGGTCTCGAAGACGTCCGGGTACAGGGTCTTCTCGTCGCCCAGCACCTCCAGTTTCACCAGGTTGTGCCCGTCCAGCAGCTCGCGTGCCAGGCGGCAGGTGCGGACCGCGTCCTCGGCGGTAAAGCAGCCGGCCGTGTTCGGTAGCAGCGTGTAGCGCTCCGGCGAGATCACGTCCAGCAGGTTGGGTTCGTCCGGATTCTGGCCGATGTTGGTGCGGCGGATGGCGACGGTCACGATCTCCGCGCCGCTGGCCTCGATGGCATCGCGGGTCTGGTCCAGGTCGCGATACTTGCCGGTGCCCACCAGCAGGCGGGAGGTGAACTCGCGCGAGCCCACGCGGAAGAGATCGTCGGCAGACGCGGCGGCCGGTTCGGTCATGGTAATTCCTTCGTTGAAAGTAGTTACGGACGGGGGCTCGGACTCATCCGCCCCCAATCGCCTGCACGATCTCCACGCGATCGCCGGGATACAGCGGGTGCGCGGCGTGTTCGCTGCGCGGCACCAGCTCCTCGTTGACCTCCACTGCCAGGCGCCGGCCACCGAGGCCGCGTGCCTCGATCAGCGTGGCCAGCGTGGCCTCGCGATCGTCGGGGAGCTCGAAGGGTTCGCCGTTCAGCTGGATCTGCATGGTTCTTCGTCCGGCGTTCAGGGCCGTTGAGCCGGAGGCCGACAAGGCCTACAATCGCCGGCTCAAGCGGGTGTAGTTCAATGGTAGAACGGGAGCTTCCCAAGCTCTTAATGTGGGTTCGATTCCCATCACCCGCTCCATCTTTTCGTATTCTATCAGGCTTCCCGGCCGTATCGATCGCCTTGACCTGTCTCAGGGGCGGGATATGGACTTGCTCCAGAGCCCTGTTATATCTTCGGAATCATGAACATCGACTCCCACAATCCGGATCTGCTGTCGGTCGAAGCGGCGCGCGAGCTCCTGCGCGAACATGCGATTTCCCCGACCGAGCAGCGCGTCGAGATTGCCCGCGTGATGTTCGCCCGCCATCAGCACCTCAGCGCCGAGCAGATCCTCGCGCAGTTGGTGCGGCATTCCTCGCGGGTCTCCAAGGCCACGGTCTACAACACCCTGAACCTGTTCGCCGAGAAGGGCCTGGTACGCGAGGTCCTGATCGACCCCGCGAAGCTGTTCTACGACTCCAACCTGAATCCGCACCACCACCTGTTCCATACCGATACCGGGGAACTGGAAGACGTGGACCCGGCGCGGATCGACATCTCCGACCTGCCCCCGCTGCCGGAAGGCAAGGAACTGCAGGGTGTGGATGTCGTCATTCGTGTGGGCAGCCGGCGCTCCTGAATCCGGTCGTCCGGCCCCGCCGGATTGTGGTCGATCCCGGCCCCCGCTATCATGTCGCGCTTCGCCGGTGTAGCTCAGTTGGTAGAGCAATCGATTCGTAATCGATAGGTCGGAGGTTCGACTCCTCTCGCCGGCACCATTTTCCCCTGCGCCCGGTGCGGCGCGTCTGCGTCAGTTTCGGCCGCCGCGCTGCGGGCGACCGCCGCCGGAGCGCGGGCCACCCCGGCCACCTCCGCGCCGATCGTCGCGCGGCTTGCGCGGACGCGGCTTCGGTTTCACGGCATCCTGGAACAGCCGCTCGGGGTCGACGCTCGCGGTGGGGATGCGCTCGCCCAGATAGCTCTCGATGTCCGGCAGGTAGAAGGCCGAGTCCTCGCAGCCGAAGCTGATCGCGTCGCCCTCGGCGCCGGCGCGGGCCGTGCGCCCGATGCGGTGCACGTAATCCTCGCCGGACTGCGGCAGGTCAAAGTTGAAGACGTGACTGACCGCGGGGATGTGCAGCCCGCGCGCGGCGACATCGGTGGCCACCAGAAAGCGGTACTCCCCGGAGGCGAACTGTTCCAGCAGGGTCTGGCGCTTGCGCTGCGGCACGTCCCCCGACAGCAGGGCTGCCTTCTGCTCGTTCGCGTTCAGCCAGTCGCAGACCTTCTCGGCGCCATGCTTGGTGTTCACGAACACGATCGCGCGCTCGGGCTCCAGGTCACGCGCGAGCCCCAGCAGCAGCGGGATCTTCTCGTCGTTGGCCGGGTAGTAGATCACCTGGCGCACGCGGTCCGCGGTCAGGGTCTCGGCCTCGACCTGGACCTTCTCCGGGTTGTTCATGTGCTCGAAGGCCAGCTCCATCACGCGGTAGGACAGCGTGGCCGAGAACAGCATGGACAGGCGCTCGCCGGGGGGTGCGCAGCGGCGCATCAGGAAGCGCACATCCTTGATAAAGCCGAGATCGAACATGCGGTCGGCCTCGTCCAGCACCACCACTTCGGTGTACTTGAGGCCGAAGACCTTCTGCTTGAAGTAGTCGATGATGCGCCCCGGTGTCCCGATCAGGATGTCCGCCCCGGCCTCGAGCTGCTCGCGCTGCGTGTCATAGCCGGTGCCGCCGTAGGCCAGGGCCAGCTTCAGCCCCGTCTCCGCGCCCAGCGACTCGGCATCCTTGTGGATCTGGATGGCCAGTTCGCGGGTCGGCGCCAGGATCAGGGCGCGCACGTCCGTGGGGCGGCGGTTCGGCGAGGGCGCCTGGCGCAGCAGCCGGTTGAAGGTCGCGATCAGGAAGGCCGCGGTCTTGCCGGTCCCGGTCTGCGCCTGGCCGGCGACGTCGCGCCCGGCCAGGGCGATCGGCAATGTCTGCGCCTGGATCGGGGTGCAGGTCTCGAAACCGGTGGCGCGGATGCCCGCCTGGACGGGTTCGGGCAGATCGAGCTGGTCGAAGCGGGGCGTGTCCTGGGCGGTTTCGGTCATCGGGTTCCTCGGGTGCTGCCTGTTACTTGAACTGTCCGGCGCTGATCGTCGATAGTAAGGCCGAGCAGCCGGCGGTGCGGGCTGTTCCCCCAACCCAAGTCATGAGGGCTCGGAGTGAGCGACAAAATTGTTTACACATCGGACGCCGGTTTCGACGAGGACGTCCTGAAGGCCGACCAGCCCGTCCTGGTGGACTACTGGGCCGAGTGGTGCGGTCCCTGCAAGATGATCGCGCCCATTCTGGACGAAATCGCCGAAGAATACGCCGGCAAGGTCAAGGTCGCCAAGCTGAACATCGACGAGAACCCGTCCACGCCGCCGAAGTTTGGCATCCGCGGGATCCCGACGCTCATGCTGTTCAAGGGCGGCGATGTCGAGGCCACCAAGGTCGGTGCCCTGTCCAAGTCGCAGCTGACCGCGTTCCTGGACCAGCACCTGTAATATCCGCGCCTGGCGGTCCGCCGCCAGGCCCAGCAGGCGCGTGGCTTTGCCGGGCTTGCCCCGCGCCGCCGCCTCGCTTACCATCGAACGAGTTCGAGTGGCCGCCAGGCCATTCCCTGCCTCCTTCCAGTCAATCCGTGCGGCCACCCCCGGTCGCCGATCATCCACGTTGAATACAGCACCCCACGCATGAATCTGACCGAATTGAAGCGGATGTCCGCTGCCGATCTCGTGGCCTTCGCCGAAGAAAAGGGCATCGAGAACATGTCCCGCGCGCGCAAGCAGGAGATCATCTTTGCCCTGCTCAAGGCCCACGCCAAGAGCGGCGAGGCCATCTACGGCGACGGCGTCCTCGAGATCCTGTCGGACGGCTTCGGGTTCCTCCGCAGCGCCGACAGCTCCTACCAGGCCGGCCCGGACGACGTCTACGTCTCGCCCAGCCAGATCCGCCGCTTCGGCCTGCGCACCGGGGACACCATCTCCGGCAAGATCCGCCCGCCCAAGGACAACGAGCGCTACTTCGCGCTGCTGAAGGTCTCGGAGATCAACTTCGAGCCGCCGGAGAACGCCAAGCACAAGGTGCTGTTCGAGAACCTCACCCCGCTGCATGCCAACGAGCGCATGCGCATGGAGCGCGGCAACGGTTCCACCGAGGACATCACCGCCCGCGTGATCGACATCGTCGCGCCGTTCGGCAAGGGCCAGCGCGGCCTGATCGTCTCCCCGCCCAAGGCGGGCAAGACGCTGATGCTGCAGAACATCGCGCAGAGCATCGCCGCGAACTACCCCGAGTGCTACCTGATCGTGCTGCTGATCGACGAGCGCCCGGAGGAGGTCACCGAGATGGACCGCATGGTCCAGGGCGAGGTCGTCTCCTCCACCTTCGATGAGCCGGCCCAGCGCCATGTGCAGGTCGCCGAGATGGTGATCGAGAAGGCCAAGCGGCTGGTCGAGCACAAGCGCGACGTCGTCATCCTGCTGGACTCCATCACCCGCCTGGCGCGCGCCTACAACACCGTGGCGCCGAGCTCCGGCAAGGTGCTGACCGGCGGCGTGGACGCCAACGCCCTGCATCGCCCGAAGCGCTTCTTCGGCGCCGCGCGCAACGTGGAAGAGGGCGGCAGCCTGACCATCCTCGCCACCGCGCTGGTGGATACCGGCTCCAAGATGGACGAAGTGATCTACGAGGAGTTCAAGGGCACCGGCAACATGGAGGTGCACCTGGAACGCCGCATCGCCGAGAAGCGCATCTACCCGGCGATCAACGTGAACCGCTCCGGCACCCGCCGCGAGGAACTGCTGACCGCCCCGGACGAGCTGCAAAAGCTCTGGATCCTGCGCAAGTTCCTGCACGGCATGGACGACATCGAGGCCATGGAATTCCTGCTCGGCCGCATGCAGTCGTCCAAGACCAATTCCGAATTCTTCGACCAGATGAAGCGCAGCTAGGGAAACACTGATTAATGTGCCCGCTCGCGCTCGAGTCGCTTGTGCGTGCGAACAAGGCGCGGTGACTGCCGTGCAGTCACTCTGCACAAGGGAGCCGCAACGCCGTGCGCGCGCCCGTTTTTGATAACAACGGGCGGCCGAGCCCCTGCTTTCAATGATTTGTGGGGTTGGCACCCCAGGTTCCCCGATCCTGCGTTGCGGCCCTTGCCGGTAGAACCACTACCGGCTACGCACCGCGCCTTGTCTCGGAAAACCTGGGGTGCCAACGCGAGCGGGCACATTAATCAGTGTTTCCCACGCTGCGCCCCGCCGTGGCCGCCTCTGCCTCGAAAGGCAAGGGCGGTTTACAGGAAGGTTCGAAGAACAGAAGGTTTCAGGGGTATCCGGGCAGGGCCGAGGCCTCATGGGTCGGCCCATCGTCGGAGGCTGTTACAGGCCCATTTTGATCCGTTCTTCCCGTCTTTATGCCTTCCTGTAGGTTGCCTTTTGGTGTTCAGCCCGAGACGGGTTCGAAGCTGATCAGGCGGTCCAGGCGCCACCACTGCCGGCGGCCCGCGGTGTCGCGCAGGATCAGGTATTCGGCACCGCGCCGGGTGCGCAGGTCCAGCGGGCGCACGATCGCGATCCGGTCCATCTCGCCGCGCCGCCAGTGCGTGCGCAGAAACTGCCCGCGCACGATCGCCAGCTCCAGCTCGGAGTAGCGCTCGCAGGCAATCGGGGTATAGGGCGGCGCTTCGCTCACTCGCCCTCCCGTCGGGCCTCGATGCGCGGGATCTCCTCGTCGCCGGCATCCTCGCGGCGGAACACGATCGGGGCACAGCACACCGCGCAGTCCTCGATCCACTCGCGGTCGTTGCTGACCATGTCCACCGTGGTCTCGCCGGGCTCGCCGCACCAGGGGCAGGCAAAACCGACAAACTCGACGGGACGCATCATCGACCCTCCTCCCGGCGCGCGGGCCAGGCGATCGGCGTGGCAACCGAGTCCTGCGGTGTCCCTTCCGGAAGAAAACGTTCCAGCACGTTGTTGAGAAACGCCAGGCCCCGTTCCGTGGCCTGCAGCCGTTCCGGATCCGCGACCAGCAGCCCGTCCGCGCGCAGTTCCGAAAGTGCGGGTTCCAGCATCGCCAGTGGCAGGCCGCAGCGCGCCTCGAAGCTCGCGGCCGGCACGCCCTCCACCAGCCGCAGCGCGTTCAGCAGGAACTCGAAAGGCCGCTCCGCCGTGTCCACGGCCTGATCCTTGTGCGCCTGCGGCTCGGCCAGCCAGGCCTCGGGCTGGCGCGGCTTCATGCGGCGCAGGATCGCGCCCTGATGGACCTGCGACAGCTTGCCGTGGGCCCCGGCCCCGATGCCGAGATAATCGCCGAAGGTCCAGTAGTTGCGGTTGTGCCGACATTCCTGCCCCGGACGTGCATAGGCGGATACCTCGTATCGAGTATAGCCAGCCGCCGCCAGATGGGACTGGCCACGGGCAAACAATTCCTCGATCGTCGCATCCTCCGGCAGCTCGGGTGGGCGTGCCGCGAACAGGGTGTTCGGTTCCAGGGTCAGCTGATACCAGGAGATATGTCCCGGGTCCTGCTCGATCGCCGCCTGCAGATCCGCGATCCCGGCCGCGACCGACTGCCCCGGCAGACCGAACATCAGGTCCAGGTTGATCGCCTCGAAGCCGGCGGCACGGGCATGCTCCACCGCGCTCAGGGCCTCCGCCGCACCGTGAATGCGCCCCAGGCGCGCGAGCATCGCGTCGTCGAAGCTCTGGATGCCCAGCGACAGCCGGTTGACCCCCGCCTCGCGGTAGCCGCGGAAGTAGGCGCGGTCGGCGGTCCCGGGGTTGGCCTCCAGCGTCACCTCGCAGTCCGGTCGCAGCGGCAGCCGGGCGCGCAGGCCGGAAAGCAGAGCATCCAGCGCCTCCGGCGGGAACAGGCTGGGGGTGCCGCCGCCAATGAAGACGCTCTCCAGCCGCCGGCCCCAGATATCCGGTAGCTGGCCTTCCAGGTCGCGCAGCAGCGCGCCCACGTAGTCATCGAAGGGCGGCTCGCCGCGCGGCTCGTGCGAGTTGAAGTCGCAGTACGGGCACTTGCGCACGCACCAGGGCAGGTGCACGTACAGCGCCAGGGGCGGCGGATGGTTCAACGCGGCAGTCATGTGCGAAGCATAGGCGAGGGGGCGGGTGGCGTCGAAAGGACCCAGTCCCGCCATTGCGGCCTTGCGCGCCGGTGGTCCCCTGCCGACCGCCACAGCGCTGCGCGCCTCGCGATGACGGGGACAGGAAGCACAGTCATCGCGAGCGCCGCAGGCGCGTGGCGATCTCCCCGGCCTGGCCCCGACGCGGGTCCGAACATGCGCCGGGGTGTCGTCGGGAGGTTGCCACGGCCCCTGTGGAGCCTCGCAACGACGGGAAGTCCCCGTCATCACGAGGCGCGCAGCGCCGTGGCGATCTCTCCGGGTGGCCCCGGTGCCGGACGGCGTGGGTTGTCAGGCCGGCGGGTTGCCCATGCGCTCGCGCAGGGCGCCCCCGAGTTCTTGCAGGGCCTGACCGCGATGGCTCAGGCGGTTCTTGGTCTCCGGGGGCAGCTCGGCCGAGGTGCAGCCCTCCTGGGGCACGAAGAACAGGGGGTCGTAGCCAAAGCCCTCGGCGCCGCTGGCCTGTTCCGCGATGCGCCCGGGCCACACCCCCTGGGCGATGATCGGCGCCGGATCCTCGGCATGCTCCAGGTACACCACGACCGCGCGGAACCGTGCGCCGCGCTGTTCCGGCGGTACGCCGGCCAGTGCCTCCAGCAGCTTGGCGTTATTGGCCGCGTCGTCGCCATCGGGGCCGGCATAGCGCGCGGAGTAGATCCCCGGCTGGCCGTGCAGGGCATCGACCTCCAGCCCGGAGTCGTCGGCAATCGCCGGAAGCCCGGTGTGGCGGGCGGCGTTACGCGCCTTGAGGATCGCGTTCTCCACGAACGTCAGGCCGGTCTCGTCGGCCTCGGGCACGGCGTGCTCGGACTGTGCCTCGACCGCCAGCCCCAGCGGTTCCAGCAGGGCGCGGATCTCGCGCAGCTTGCCGGGGTTGCCGGTGGCCAGGACGACACGGCGCGGCTCGCCCATGATCAGCCCTCGGCCAGCACGGCGCGCTGGGCCTCGCAGATCTCCTGGATGCCCTTCTCGCCCAGGTCCAGCATCTGGTCCAGCTCGTCGCGGCGGAAGGCGTGGCCCTCGGCTGTGCCCTGGATCTCGATCACGCCCCCGGCCTCGTTCATCACCAGGTTCAGGTCGGTCTCGGCCTGCGAGTCCTCATCGTAGTCGAGGTCGAGTACCGGTTCACCGCCGCAGATGCCCACCGAGATCGCGGCGACCTGGCCGTGCAGCGGATCCTTGCGGATCAGCCCCTGTTCACGCGCCTTGCGGATGGCGTCGTACAGGGCGACGTAGGCCCCGCTGATGGAGGCGGTGCGGGTACCACCATCGGCCTGGATCACGTCGCAGTCGACGATGATCTGGCGCTCGCCCATGGCCTCCAGGTCCACCACCGCGCGCAGCGAGCGGCCGATCAGGCGCTGGATCTCCATGGTGCGGCCACCCAGCTTGCCGCGCGCGGCCTCGCGCACCATGCGGTCATGGGTCGAGCGTGGCAGCATGCTGTATTCGGCGGTGACCCAGCCGCGGCCCTTGTTCTTCAGCCACGGCGGCACGCGCGACTCCACCGTGGCGTTGCACAGCACCCGGGTGTCCCCGAACTCCACCAGTACGGAACCCTCCGCGTGGCGGGTGAAATGGCGGGTAAAACGCACGGGGCGCATTGCGTCGGCTGTTCGGCCACTGGGTCGCATGCTGTGATCCTTGCTAGATTTGAGTGGGGCGCAGTATACGGGCCGCCACCGCCACACGCAGCAGGGATCACCATGGAGGGACGCATGATCACTAGTATGACCGGATTTTCCCGGCACGCGATGAGCCTGGACGCGGGCGTGTTCGACTGGGAGCTGAAGAGCGTCAACCACCGCTATCTCGAGCTGCGTATCCATCTTCCCGATCACCTGCGTTCGCTGGAGGCCGAGGTGCGCAGCCGCCTGAAGGCCCGCCTGGCGCGCGGCAAGGTGGATGCGGTCCTGCGCGACCGAGGCCAGGCCGACAACGCCCCGGAGGCCTTCGATCACGAGCGCGTCCGGGCGCTGATCGGGGCCTGCGCCTCCATCGAGCGCATGATGCCGAACCCGGCGCCTGTCTCGCCGCTGGACGTCCTGCGCTGGCCGGGTGTGCTCCAGGGCAACACCGATGTCGGCGAGAGCCTCGCGCAGCCCCTGCTGGCGGGCTTCGACGACGCGCTGGAGGCCCTGGTCACGATGCGCACGACCGAGGGCGCGGCCCTGGCCGACGGCATGCGCTCGCGCCTGGACGCACTCGCCGAGCACGCCCGGGCGATTCGCGCGCGGCGCCAGCCGATGCTGGACGAGCAACGCGGCCGCATCCTCGCCCGGATTCACGAGCTGGACCTGAATCTGGATCCGAAGCGTCTGGAGCAGGAAGTCGCCCTGCTGGCCCAGCGCATGGACATTGCCGAGGAGCTGGACCGCATCGACGGCCATGTGGCGGCCGTGCACGAGGTCCTGGATCAGGGCGGCCCCAGCGGGCGGCGGCTCGACTTCCTGATGCAGGAGTTCAACCGCGAGGCCAACACCATCTCGTCGAAGTCGCATGACCTGGAGATCACCCGCGCCACCGTGGAGATGAAGGTCCTGATCGAGCAGCTGCGCGAGCAGGTGCAGAACCTGGAATAGCCCATGCGCCGGTTTCGCCTGCGTCTGGCCATCTCGCGCCAGGAAATGGAGGACTACTACACGGGTCGCGCCGCAGTGGTCTTCGCCCAGGCCGACAGCGGCGAGAGCGTGCAATTCCCCGCCCGGCTGCTGCGCAGCCACCTGGATCAGCGCGGGGTGCACGGCGTGTTCGAGCTGGTCACCGACGACGATTACAAGCTGCGCGAGTTTCGCCGTCTCGCGTAACGGGTTTGCCCCCAGGCCCTTGAAAACGCGGGATGTGTCCCTACGTCTATGGGTGAGTCAGATGACACCCGCACAAGGAGGGAACGCCATGACCATGACCCGTTACGAACCGTTCAGCCTGCTCGGCCAACTGTCGCGCGAACTCGGTCGCATGCCGGACATGCCCGGCACCGAGGACTCCGCCGCGACCTCCGACTGGGCCCCCGCGGTGGATATCCGCGAAGAGACCGATGCCTACGTGCTGCATGCCGATATCCCCGGGGTGGACCCGAAGGATATCGAGCTACACATGGAGAACGGCGTGCTGACCCTGCGCGGCGAGCGCAAGCACGACAGCGAAGAGGAGAAGAACGGCTACAAGCGCATCGAACGCGTGCGTGGCACCTTCTTCCGCCGCTTCTCGCTGCCGGATACAGCCGACGCCGAGAACATCTCCGCGCGCAGCGAGAACGGCGTGCTGGAGGTGCGCATTCCGAAGCAGGCCCGCGTGCAGCCGCGCCGGATCCAGATCGAGAGCTGATCCGGCCCCACCGGCCCGGCAGGATATCCCTGACCGGGCGCAACATGGGCGCTGCCCCGGGGGTTCCCGTGGTGGCGCCCGGTTTTTTAGGCCCCGAGGAGGCGCGGTTTCGTGTCTCCCTGGGTGACAGCCGCATCCCGGCTATCATGATCGCCATGACCGCAGGCGGGATCCGGGTGTCACCCGAGGACGCAATCGTTCGAGGAACGCAATGGAATACAAGGACTACTACAAGATCCTCGGTGTGAGCCGCGACGCCAGCCAGGACGAGATCAAGAAGGCCTACCGCAAGCTGGCGCGCAAGTACCATCCGGATGTCAGCAAGGACCCGGACGCCGAGACCCGCATCAAGGAGGTCAACGAGGCCTACGAGGCCCTGGGCGATCCGGAAAAGCGCAAGGCCTACGACCAGCTCGGTTCCAACTGGCGCCAGGGTCAGGACTTCCGCCCGCCGCCCGGCTGGGACGGCTGGACCCAGCACGGCGGGGCCCGCGGGGGCGCCGGAGCCGCGGCCGACTTCGGCGGCTTCTCGGACTTCTTCGACTCCATCTTTGGTGGCGGCGGCATGGGCGGTGGTCGCCGCCGTTCGGGCGGGGCCGGCTTCAACATGCGCGGGGCCGACCGCGAGGGCCGGGTGGAGATCACTCTGGACCAGGCGCTCAAGGGCACCGAGGTGTCGGTCAACGATGCCGAGGGCCGGGTCCAGCGCGTGCGCATCCCCGCCGGGGCCCGGGACGGCTCGCGCCTGCGCGTGCGCGGCCAGGGCGACCCGGGGGTCGGCAGTGGCGGCGCCGGCGACCTGCTGCTGGAGATCCGGGTCAAGCCGGACAGCCGCTACACCCTGGACGGCCGCAATCTCTACCGCGAGATCCCGATCACGCCCTGGGAGGCCGCGCTGGGCGCGACCATCGAGGTCCCCACGCCGCATGGCTGGGTCAATCTGAAGGTTCCGGCCGGCTCGCAGTCGGGCAAGCAGATGCGCCTGAAGGGCAAGGGCCTGCCGGGCAAGCCGCCGGGGGATCTCTACCTGAAGCTGATGGTGCAGGTGCCGCCGGAGGAAGAGGCCGGCGACTGGTACCGCAAGATGGCCGAGAAGTCGTCCTTCGCCCCGCGCGCCAACCTGGCGCCCTGATAACCGGAACCCCGTTCGAGGAGCGCCCATGCGTCGGCTTGTTCCCCTCCTGATCCTGGCCCTGACCCTGTTCGGGGCCGCACCGGCCACCGCCCAGCTACCGGCCGCGGTGGACGGCCAGCCGCTGCCATCGCTGGCACCGATGCTCGAGCGGACCATCCCCGGCGTGGTCAATATCGCCACCCGCGCCCGCGTGGTGGAGTCGGTCAGCCCGCTGTTCGACGATCCTTTCTTCCGCCGTTTCTTCGATGTCCCCGAGCGTTCGCGTGAACGCGAGCGCCAGGGCCTGGGCTCCGGGGTCATCGTGGATGCCGGGGCCGGCACCATCCTGACCAACAGCCACGTGATCGCCCGCGCCGACACCATCCTGGTCACGCTCTTTGATGGCCGCCAGTACGAGGCCGAGGTGGTAGGCACCGACCCGGCCACCGATGTCGCCGTGATCCGCATCGACGCGGAGGACCTGCAGGCGATCCCGCTGGCCGACTCCGACGCCCTGCGCGTGGGCGACTTCGTGGTCGCCATCGGGAACCCCTTCGGCCTCGGTCAGACCGTAACCAGCGGCATCGTCAGCGCCCTGGGCCGCAGCGGCCTGGGTGGCGCCGGCTTCGAGGACTTCATCCAGACCGATGCCTCAATCAACCCGGGCAACTCCGGCGGGGCGCTGGTCAACCTGCGCGGCGAACTGGTCGGCATCAACACCGCCATCCTCGCGCGGGGCGGCGGCAACATCGGCATCGGCTTCGCGATCCCCGCCAACATGGCCAGCCAGATCCAGGAGCACCTGCTGGCCGAAGGTCGGGTCGAGCGCGGCGCGCTGGGCGTGGAGATGCAGGACCTCACCCCGGCGCTGGCCCAGGCCTTCGGTCTGGACCTCTCGCAGGGCGCCGTGATCACCCGCGTGGTGCGCGGCTCGGCCGCCGAGCGCGCCGGCCTGGCCCACGGCGACATCGTCCTGCGGGTGGACGGCCAGACGGTGCGCAGCGCGAGCGACCTGCGCAACCGCCTGGGCCTGCTGCGCGCCGGGTCCGAGGTGGATCTGGACATCCTGCGCGACGGGACGGAACAGCAGATCGTCGCGCGACTGGATCGCCCGGAAGAGCGGCGCATCGAGGGGGCGGCCATCCACCCGCGGCTCGACGGCGTACGCCTGTCCGAGACCACAGGAAACGACGGTCGCAGCCGCGTGGCGGTCATCGCGGTGGAGCCCGGCACCGCCGGGGCGCGTGCCGGGCTGCGCCCCGGCGACGTGCTGCTGGCGATCAACCGCCAGCGCATCGAGCGCCTGGCCGACCTGCCGCAGCAACTGGCCGCCCACCAGACCCTGGAACTGCAGCTGCGCCGCGGCAACCAGACCCTCTACCTCACCCTGAGGTAGGTGTGATCACTACCGGCGAGGGCTTTTGTGGGAGCGGGCTTGCCCGCGAATGCTCCTGCCAAAGCCGGACGCGGGCGGGGGCTTCGCGGGCAAGCCCGCTCCCACAAGAATGCTTCCATCGCGCAACCCCCATGTCTCGTCACCCCGGTTCTCCGCTTCGCTGCGGCCGGGTTGACGAGGATGTAGGGACGTTGCGGGCGGGAATCCCGAGGCCCTGGCCCGCCCCCTGTAGGAGCCTGCTTGCAGGCGAAGCCCCTGCCAGAGTCGGACACGGGCAGGGGCTTCGCCTGCAAGCAGGCTCCTACAGGGGGGCGTTCAGAAGCCCGGGGTGTTTTTCTCCACCCAGCGCTGGGTGCCGTCGGTGAGGGTCTCGCGCTTCCAGAACGGGGCCTCGTGCTTCAGGCGTTCCAGGATGTCGCTGCAGGCGTCGCGGGCGGCCACGCGGTGGGCCGACCAGGTCGCCACCAGCACCAGGGCGTCGCCGGGGCGCACGTCGCCCACGCGGTGGGCCACATGGCAGCCCAGCAGCGGCCAGCGCGCCTCGGCTTCGGCGACGATGCGTTCCAGCTCGCGCTCGGTCATCCCCGGGTAGTGCTCCAGGAACAGCCCGGTCACGTCCTCGTCCTCGTTGAAATCGCGCATGCGGCCGACGAACACGCTGGCGGCGCCACGCGCGTTCGCGGGGATGGCCGTCTCGGCCTGCCGGACGATCTCCCAGGGGTCGAAGTCGTCGGTGTGGATCTCGACCGCCACCCTAGCCCCCGGTTACCGGCGGAAAATAGGCGACCTCGTCCCCGTCGCGTACCGGCGTCTCCAGGCTGGCCTGTTCCTGATTGACCGCGGCCATCAGGCGCTCCGGCGGGGCCTCCTGGTGGAGGTGCTGCCACAGCCCGCCAACGGTCATGCCGCCGGCGGGGAGTTCCGCCTCTTCGTTCGGGCGGCCCAGCTCCTCGCGCAGACGCGCGAAATAGTGAACGTGTACGGTCATTCCGGCCCCTGTAAACATGGCTGCGAGTCAAGCATTATAGCCATCATGAACGAATTCACTCACTTCGATGCCGAAGGTCATGCGCACATGGTCGATGTCGGCGAAAAGTCCGTCACCCACCGCGTGGCGATCGCCGAGGGGCGCATCCACATGCAGCCGGATACCCTGCAGCGCATCCGCGAAGGCCGCCATGCGAAAGGGGACGTCCTCGGCATTGCCCGGGTGGCTGGCATCATGGGGGCCAAGAAGACCGGCGACCTGATCCCGCTGTGCCACCCGATCGGCCTGACCCGGGTGGCCCTGGAGCTGGAGACGGAAGATACCGCCGTGCGCGTACAGGCCACCTGCGAGGTGCACGCGCAGACCGGCGTGGAGATGGAGGCGCTGACCGCCGTGTCCACCGCGCTGCTGACGGTCTATGACATGTGCAAGGCCGTGGATCGCGGCATGCAAATTGATGGTGTTCGCCTGCTGGAGAAACGCGGGGGCCGCAGTGGCACCTGGCGGGCCGAACCGAAAGGAGATTCCGAATGAAATGGATCAAGCGCCTGCTGGGCCTGATTGCCATCCTGATCCTGCTGGCCATCATCGTGGCCGCATACCTGCTGGTCACCTTCGATGCCAATGACTACAAGGAGCGCATCGAGGCCGAGGTGCAGGAGGCCACCGGCCGTGAACTGACCCTGTCCGGGCCGATCGGTCTGACCCTGTTCCCCAGCCTCGGGCTGCGCCTGGAAGAGGTGCGCTTCGGCAACGCCGAGGGCTTCGGCGACGAGCCGTTCGCCGAGGTCGACGTGGTGGATGTCGCGGTCGCGGTGATGCCGCTGCTGCGCCGCGAGCTGGAGGTCCAGCGCGTGGAGGCCGACGGCGTGCGCCTGAACCTGGCGCGCGACGAACAGGGCCGCAACAACTGGGACGACCTGCTGGATCACGCCGGCGCCGCCCGCGACGAGGCCGTGGGCGCGGATGACGACGAGCGCACCGAGACCGAGACCCGTCTGGCCCTGCAGCGCATCGACGTGGCCGGGATCTCCCTGACCAACGCCCGCGTGCACTGGGATGACCGCGAGTCCGGCATGCAGGCGACCCTGGAGCCGTTCGAGCTGCAGGTCGGGCGCTTCCGCCCGGGTATCGAGACGCGCCTTGATCTGGAGGCGGTCGTGCGTGCCGAGGGCGGCGACCTGGCCGAACCGGTGGAGCTAGCCCTTGATCTGGGCGGGTTGATGAACGTCGACCTGCTCAATGAGCGCTATTCCGTGCGCCGTCTGAACGCGACCCTGGGCCTGGATGGCGGTGGCCTGCCGCGCGCCGTCGGCATGACGCTGGAGAGCGACGTGGGGCTGGAGATGGCCGACGCCATGACCCTGCGCTTCGAACGCCTGACGCTGGGGGTTTCCGATCTGCGTCTGACCGGGTTCGCCGAGCTGTCCGATCTGGATGGCGAAGTGCCGCAGGTGCGCACCGAGATGCGTACCAACACCGTCAACCTGAAGGACGTGCTGACCGACCTGGGCCTGGAGGCGCCGCAGACCAACGACCCCGACGCGCTGGCGCGCGTCGCGTTCGATTTCTCGGCCAGCGGCAGCTTCCAGGCCCTGGAGATGTCCCCGTTCCTGGTGACCGTGGACGACACCATGCTGAGCGGATCCGCCGGCTGGGATGGCCGCGGTGAGCGCCCGAAGATCACCTTCGATGTCTCCGGCGAACGCCTGAACCTCGACCGCTACCTGCCGCCGGAGGTGGAAGAGGCGCGTACCGACAACGGCAACGGCGAACGCGATGCCGACGAGGACCTCGCCATCGAGCTGCCGCTGGAGGCGCTGCGCAGCGTCGACGTGGACGGCCGCGCTGCGCTGGACCGCCTGGACGTGATGGGCATGGTCCTGCGCAACATCGAACTGCAGATCCGGGGCGAGGCGGGCGACTGGAACATCGAGCCGCTGAACGCCGCCGCCTACGACGGCGAGCTGACCAGCCGCCTGCGCCTGGACGCCCGTCACGACGCCCCGCGCTACGAACTGGCCGCCGACCTGCAGGGCCTGGATATTGGCGCCCTGCTGGAGGACTTTCAGGGCGACGACGCGCGGTTGATGGGTACCGGCAACCTGGAGCTGGACATCCGCACCCGTGGCGAGCTGCTGAGCGAGCTGAAAGGGGCCCTGAACGGCTCCGGCAACATGCGCTTCGAGGACGGTGCGGTGCGCGGTATCAACGTGGCCCAGATCATCCGCCGCGCCGAGGCGCGCCTGCGCGGCGAACAGCTGGAAGAGGACGAGCCCAACCAGACCGACTTCAGCGAACTCGCCGGCAGCTTCACCATCCGCGACGGCGTGGTCCGCAATGACGACCTCGCCGCCAGCTCGCCCCTGCTGCGGGTGCGCGGCGAAGGCCAGGCCGACCTGAACGACGACAGCCTCGACTACCGCGTGAACACGACAGTGGTGGGCACGCTGGAAGGCCAGGGCGGGCGTGAACTGGATGACCTGCGCGGCGTGACCCTGCCCATCCGCATCAGCGGGACCTTCACCGACCCGAGCTTCCGTCTCGACCTGGAGGACGCCCTGCGTGGTCGCTACGAGGATGAGGCCCGCGAGCGGGTGCGCGAGGAAGAGGAACGCGTCCGCGAACGCCTGGACGAGGAAGAAGAGCGCGCCCGCGAGCGCATCGAACGGGAGTCCGACCGGCTCCTGGACCGCTTCCGCAGCCGCTGATCACCGCCGGTGCCCGCCTCCCGGGCGGGCGCCGCCATGCCCGGCCCATCCATGAACGCCTTCGCCGAGCGACTGCTGGCCTGGTTCGACTGCCACGGCCGCCAGGATCTGCCGTGGCAGCACCCGCGCACGCCGTATCGGGTGTGGGTCTCCGAGATCATGCTGCAGCAGACCCGGGTGGAGACCGTCGTCCCCTACTTCCTCCGTTTCATGGAGCGCTTCCCCGACGTGCAGAGCCTCGCGGCGGCGCCGCAGGATGCCGTGCTGCACCAGTGGTCGGGGCTTGGCTACTACGCCCGCGCGCGCAACCTGCACCGGGCCGCGCAGGTGGTGGTCGAGGAGCACGGGGGTGTCTTCCCCGCTCGCCGCGAGGGTCTGGAGGCATTGCCCGGGATCGGCCGCTCGACCGCCGCCGCGATCATCGCCCAGGCGCATGATGCCCCCGAGGCCATCCTGGACGGCAATGCCAAGCGCGTGCTCGCGCGCCACGCGGCGATCCACGGCTGGCCCGGCAGCCCGGCCGTCCAGCGCGAGCTGTGGGCCGAGGCCGAGGCGCGCACCCCGACTACGCGCTGTGCCGACTACACCCAGGCCATCATGGACCTGGGCGCCCTGCTCTGTACCCGCAGCCGGCCCGACTGCGACGCCTGCCCCGTCCATCAGGACTGTGGTGCCGCGCAGCAGGGCCTGACCGCTACGCTGCCCTCGCCCCGGCCACGCCGCGACCTGCCCACCCGCACCCGCTGGGCCGCCTGCCTGCGCGCGCCAGAGGGCATCGCCCTGGTGCAGCGCGGGCAGGACGGCATCTGGGGCGGGCTCTACAGCCTGCCCGAGGCCGAAACCCCCGAGGCCCTGGAGGACTGGGTGCTGGCCCAGTGGCCCGGCGCCGCGCCGGCCGCCACCGATCACGGTCTGCAGCACAGCTTCAGCCACTACCGCCTGGATCTGCGCATCCGCCTCTTCGACCTCCCGGCTGGCGCGTGTGGGATCATGGAAGGCGACAGGGTGATTTGGTATAAACCCGGCACATCACGGGCGGTCGGCATCCCGGCCCCCATCCAGCGTTATCTGCACGACGATAAGGATCCCGGCAATGGCACGAACCGTTAACTGCGTAAAACTCGGGCAAGAGGCCGAAGGCCTGGACTTCCCGCCCTATCCCGGCGAGATGGGCAAGAAGATCTACCTGAACGTGTCCAAGGAGGCCTGGCAGGCCTGGCTAAGCCACCAGACCATGCTGATCAACGAATACCGCCTGACCCCGGTCGATCCCAAGGCGCGCAAGTTCCTGGAAGAGGAAATGGAAAAGTTCCTGTTCGGCGAAGGCTCCGAGAAGCCGGAAGGCTTCGTCGACCCGAACGCCTCCTGATATCCGGGCTTTTCCGCGGCGACCGGCCCGGCATGCTTGACGTGGCGGCGCCGGGCCGCTTTAATACCGCCCTTCGTCCGCAGGACGAATCCCCCCGCAGTATGGCCGGGTAGCTCAGTTGGTAGAGCAGGGGATTGAAAATCCCCGTGTCGGCGGTTCGATTCCGTCCCCGGCCACCATTATCTTTCCCGTAGCACCATCCTCCCCATCAATAAGCGTTGGCCGTGTCTGCGTATGGGCCGCCCGAGCTGCGTCGCGTCTGCGACCTGGTGCCCTGCTGACTTTGCGTGTTCCCGAATGGCTTGATGGCTATGCGGCCGATTCATGCTCGACATCCCAGCCCGGGAATACGAGTACGGCGGGGTGGCAGCGCAATGCCCTTGCCAGGACCTTGGCGCGATCAACACCGAGACGTACACGGTCATTCTCGATGGCCGAAATGGTCGACTGGGGGATCCCGGAGGCATTCGCCAGATCGTTCTGGCTCATTTCCTGAAGCTCACGCAGGATCCGGACCGATTCGCCAACCGAAACCTCGACCCTCTTGTTTGCGTTGCGATAATCACTCATGTCACGCCCTCCCGTAATCGTGGGAGTTACCTTCTCGACTTCAACGAGCACCTTGTCTTTCTCCACCCGGTAAATGACGCGGTACTGGATATTCAGTCGAGACGATCGGAAGCCTTTCCACTTGCCGGACAAGGCTTCGTCGTTGAAGCCCCGAATATGCCGCAACCCCTGCGGACCGGAGATGGTGACGATGTCCTTCCACTTCTCGTACCGCTTCTGAACTTCTGGAGGGGCGGCCGCCAGGCTCTTTTCTACCCTCTTGTGTTCAAAGATCTCCCACATACCAAATAGAGTATGCATACTGAATATGGTATATCAAGGTCGGACTCCTGACGCGGGCGCCGAGTACGGCTAGGCGGCAGCCAGAAAGATGGGTGTCTTCCTCATCGCACAGCCGATAACCCCATCTGGGCAACGTCCTGTTTCAGCGTTCCTCTCCGGCAGGTATCCCCGTACCAACGTCAGCCTCGGCTTCGTGGCACCATCCTTCCCATGAGCGTCCGCCGTATCCTGCCCGTGGATACCGTGATCTGCGTCGTATCTGCGACGCCGCACCGTATCCGTCGCTCGCGGTCGTGGACAATCAGGGTGTTTCTTTTTGTCGGTAGTGATTGACTTCTACCGGCATAACGGAACAGCATGCCGGCATGGGCAATAGCGCAGAAGCCATCCTCGATCTCGCGCGCAAACGCGGACTGATCCGGTCGCGCGACCTGGAACCACTGGGCCTGCCAAGAGTTGCGCTGACGCGTCTCGTCCGTCAGGGCATGCTCGCGCGGGTTGCGCGCGGCCTCTATGCGCTGCCGGACCGTCCTGTCTCGGAACACACCGCGCTGGCCGAGACCGCGCGCAAGCATCCGCGAGCGGTGGTGTGCCTGCTCTCGGCATTGCGTTTCCATAATCTCACCACCCAGTCGCCATTCGAGGTCTGGCTTGCCATCCCCAACAAGGCCCGCGCTCCCCGGATCGACTACCCGGCCCTGCGTATTGTCCGCTTTTCCGATCCTCTTCTTGCCGAAGGCGTCGAGGAACACTTGATCGAAGGGGTTCCGGTACGCGTTACCGGTATTGCCAGGACGGTCGCGGACTGTTTCAAGTACCGCAACAAGATTGGCCTGGATGTCGCTCTGGAGGCCCTGCGCGAGGCCTGGAGTGAGAAGCGGGTGCGCATGGACGAACTCTGGCAGTTTGCCAGGCTGTGCCGGGTCGGCAATGTCATGCGCCCTTATCTGGAGAGCCTGACGTGAGTCCCAAAAACCCCGCTGCCTCGGTGCGTGCCCGACTGCTCGAAAACGCCCGAAACCACAAGCAGGACTACAACCTCGTACCAGGGAAACCCTGGTCCATGTACACGCTCGCGCTCGAGTCGCTTTTGCGTGCGAACAAGGCGCGGCGACTGCCGTGCAGTCATTCTGCACAAGGGAGCCGCAACGCCGTTCCCGCGCAAAAGCGGCCGAGCCCCTCGGGGTTGGCACCCCAGGTTCCCCGATCCTGCATTACGCCGCTTGCGGGTAGAGCCACTACCGGCTGCGCACCGCGCCTTGTCTCGGAAAACCTGGGACACCAACGCGAGCGTGTACATGGATCAGGGTTTCCCTAACCCGCTATGCCCTTGAACGGTTCCTGTATCGCCTGAGCACCTCCTCCCATGCAGACCAGTTCCTTCTCAAGGGCGCCTTGCTGTTCGATCTGTGGTTCGACATCCCGCACCGACCGACGCGTGATGCCGACCTCCTGGGCTTTGGGTCAGCCGAGCTGCCACATCTTGAGGCTGTGTTTCGGGATGTCTGTTCGGTGGAGCAGGACGATGGAATCCATTTTCAGGCCGACTCGGTACGGGCGGAGGCGATTCGCAAGGAGGCCAGCTACTCCGGTGTGCGGATCACGTTGATAGGGCTGCTGGACGGTGCGCGCTGCCACACGCAGATCGACGTGGGTTTTGGCGATGCCGTGACACCAGGCCCCGACGCCGTCGAGTTCCCGGTGATATTGCCGGCCATGCCTGCCCCCCGGCTTCGCGCCTATCCCCGCGCGACCGTTGTCGCCGAAAAGCTGGAGGCACTGGTGTCGCTCGGCATCGCCAACAGTCGTATGAAGGATTACTTCGATCTCTGGGTCTTGTCGCGTTATGCCGATTTCGAAGGCGAAATTCTGTACCAGGCCATTCACGCGACATTCGAACGCCGCATGACACCGCTGCCGGAAGGTACCCCGTTCGGCCTTAGCGACGACTTCGCACAGGACCGATCGAAGCAGATCCAGTGGCACGCATTTCTGAAGAAAAACACCCTGGCACACCTCCCGCTTTCCGATGTAGTAACGGATCTGCGAGCGTTCCTGTCGCGTCCGCTGCGCGCGGTCAAACAACGTGCGGTGTTTCGGGAAACCTGGCATGCCGGGCATGGCTGGACGCCTGCCAGCTAACACGCGATTCCATCGCGCATCTCCCGCAGCAGCGGAAGATGCGGCGCCGTGGCACCATCGTTTCCATGAGCATTCGCCGTATTCTGCGCATGGGGCATCCCGACCTGCGTCGCGTCTGCGACCCGGTACCCGACTCGGACTTTGACAGCCCTGGGCTGCACGCCCTGGTGGACGACCTCGTCGATACCATGCACGCCAGCGAAGGCCTCGGCCTGGCTGCCGCCCAGATCGGCGTGCCGCTACGCGTAGCCGTGATCGAGATCCAGCCGGGCAATACCCGCTACCCCGGTGCCGTGCCGACCGGCCGCCTGGTCCTCGTGAATCCGGTGGTCACCGTGCTGGACGCAACCCCTCAGTGCTACTGGGAAGGCTGCCTCTCGGTACCGGGCCTGCGCGGCGAAGTCGCCCGGCCGCGCCACATCGCCGTGGACTACCACGAGCCCGACGGCACGCCCCGCCACCTGGAACCGGAAGGCTTCCTTGCCACCGTGTTCCAGCACGAGCTCGACCACCTCGACGGTACCCTGTTCATCGATCGCGTCACCGACACCACCCGCCTCGCCTTCCTCGACGAATACCGCGAGTTCCACGCGGCACCCTCGTCAAAGCCCACGTAAGCCCGCCCCTGCTGGCCATCCGAATGGGCCCGACTTCCTCCGGCTACTAGGACGGTACCGTCGATCGCCGATACAGGATGCGTCGGTAGTCGACCTCGCACTTAATAGTGATATCGGCAGGAGATGATCGTGATAGACGAATCCTCCACCGCATACACAAGTCGATTGGTGTCATCAATCCGACGCGACCAGAAACCCGCCAGGTTCTCCTTGAGGGCTTCCGGCTTGCCAATGCCTTCAAATGGAGACCGCCTCACGTCTTCTATCAACTTGTTGATCCGCTTCAGGGTCTTCTTGTCCTGACGTTGCCAGTAGAGGTAGTCAGTCCATGCTTCGTCGGTCCAGCAAAGCAACCGACTACTCATCCCCACCTACCAACGCACGCTCGGTCGCCTTTCCTGCCTTGTATTGCGTAATGGACCTGTTGAGGTGCTCTGCATTGGCAGGGGAACGCAAAAGATGCACCGTTTCCATCAGGCTGTTGTAGTGATCAAGTGACATGACCACTGCATCCTCCGAATCACGGCGCGTAATCACCGTGGTGTCGGCATCGTTGACCACCCCATCCAGTACGGCCTTGAGACCGTTGCGAGCCTCGGTGAATGAAACAATCTTCATGGCGCCTCCTGTACCTTGACTTGTACAAGTATAGGCCGGCCGGCCCACATGTACAACCAACTGTGCAGGTTGTGCTATCGCGTCGCCGAGTGAAATACCGGTTACCTGACAGCCACTCGCCTGACGCTGGTGGACCCCGTGTTCACCGCGCGGGGCGCGAGCCTGCTGCCTCGGGCCACCTCGACGGTACCCTGTTCATCGATCGCGTCACCGAAACTACCCGCCTCGCCTTCCTCGATGAATACCGCGAGTTCCACGCGCAGGCGTAGGGATCACGCCCCGTGGAGGCGCGGCCATGCGTTGCGCACCACCTCCGCCCCCAGCGCATCCAGCAGCGGGTGGGCCGCCAGGCCGAGCAGGCCATCGGTCAGGGGATTCTCGTCGCCGCAGCGCACGGCCAGTTCCAGATGCGTACCGCGCGCGCTCGGCGTCAGCCGGTAGCAGCCCTCGCAGGACAACCCGGCCAGCGCGCGCCAGCCGAGCAGGCGCGGCGGGACGGCGACCAGCACTTCCACGTCGAAGGTTAGCGGAACCCCGGCCACCCGCACACACCAGCGGTAGCGCTCGGGCCCGACGCAGGTGATGGACTCGATAGCCTCGCTGTAGGCGGCGAACGCCTCCACCCGGGCCATCAGATCGAACACCGCCTCCGGAGCAGCGTCGATCTCCATCTCGTGGTGGATCACCGACATCGCCCACCGCTCCACATTGCAGGGTCGCCGCCGGCAGGCCCGGAGGCCCAGGCCCGATCAGTCGTGCACGATGATGCGGGAGCCCGAAGCGTCGATATCCACGCGCGAGCTGGAGTAGGCACAGGCCTTCGCGATATCTTCCAGCGCGGGCATGTCATTGAGCTCCGCAAGCCGATGCAGAAGACTGCCGCCTTCGCAGTCGTGTGGCACGCCGTTCTCGTCCAGCGTGCAGCCGAACTCGCCCTCGTTCACCGACCAGTCCATGTCGGCCGGCATCTTCAGCACCACCGGCTCCTCGTGCATCACCTGGAACTTCGCCCGCATGGCGTTCTTGCCATCCTGCCAGTCGAGCACCGGCATGTTGTCTACGCTGCGCATGGTGTGCCTCCTTCGCGATTCCGCGAGGTTGCAACGGATTCCGCCGGGCCGTTCCCTGCCCCTTACCCTGGACGCTAGACCCCGTCCTTGCAGCGGTCAAAGGTTACCCCGGTGGCGTTGGGGAAGGGGCTGTGCGGCCGCTCATCAACAGCATGCTGGAATACTTCAGGCACGCCTATCGCGGGGCAAAAGGCAAGGTCTGACCCCGGTGGCTCGCGAGGAAGGCCGCTACGCGGCCTGACGTCGGCTGGAGCGACTGGTTATGCTCGTTCTTCTAACGCGGAGGCAATTCTCGAAAGAATGTCACCGATGCCGCCCGCCTGCTCATCTGTGTAATCACCACCTTGAACGGCAATATTGTTTTGTCGCTCTAGCTCAAGAGCATGCTTTGCGCTGATAACTGCTTCAACAGTGACCTTGTGCTTTTTTGCAAGCGCCGCTGCATCTTCTAGAAAATGCCCAAGCTCTTCTGAAGTGATTCGGTAATTGCTTCTTTCTGGCTGATTTCCTAGTACACCCATATATCTTTCCTTTTTATGCACAACGCCCAAGCTCAGCCGCGGCGAAGCCGTCGGCTGCAGCGCCTTGTTGGGCTCTTGGGCCACCTCGATTCGCCGACGAGTGTCGCCACTAATCAGCTCGCTCAATCCAATCACTGACCCATCTCATGATCTCCGGCTTCGTATAAGGGGAATACCGGGTTAGGTGAGGTACTGCCACGACGCTGAGTGGGCGGCCATCAAGTTCTGCTTGAAAGCGATGACACGAGAACGTCCCCTGCTGGGCATCGATGGTCTCAACGTTCTCAGGCTTTAGGAAATCCCGCAGGTACGCGAACGGAGACTGCCGCTCTCCACTTCCGAACGCAACAATCGCCCGCGGGCGCACGAGGCTGATAATGGTCTTGTGGATCGGCCAGCACCGAGCTGCATCACCATCTAGGTCAGGATGCGTACCTATAGAACGCTCTCGCGTAAGGACGATATTGCTTGCTGGCACGGACCGCACGTCGAACCCAAGCCCTTCGAGGAAACGCCGCACCTGCTTTTGCAGTTTCTGTTGCCCCGGCGGACGCCCCTCCCACGAGTAGTCGAGGTACTCGTTGCGGCCGTTGTCCAAATCTTCCAGCGACTGACGAATAGTACTAGGGAGTGTGCCGCCCGGTTTCGTACCCAGGAAGTAGATGTCGTGGGGACGCAGTGTACTGCCAGTGCTATAAAGGACCTTGCCCGGCTTATCCAGTAGCTCTGGTTCAGCTAGCACCGCGGCCCTGAGCTTATCGACGTTGTCTCTAGTCATCGCCGCCTATCCAGCGCTGTATGTGCTGCCGGTCACTTCGAAAGAATCCTCCCTCGATGTACCCGCACACCCACGCAGCACATACGGCGCCAGATTGGGTGTAGGCACTTTTGTTAGCGGAGAAATCGACCCGCTGAAGGAGATGTACAAGCTCTCGGCCCGTCACTCCAGGGTTCTCTTCCAGTACCGTGTAGATTTTTCCGAAGACGGACGTGCGCGTGCGAGGTTCGCGCGGGCCTGCCATCAAACTTACATCCACAAGCTTGAAATTATCTGGAATCCGGTTGGCGTCGTCTCCCTGCACATCGCGGTACTTACGCACCTCGACTCCATCGACGCTATGGGAGGGTGCGTAGTCCTGAGCATTGGTCAACGGCCCGGTACCATGCTTCTGCTGCCCTAACGAAAGGATCAACTCGGCCTCCCGGTCCCATGGCTCCCGGTCGTACAGCCGATCCACTGTGTGCAGCACCTCGCCACCTCCCCTCCAAATGGATCGAATCGTCTCGGCTTTCAGGCTTTCTCGGCTCGGATCTTGCGCTTCTTCCACGTGAGCGAACATCCGCGCACCTTGACCTATGCCAACATAGAACGGAGTTCCGTCTGGAAATCGGAGGATGTATGTGTAGTGGGACTTCTTGTTCTCCCGTAGCAGTGCAATAAGTTCTTTCTTATCTCTGATTATCACGCCGCAATCCATGGTAGCAGGCATCTCAACACTCCCCACTGATGCACCCTCGTCTGACGCGCCCAACAGTAGATTAGACAGAATCTGTCATATCGGTGATATACAGATTCTGCATATCATCCCGGCGTTCTCCTCTCGGTGGCACACCACCACAGGTAAACCATACTTTTATCATGGTAGTGTGCGTCGCGTCGAGCAGCAGGGCGCCGAACCCTGCGGGACGAGCACTTTTCGTCGATTTTGCAAAGGCTTAGATCGGATCGCTGGCCCAACATAGGGGAGACGGAGGGGCCGACGTTGAAGGCTTGCCGGCTGGACTGATTCGGGTCGAGATGTGGAGAGCGGCGGCGCGGGCGGGACAGAGCGCCTTGCTATACAGAATCGATATATCACCGTTATCGCAGTGTCGCGTGACGGAAGTAGGTACCACGCGTGGCCCGAGAAACGAGCTTCCGGCGGGAGCCGTGGCGGCGTTCCCTGGTACGATCCGACCAGGCGAAATGGAGAGCCGTGTTGGAAACGCTCATAGAAGCGAATCAGGCGGTGGTGGTCTGCGGCATTCTGGAGGACGCACAGGGGCGGATCTTTCTGGCGCGCCGTGGGGCCGATCAGGCTCTGGGCGGGTATTGGGAATTCCCCGGTGGCAAGGCGGAGCCGGGCGAGAGCCTGGAGGCGGCGTTGTGCCGCGAGTTCCGTGAAGAGCTGGCGATGGGGCTCCGGGTGGGGGAAGAGATCGGGCGCACGCCGATTCCGGGTAATGGGCGCCTTGAGTTGGTGGCGCTGCGAGCCTGGACGGAAGACGAGAGCCCAGTGCTGACCGTGCACGATCGGTGGTGCTGGGTGTCGCCATTGGAGGCTCAAAGGCTCGAGCTTGCGCCTGCGGACATCCCATTGCTCGAAGCCTTTATTGCCGCACGTTCCGAATGAGCCGAGATAGCGCTGCCAAATCCCTGTCCAGTGGCCAATGGGTCGGTCTGCATGAACGGCTGGATACGCCGCGGGTACGGCAAGCGCTGAAGGCCTTGGGGCTGGAGGAGCACGCCCGTTGGAGCCCGGGCTTGGAGGGCGACGATCTGGCGTTGAGCCTGGTCGCCGAGCTGGCCCAGCGGCTCGCGGAGCGCGCGGGTGAGCTGCGGGAAAAGGGACACGAGGACTGGACGCGGGCCGTGCAGGGGCTGGCAGATGCGCTGGGGGCAGCGGGGCATCCGCTATCCGGGATCGAGGAGGACCTTCCGCAGCCGCCGTTCCGGCAGTTGCTGGAGGTGCGTTCCCCGTCGGCTGATCAGGTTGGGCAGCAGGAGACGCCACGGCCGGATGTTCCGCTGGCCCTGTCCAGCCTGCTCACCGGTTCGGATCGTACGCCCAGCCTGGTCACGCAGATCGAGAAGGAGCTGGCCAGTGCGGAGCGGGCCGACTGGCTGGTGTCCTTCATCAAGTGGAGTGGGATTCGCGCCTTGCGCGAGACGCTGAAGCGCTTTACCGAGACCCCGACGGCGGATGGCTCTCCCAGGCTACGGATCACGACGACCTCGTACCTCGGGGCTACGGATCTCAAGGCGATCGAGTTTCTGCTGGGCCTGCCGAACACCGAGATTCGGGTCTCCTACGACACGCACCGCACGCGCCTGCACGCGAAGGCCTACCTGTTCCATCGGAACACGGGGTTTGGCAGTGCCTACATCGGCTCGGCGAATGTCTCGCGGGTGGCGATGGATGAGGGCCTGGAGTGGACGGCCAAGGTCAGTGAATACGAGCTGCCGCACATGTGGCGCCAGATCCAGACCTCGTTCGAGGCGCATTGGGCAGACCCGGCGGAGTTCGAACCGCTCACCAAGGATGAACTTCCCCGCCTGCAACAGGCACTGGAGTCGGAATCCAGCTCGGGGCCTGGGGCGCCGAAAGACGCCACCGCGTTCTTCGACCTGCGGCCGTATGCCTTTCAGCAGGAGATCCTGGAGGACATCCAGCGCGAACGCCGTTCGGGGATCGACCGCCATCTAGTGATCGCGGCCACCGGGACCGGCAAGACCATGATCGCCGCCTTCGACTATCGGCGCTTTGCGCGCGAGCAGGCGGACAAGGGGCGCCCGTCGCTGCTGTTCATCGCCCACCGCGAGGAGATCCTGCGCCAGGCGATGGCGAGCTTTCGGCAAGTGTTGCAGGACCGCGAGTTTGGCGATGTGCTGGTGGGCGGGGCGCGTCCGAGTCAGGACCGCCATCTGTTCTGCACGGTGGCGAGTTGGAATTCACGGGACCTCGATCGCCTAGACTCGGCGCATTTCGATTACGTGGTGCTGGATGAGGCGCACCACAGTACTGCCGGCAGCTACCAGCGCATCCTCGAGCATGTGCGGCCCAAGTGCCTGCTGGGCCTGACCGCGACGCCAGAGCGCACGGATGCCGACGATATCCGCAAGCACTTCGGCCAACGCTACACCCATGAGATCCGCTTGCCGGATGCGATTGAGCGGCGCCTGCTGGTCCCGTTCCATTACTTCGGTGTGGCCGACCATGAGTCCGTGGATCTGAGCCGGGTGAGCTGGAAGCGCGGGGGCTATGACGCCGAAGAACTGGAAGGGGTGTTCACCGGCAACCGGGCGCGAGCCGATTGGGTCCTGCAGCAGGCCCATGAACACGCCACGGATCTCAGCTCGGTCAGGGGCTTGGGTTTCTGCATCAGCTGCGACCATGCCCGATTCATGGCCGAGCATTTCTCGGCCAAGCAGGTGCCCAGCGCGGTGCTGACTGGCGAGAGCTCGGATCACGAGCGGCAGTCGGTACAGCGCGACCTGCGCGAGGGGCGCATCCGCTTCATCTTTACGGTGGACCTCTACAACGAAGGCGTCGACCTGCCGGAGGTGGACACCGTTTTGCTGCTGCGCCCGACCGAGAGCCTGACGGTCTACCTACAGCAGATGGGCCGCGGCCTGCGCTTGCACGAAGGTAAGCCGCACCTGACCGTGCTCGATTTCGTCGCACCGCAGCACCGGCGTTTTCGTTATGCCGCGCGGTTCCGGGCCCTGAGCGCGCGGCCGGAGAAGCGGGTGGATCACCAGATTCAGGAAGGCTTCCCCTGGTTACCCAGCGGCTGCCTGATCCACCTCGACCGCTTGGCCACCCAGCACGTTCTCGACAACATCCGTGCGCAGATCAACCGCCAGCGACCGCAGATCGTGCGCGAGCTGAAGGACTGTTTCCGGGAGGACATCGACTCCGCCAGCCTGCCCAAGATGCTCGACTGCCTGCATATGGATGATGCGGAAGACCTGCTGCGCAAGGACCTGCCCTCCCGGCTGCGCGCGGAATGCGGAGGCGAATCGACCGAAGCGCTAGCGCCCTATGCCAGTGGCCTCAAACGCGGGCTGCAGCGCTTGGCGCGGTGTGACGATCACCAGTTGTTGGAAACCCTGCAGACCCATCTGGCGCGGCCGGCCGCGAACGTGGAGCAGCTTGCCGAACAGGATCGGCTCCGGCTGGCCCTCGTCCACAGCACGCTATGGGGCAAGACGCGGCCGGGGGACGGGGACCTATCCGCCGTGGATGCCTTCGTCCGCGAACAGCGCCCCCTGTACCGGGACATCCAGGAAGTCGCCGCCTGGCGACACGAGTGTATCGTCCCCGCCAGCGGCATCACCTTCCCAGAGCAGACGGGGCCGCTGGAACTGCACGCGTCCTACACCCGCGAGCAGATCCTTCTGGCGCTGGGACTTGGCAGCCTGGAGAAGCCGATCACCCAGCAGGAGGGTGTGCGGCACGTACCGGAGCGGCGGGTCGATGCGTTGTTCGTCACCCTGGAGAAATCCGAGCAGGAGTTCTCCCCCACCACCATGTACGAGGACTACGCCCTCAACGAGCGGCGGTTCCACTGGCAGTCACAGTCCGGCACCTCACCCACCTCGGAGACCGGGCAGCGTTACATCCACCACGAGGCGCGTGGCTACACCCCCATGCTGTTCATTCGGCGGGCCAAGCGTGATGCGACGGGTCTCAGTGAGCCATTCACCTTCTGCGGCCCGGTGCGTTACCAGCGCCACGAAGGCAGCAAACCGATGAGCATTGTCTGGGAGCTGGAGTACGAACTGCCCACCCGGCTCCTGCACCTCGCACGCCGCACGGTCTTGTAACGCGGCTGGGGAAACGCGGGTCAGGCGGTCTGCAGCGCGGTCTTCTGTTCCCAGGCGAGGGCGTGGCGGACGATCTGGTCGAGGTCGGCGTATTGCGGTTCCCAGGCGAGGGTCTGGCGGATGCGGCGGGCGTCGGCCATCAGGGCGGGCGGGTCGCCTTCGCGGCGCGGGCCCAGGGTGACGGGGAAGTCCACGCCGCTGGCGCGTTTCACGGCGTCGATCACCTCGAGCACGCTGTAGGCGTGGCCGTAGCCGCAGTTGAGCACCTGAGAGTCGCCGCCGCCGTCGAGGTGTTCCAGGGCGCGGAGGTGGGCGGCGGCCAGGTCTTCCACGTGGATGTAGTCGCGTTCGCAGGTGCCGTCGCGGGTGTCGTAGTCGGTGCCGAATACGGTGATGCCGTCGCGCTGGCCGGTGGCGGCCTGGCAGGCGACCTTGATCAGGTGGGTGGCGTCGGGCGTGGCCTGCCCCAGGTGGCCGTCGGGGGCGGCGCCGGCCACGTTGAAGTAGCGCAGGCTGACGTAGCGCAGGTCCGAGGCGGCGCCCAGGTCCATCAGCATGCGCTCGGACATCATCTTGGAGGCGCCGTAGGGGTTGATCGGCTGCAGCGGTGCGTCTTCCGCAACCGAGACGGTGTCGGGGATGCCGTAGACCGCGGCGGTGGAGGAAAACACGAAATGGCGCACGCCGGTGTCGGCACAGGCCTGTAGCAGGTTGAGGGTGTTGCGGGTGTTGTTGCCGTAGTACTTGAGCGGATCGGCGACCGACTCGGGCACGACGATATGCGCGGCGAAGTGGAGCACGCCGTCGAAGCCGCGCGCGAGGGTGTCGCGCAGGCCTTCGGTATCGGCCAGGTCGCCGACCACCAGCTCGGCATCCCCCACAGCCCAGGCGTGGCCGGTGCTGAGGTTGTCGTACACGGTGACCGTGTGCCCCGCCCTGCGCAGGTGCTGCAGGACATGGCTGCCGATATAGCCGGCCCCGCCCGTTACCAGCAGTTTCATCCATCGCCCCCGGTCGCTGTGGGTTGGGGCTGGCGGGGCGCGTCAGGGGTCGGGTGGTGCCGGGTGACGGCCGTATTGCCAGCGATACCACAGAATACCGAGGTACTCGTGCATGGCGAGCCAGCTCGTGCGCATGGCGTTAGCCTGGGGTTTGAAGGCGCCTAACGACAGCCGCGTGTCATGCGCGACGAACGCCCCGGTTGGCGCCGGGATGGGCTCCAGCCCGGCGCGTTCGAACGCGGCCGTGGCGCGCGGCAGGTGGTGGGCATGGGTGACCAGCAGCACGCGTTGCAGGCCGTGTTCCTGCAGCAGCGCGGCCGAGTGGCGGGCATTGCCCTGCGTGTCGCGCGCCTGAGGTTCCTGCCACACCGGCGATACCCCGAACTCCTCCAGCACCTCGGCCATCCAGCGGGCCTCCGGTTCCCGATCGTCCGGGCCGCCGCCGGTGGCGACCACCGGCAGGCCGGTGCGCCGGTGCAGGGCCGCGGCATAGCGCAGGCGCACCAGGGCCAGGTCGTTCACCGTCTCGCCGGAGAACTCGACGGCACCGCTGCGGTAGCCGGCGCCCAGCACGACGATCGCCTCGGCGCGTTCCAGCGCCGCCGCGTCGGGGGGTGACCACGGCGCCTGCAACGGGGCCATCAGGGCGTGGCTGACGGGCGGGAGGCTGAAGGCGTAGGTCAGCAGGAGCCCGGTGATCAGCAGCGCCTTGCCCGCGAGGGTGCGCATCAGCAGCAGGCCCGCCAGGGCCAGCAGCAGTGGCCCGCTGGGCGGGAGCAGCAGCCAGTCGGCCAGAAAACGCAGCGACAGAAAATCCACGGGGCATCCTTGTTGGCGGTAGCAGGACGGCCCGGCGGCGCCGTAACGCGAACGTTAGTCAGGAGCCGCCGGGAATGAAGGCCTTACGTGGACTCTGTTCACAACCGGGGCCTAACATCAAGTTGCTTGTGGAATCCGGTATTCCCGGTAAGCGTAGCCAGGTATCGCGGCCTTCGGGGTGCGGTGCGGGCCCGGTTCCCGGTCGGGTGAAGCCTCCAAACAACCGCCAGAAATGTCCAAGGGGGAGTCGCGATGTCCCTGATCCATGCTTCAAAGGTCGGGCCGAAGTTCGGGTTCGCCTTCCTGCTGCCGGCCCTGATCCTGGGTGGCTGCGCCACGACCGATTTTCCGGATGCCCCGACCTCCATCGAGCGCACGGTGATCGAGCAGTACATCATCGGTCCCGGGGACTCCCTGCAGGTGTCTGTGCGTGGCAATCCGGATCTCTCCACCGGCGTATCCGTACGCCCGGACGGGCAGATCACCACCCCGCTGGTCGAGGATGTCCAGGCCAGCGGCCAGACGCCCACCGAACTGGCGCGGGCGATGGAGGAGGAGCTCTCCCGGTTCCTGCGCGATCCGATCGTCACGGTGATGGTGACCGGCTTCGCCGGGCCCTACAGCCGCCAGATCCGGGTGATCGGGCAGGCTGCGGAGCCGCAGGCGCTGCAGTACCGCGAGGAGATGAGCGTGATGGACGTGATGATCGCGGTGGGCGGTATCACCGACTTCGCGGCCGGCAATCGCGCGGTGATCGTGCGCAACGAGGACGGCGAGCGCAAGCAGTACCGGGTGCGCCTGGACGACCTGGTGAACGGCGGCGACATCTCGGCCAACGTGGACATGCTGCCCGGCGACACGCTGATCATTCCGGAACGACGCTTCTGACGAGCCCGGGGCGCGACGGGCGGGTTCCGGGCGCGCGGCGCTGAGGCGCCGCCGGGGAACCGTCGCCGCCACGCTGCGGGATCGGGGACGGTAGACATGGACCCCCTGACAAGGACGCACAACCCCGCTGCGCAAGCGCCTCGGCGAGAGGGCTAGTCGTGCGCATCTTCGGCCACTACATACGCCGCCGCGTGCTGATGCTCGCGACCGCGGAACTGCTGGTGGCGTATCTGTGCCTGTATCTGGTGCTGAGCCTGCCGCCCTTCCAGCCGGAGGCCCTCAGCCTGCTGGACCCGGAGCTGGTGGCGGCGACGCTGGTCGTCCTGCTGGTGCTCACCCTGGCGGGCCTGTACGAGTCGGACTATCTGGCCACCCGCAGCACGCTGCGCTCCCTGTTGCGCCTGGTGCCGGCGCTGCTGTTCGTGGGCGGGCTGCTGCTCCTGTATGGGGCCCTGGTGCCGGCGGCACTGTTTTCGCCAACGGCGGTCGGCGGCGGGGTGCTGCTGTTGCTGACCGGGCTGGTTGCCGAGCGCACCCTCTGGTGCAATTTCTCCGACGCCGACGCCTTCAAGCGCCGCATCCTGGTGCTGGGTACCGGCAGCCGGGCCCGCGCGATCGAGACGGTCCACCCGGACAAGGCCCCGGACGACCTGCCGTTCCGGGTGCTGGGCTACATCGCCACCGAGGGCGAGAAGGACTGCCCGCAGGATCCGGCGCGCCAGTTACAGCTGGGCTGCGATGCGAGCCTGCTGGAGATGGCGCGCGAGTTTCGGGCCCACGAGATCGTGGTCGCCATCCGCGACCGACGGGGCAACCTGCCCGTCCGGCAGCTGCTCGAGTGCAAGCTGAACGGGGTGGCTGTCACCGATGTGTCCAGTTTCTTCGAGCGCGAACAGCAGCGGGTGCAACTGGACTCGCTGAACGCCAGCTGGCTGATCTTCGGCGAGGGGTTCCGCCAGCACTGGTCCCGCAACGCCATCAAGCGGACCTTCGACGTGCTGGCCAGTTCGACGCTGCTGCTGGCCACCCTGCCGGTGATGCTGGTCACCGCCCTGGCCATCAAGCTGGAAAGCCGCGGCCCGGTGTTCTACTGGCAGACGCGCGTGGGGCTGGGGAATGTGCCATTCGAGGTCTGCAAGTTCCGCAGCATGCGCGAAGACGCCGAAGTCGATGGCGTGGCGCGCTGGGCGGTGCGCGACGACGACCGCGTGACCCGTGTGGGGCGCATCATCCGCAAGCTGCGTATCGACGAGCTGCCGCAGGTGATCAACGTGTTTCAGGGCAGCATGTCGTTCGTCGGGCCGCGCCCGGAGCGGCCCGTGTTCGTCGAGCAACTGACCGAGCAGATCCCCTATTTCCCGGCGCGCCACTCGATCCGCCCCGGCATTACCGGCTGGGCGCAGGTGCGCTACCCCTACGGGGCCTCGGTCGAGGACGCGCGGCAGAAGCTGCAGTACGACCTGTACTACGTGAAGAATCACACCCTGTTCCTGGATGTCCTGATCCTGATCGAGACGGTCAAGGTCGTCCTGTTCGGCCGCGGCGCGCGCTGATCCCGTAATGACCAGTGTTCCCCTGGCCGCGATCGGCTACCTGACAGCGGCACTGGCGTTCCTGGTGCTGGCGGTGGTGACCCTGGTGCGCTGGCGCAACCGGCCCTCGGGCCTGTGGGTGGTCCTGGCCGCGTTGCTGTCGGTGGGCTGGGCGGGCTACCTCGGTTTTCTCGCCTGGCACTACGGGACCAGCGCGGCGATCTCCGGCGGCGTGATGGAGGTGGCCCGCAATGCCGGCTGGTTCGCGCTCCTGCTGGCATTGCTCGCGGGCAGCGGAAGCCGCCCGGGGGTCGATCCGCGCGCCCTGCGCTGGTGGGCCAGTGGCGTCGCGGCCTTTCTGCTGTTCATCCTGGTGCCGATGCTGTGGCCGCAGCTGCTGGGCGCGATCTGGCCGGGGCTGGCCACGCTGCTGATGGCGATCGCCGGGCTGGTGCTGGTGGAACAGGTCTACCGCAACACGCCGCCGCAGAACCGCTGGGAGATCAAGTTCCTGTGCCTGGGTCTGGGCGGCCTGTTCGCCTTCGACCTGTTCCTGTTCGCGGACCTGGTGCTGTTCCAGACCATCGACAGCCCGTCCTGGCAGGCCCGCGGGTTCGTGAATGCGCTGGTGGTCCCGCTACTGGCAATTTCGGTGAGCCGGCGCCTGCCGCAGCGCGAGGGGCCCACGGTTTCGCGCCACCTGCTGTTTCACACCGCGTCGCTGATCGGGGCCGGGCTGTACCTGCTGGCGGTCGGCGGCGCGGGCTACTACCTGCGCCACCACGGGGGCGACCTGGGTGCCCTGCTGCAGGTGACCCTCCTGTTCGGGGCGGTGCTGCTGCTGGCGGTGGTGCTCTTCTCCGGCAGCGTCCGCGCCCAGCTGCGGGTATGGCTGGCCAAGCACTTCTTCAACTACCGCTACGACTACCGCCAGGAATGGCTGCGCTTTACCGGAACCCTCGCGCAGACCGATGACGAGACCCCGTTCCGGCAGCGGGCGATCCAGGCCATCGGCGAGCTGGTCGAGAGCCCCGGTGGCCTGCTCTGGGTCCATCGCGACGACGGCCGCTTTGCCCTCGACGGCGTGCTGAACCTGGGCGAGCCGGAGTACCCGGCGCTGGAACCGGACGATCCCCTGGTGGCATTCCTGATGCGCTCCGGCTGGGTGATCGACATCGACGAGTTTCGCCGCGATCCGACGTTCTATCACGGGCTGGAGCTGCCGGCCTGGCTGGTGGACAACCCGCGCCACTGGGCCGTGGTGCCGCTGCTGAAAAGCGATGGCCTGGAGGGCTTTGTCGTGCTGGCCCAGCCGCGGGCGCGGCATCGCATCGACTGGGAGGAGCGCGATCTGCTGAAGACCGCGGGCCGCCAGCTCGCGGTGTACGTGGCGCTGGTACAGACCGACGAGGCGCTGCTGGAGGCGCGCCAGTTCGAGACCTTCCACCGGCTGGCGGCGTTCCTGGTCCACGACCTCAAGAACGTCTCGGCCCAGTTGTCCCTGATCAGCGCCAACGCCGAGCGCCACCGCGACAATCCCGAGTTCGTGGCGGATGCCTTCCGCACCGTGGGCAATGCCCGCGAGCGCCTGGAGCGCACCCTGGCCCAGTTGCGCAAGGCCCAGCCGGGGGCCGACAGCCCGCGCCAGGCGATCGAGGTGGACGCCCTGCTGGAGGAGGTTGCGCACGATAGCCGCGAGGTCCGGCCGGTGCCCCGGGTCACGGTGGAGGACAGCGCCGGAGTTCTCGGAAACCGCGACGCACTGCGGAATGTGCTGCTGCACCTGGTGCGGAATGCACAGGAGGCCACGCCGGATAACGGCGATATAACCATGACCCTGAAAACCCGGGATCAATGGGCCATCATCGAAATCGAGGACAACGGGGCGGGCATGGACGAGGACTTCGTCCGGCGGCGGCTCTTCCGCCCCTTCCAGACCACCAAGGGAAACGCCGGCATGGGCATTGGCCTGTACGAGGCCCGGGACCTGGTGGTCCGGATGGGTGGGCGGATCGATGTATCCAGCCGCGTTGGCGAGGGGACCGCCTTTACGCTGCGTCTGCCACGGTACGGCACATGAGGCGTCTTCGTGCCGTTCACCATCACGTCCTCCCGGGGCCGGGTGCAAAGTAATGGAGTCGATGCTCAAGCTGCTGATTGTCGAGGATGACGCCGGCCTGCAAAGCCAGTTGCGCTGGTGCCTGGACGGCTACGAGATCCTGCAGGCCCAGGATCGCGCGAGCGCGATGGCGCATATGCGCCGGCACGAGCCCGAGCTGGTCACCCTGGACCTCGGCCTGCCCCCCGACCCGGCCAACGCCACCGAGGGCCTCGCGCTGCTGGAGGAGATCCTGGCGTTCAACCCCGGGGTCAAGGTGATCGTGGTCACCGGCAATGACGATCGCGAGAACGCGCTGAAGGCCGTCGCCCTGGGGGCCTACGATTTCTACATCAAGCCCGTGGATGCCGAGCTCCTGCGCCTGATCGTGGACCGTGCCGCCCGGCTGTACGAACTCGAGGAGGAGAACCGCCGGCTGGCCCGCGGCAGCACCTCTTCGCTGTCCGGGATCATCACCTCGGATCCGCAAATGCTGCAGGTCTGCCGCATGGTGGAGCGCGTGGCGCCCTCCGACGCGACCGTCCTGCTGCTGGGCGACAGCGGGACCGGCAAAGAGGTCCTGGCGCGCGCCGTCCACGACCTCAGCAACCGCGCGAAGGAGCGCTTCGTCGCGATCAACTGCGCCGCGATCCCGGAGAACCTCCTGGAGAGCGAGCTGTTCGGCTACGAGAAAGGTGCCTTCACCGGCGCGACGCGCCAGACCATCGGCAAGATCGAGCATGCCGACAAGGGCACGCTGTTCCTGGACGAGATCGGCGACCTGCCGCAGAGCCTGCAGGCCAAGCTGCTGCGCTTCCTGCAGGAGCGCACGGTCGAGCGCCTCGGCGGGCGCAACGAGATCCCGGTGGATGTCCGCATCATCGGCGCCACCAATCAGGACCTCCAGGCCCTGATCCGGGCGGGCGACTTCCGCGAAGACCTGTTCTATCGCATCAGCGAGATCAGTATCGACATCCCGCCGGTGCGCGAACGCCAGGGGGATGCGACCCTGCTGGCCCACGCCCTGCTGGAGCGCTTCGCGCGCGAGCAGGGCAAGCCGCGCCGCGGCTTTACCGCCGACGCGCTGCGCGCGATCGAGGGCCACCCCTGGCCCGGCAATGTGCGCGAGATGGAAAACCTGATCCGGCGCGCCGTGATCATGGCCGACGGCAACCTGGTGACCGCGGAGGACCTCGGGCTCGAGGACCACGACCAGGAAGCGCCGCCGGAGCGTCTGCGCGAGGCCCGCGACCGGGCCGAATACCAGTCCGTGATCAAGGCGATGGGCCGCTGCAACGGCAACATCGCCCAGGCGGCCGATACCCTCGGCATTACCCGTCCAACGCTCTACGGCCTGCTCGACAAGTACGGGCTCAGATGAGGCACACCATGGTGACTACCCGATACACGAAACAAGCATCCGGCCCGGCCCGGCCCCGTCACAATGGGATACTGCCGGGACGCCTGAAGCCGCTGGCACTGGCGGTGGTCCTGGCCACCGGCGTGGGCCTGGCGGGCTGTGACCAGATCGGGACGGCCAGCGAACAGGACTACCTCGACCGTGCCCAGGCCCTGCAGGAACAGGGGGACTACCGGGGCGCCCGCATCGAGTATCGCAACGCCCTGCAACTGAACACCGATGCCCCGGCCACGCGCCGCAGTCTCGGCGTGGTGTATCTGCAGCTGGACAACCCGGAGGAGGCCCGCCGCCAGCTGGAACGGGCGCAGTCGCTCGGTATCCCGGAGGCGCAGGTGGCGCTGCCGCTGGCCGAGGCGTGGTTCGCGACCGACCGCTTCGCGCGGATCCGGGCGCAGTCGGTGCCGGAGGATCTCGCCGCCGAGGAGCGGCCACGGCTGCACGCGCTGCGGGCGGTCGCCTTTGCCGCCGTGGGCGAGCGCGACGCCGCGGAGGCCGAGCTGGCACAGGTCGATGCGGCCGAACAGGCGCCGCTGCAGGCCCTGGCGCATGCCCATCTGGCGATGGCCGAGGGTGATGCCGAGCGGGCGATGGCCTCCCTCGAACAGGCGCTCGATCAGGACCCCGAGCTGGCGCATGCCTGGAGCCTGCTGGGCGAGTACCGCCGTATCACCGGCGATTCCGAGGGCGCGGAAGAGGCCTTCACCCGGGCCATCGAGGTGCGCCCGGCTTCCGGACGTGACTACATGGCGCGCGCGATGGTGCGCCTGAATGCCGGCGATTATGAAGGGGCGCGGGCGGACGTCGACGGCCTGATGCAGGGTGGCTCGTCGCATCCCGGCGTGCATTACCTGGACGGGATGCTCCTGATGCAGGAGGAACGCTACAGCGACGCGCGCGCGAGTTTCGAACGGGCCGTGGCCGGCAATCGCACCTACAGCCCCGCATTACTGGGGCTTGGCCTGGCGCATCGCAGCCTGGGCAATCTGGAGCAGGCCGAGCACAACCTGAACCGGCATGTGCAGGAGAGCCCGGGATCGCTGCAGGGCATCCGTACCCTGACGGCGATCTATCTGGAACAGGATCGGGTGGAGGATGCGCTGCGGTTCGTGGACCGGGTCAGCCGCGACTACACCGGCGATCCCGCCGACATGGCGGAGCTGCGCGGGCGCCTGCTGCTGGTGGCCGGCGACTCCGAAGCCGGGATCGAAGCCTTGCGCGATGCCGTGGCCGCGAGCCCCGGCTCTCAGGGCCTGCAGGAACTCCTGGCGGTGGCGCTGCTCCGGGGTGGCGAGACCGAGGAAGGCCTGGACGTGATGCGTGCCGCCGGTGGCGGCGAGGTTACGGCGCAACAGGTCGATACCACCATGGTGCTCTACCTGTTGCAGGCGGGTCGCTATGACGAGGCGCTGGAACGCGCCCAGCGCCTGCAGGAGCTGCAGCCGGAGGCCGCCGGCCCGCTGAGTCTCCAGGGCGCCGCCCTGATGGGACTGGGCCGGACCGACGAGGCGCGCGCCGCGTTCCGCGAAGGGGTCGAACGGGACCCGGACGATATCTCCGTGGCGATGAACCTTGCCAGCCTGGAATTGCAGGCCGGCAACCGTGGCGCGGCACGGGAGGTCCTGGAAGCGATTCAGGATCGCCACCCCGGGCATGCCCGCTCCGCGCAGCGCCTGGCCAACCTGAGTCTCCAGGACGGGGACCAGCAGGGCGCCGCCCGCTGGTTTCGGGTGGCGATCGAGTCACAGCCCGAGATGCTGCCACCGCATCTCGCGCTGGCCCAGATCCAGCTCCAGGGCGGCCGCCCCGAGCAGGCACTGGAGACGCTCGAGGCCGCGAGTGAACATCATCCGGACAATCCCGACCTGCTGTATGCGCTGGCCGATGTCCAGCAGACGCTTAATCGTCCCGATGCCGCGGTCGCCAGTCTAGAGGCGGCCGTCGGGCAGGCGCCGGACAATGTGAACCTTCGGCTTGCCCTGGCCCGCGCGCATGCGCAGGCCGGTGACGAGGCCGCCACCGAGGCCACGCTGCGCGAGCTGCTGGAACGCCAGCCGGAACATTACCGGGCCCGCGTGCTGCTGGCTCGAGGGCTGGTCAACCAGGAGCGCACGGAGGACGCCCGGCCGCATCTGCAGCGGCTGGAAGAACGCTTCGAGGATCGCAGCGAGGTCCAGGCCCTGCTGGGACGTGCGGCCCTGCAGCGGGATGATCCCGCGGCCGCCGTGCGGCACTACCGGGCCGCGCTGGCGGACCCGGGTGGCCAGCGCCGGGACTGGGTCCATGAACTGGCCCGCGCGCAACGGGAATCCGGCGAGTTCGAGGCCGGCCAGGCCACGCTGGAAGGCTGGCTCGACGAGCACCCGCAGGACCTGGCGACCCGGCACATCTATGCGGCGCAGCAGATGGGGGCCGGCGACGAGCCGGGCGCGGTGGCCTCGTACCGCCGCATCGTCGAGCAGGATGCGGACGACGTGATTGCCCTCAACAACCTGGCCTGGACCCTGCGTGAACGCGAGACCGAAGAGGCGCTCGGACACGCGCGCCGGGCCGCCGAACTCGCTCCGGAGGCGCCCCCGGTGCTGGACACGCTGGCCGTGGTGCTGATCCACGCGGGCGAGCCGGCCGAGGCCGCGGATATCCTGGGTCGCGCGCACGAGCTGGCTCCGGAGGATCCGGGCATCCAGTACCACCTGGCCTGGGCGGAAAGCGAACAGGGCGCACGCGACGCCGCCGCCGACCGCCTGCGGCAACTGCTGGACGCGCACGACGCCTTCCCGCAACGGGCCGACGCCGAGGCCTTGCTCGACCGCCTGTAAGCCCGAAGAGGTCCGACGTTCGAAGGGGCTGCCACAGGCAGCCCCTTTTTTCATGCCTGCCCGTACGCCTGCACGGCCGGGATGACGGTGTGTGGGGGTATGAGGCCGGGAATCTGGATGCCCTGTTCCGTCCCCTGTAGGAGCCTGCTCGCAGGCGAATGCCCCTGCCCGCGTCCGGCTCTGGCAGGAGCTTCGCCTGCAAGCAGGCTCCCACAAGGATGTTTCCACCGCGCACCCCCTCTGTCGTCATCCCGGAGACCGCGCAGCGGTTATCCGGGATCTGCCGGGATCTGCCGGGATCTGCCGGGGGCTGGCGCGGCGTCGGTGGCGGGGGTGGGAGATCCCGGCTCTTCGCTTCGCTACGGCCGGGATGGCGGAGTGTGGGGGAGTGCAGCGGTGGGGAATCCGGATGTCCTGATGTGACCCCTTGACCCCTGTGGGAGCCTGCTTGCAGGCGAATGCTCCTGCCCGTGCCCGACTCTGGCAGGGGCTTCGCCTGCAAGCAGGCTCCTACAAGGATGTTTCCACCGCGCACCTCCCTGTTCGTCATCCCGGAAACCGCGTAGCGGTTATCCGGGATCTCCGGGGCCTGCACGGCGTCGGTGGCAGGGACGGGAGATCCCGGCGCTCCGCTTTGCTGCGGCCGTGATGACGGCGTGTGGGGGGACGCTGCGGCCGGGATGACGGGGTCTGGGGGAACGCTGTGGAGTAGTGTGCTGAGTTGTGTGCAGAAGCTGGCAGGAGGTGAGCGGCCATGGTATTCGGGTTGGTTAGCGACCACCTGAACCCCTCAAGGAGGGCGAGACCATGACCACTCACAAGAGCCAGGCTACTGCGGATCGCACGTCACTGCGAGCGCTTTTGGGGACAGACGAGGAACTGATGCGCACGCTGGTGCGCGAGGCGGTCCAGCAGGTCCTGGAGGCCGAGATGAGCGACCAGCTCCAGGCGGCGCCGGGCGAGCGCACC